>CAVRRT010000057.1:0-61059 GCA_963723305.1 uncultured Pseudomonadota bacterium
GAGCGGTAGGTCAGCTCCAGCGACGCCGACCCACTCACGAGTGCATCAACCTTTCCAGCAGCGCGTCGAGCTGATCGAGCGAGTGGTAATGGATCGCGATCTGCCCGCGCTCCTGCCCGACCTCGACCACCTCGACCCGCGTCCCCAGCGCGCGGGTGAGGCGCATCGCCAGATCGCGCGCGCTGGTCGAGGGGCGCCGCGCGGCCGGGGTGGCGGGCGCCGGCGGGTGAGCGTCGCTCCGGGAGCGCCGCACCAGCTCCTCGACCCGTCGCACCGACAGCTCGCCGGCGACGATCTTGCGGGCCAGCTTTTCCATCGCCGCCGCCGCCTCGAGCCCCAAGAGCGCCCTGGCGTGCCCCATCGAGAGCCGCCCCTCGGCGAGCAGGGTCCGCACGCTCTCGGGCAGGCGGAGCAGGCGCAGCGCGTTCGCCACCGTGCTGCGCTCCTTGCCGACCCGCTCGGAGAGCTGCTCTTGCGTGTAGCCGAACTCCTCGACGAGCCGCTGATAGCCGGCCGCCTCTTCGAGCGGGTTCAGGTCCTCGCGCTGGAGGTTCTCGACCAGCGCCATCTCGAACGCCTGCGTCGGCGCCACGTCGCGCACGACCGCCGGGAGCTGGTGCAGGCCCGCCCGCTGCGCCGCCCGCCAGCGGCGCTCGCCGGCGATCAGCTCGTAGCCGCTCCCCTCCGCCGGAGAGCGCGTCCGGACGATCACCGGCTGGATGATCCCCTGCGTCTTGATCGACGCCGCCAGCTCGGCGAGCCGCGCGTCGTCGAACCGCGTGCGGGGCTGCCCGGGCGAGGGGTGGATCTCTTCGATGGCGATGGTCCGCGTGCCGTCGCGCGTGCCATCCCGCGTTCCCTCCGACGTCCGGTGCGAGACGATCGCCGCCGCGCCGGGCGCGGGCGCGCCCGGGATGAGCGCCGCCAGCCCGCGGCCGAGAGCGTTGCGTTTGGGCGCGCTCATCGGGAGGCCGCCGTGGCCACCGGCGCGGGCTTACCGTCGCTGCGCTTGTCGCCCTCCGCGTGCCGCGCCAGGAGCTCGCGCGCCAGATCGAGGTAGCTCTTGGCCCCCTTCGACGCGATGTCGTAGAGGAGGATCGGCTTGCCGAACGACGGCGCCTCGGAGAGGCGGACGTTGCGGGGGATGGTGGTGGTGAAGACCTTGCCCTCGAAGTGGGCGCGCACCTCGCTGGTCACCTGCTCGGTCAGGTTCTGTCGCGGGTCGACCATGCAGAGCACGATCCCTTCGATGTCGAGCCCCGGATTGAGCGACTCGCCGACCAGGCGGATGGTCCGCTGCAGCGCGGTCAGCCCTTCGAGCGCGTAGTACTCGCACTGCAGCGGCACCAGCACGGAGTCGGCGGCGCAGAGCGCGTTCAAGGTGAGCAGGCCCAGAGAGGGCGGCGTGTCGAGGAGGACGTAGTCGTAGCGGGTGGCCGCCGCGCGCAGCGGGCCGCGCAGCTGTCGCTCGCGCTCCGCCATCGGGACCAGCTCGATCTCTGCGCCGGCCAGCTCGCCGTTGGCGGGGACGAGGTCGAGGTAGGGAAGGTCGGTCTTGTGGATGACCTCGTCGAGGCCGCGCTGGCCGACGAGCACGTCGTAGACGCTCGGCTCGCCCGTCTCGCTGCGGTGGTGGCCGAGGCCGGAGCTGGCGTTCCCTTGGGGGTCGACGTCGACCAAAAGGACGCGCTTCTCGGCCGCCGCGAGGGAGGCGGCGAGATTCACCGCGGTCGTGGTCTTGCCCACGCCGCCCTTCTGGTTCGCGACCGCAATGACCCTTCCCATGATGATGCGACCCGGGCGCCCCGGTAGATAAACACGCTGGGGCGTATCGGCCAAGCGTGCAAATTTGGCGCGAAAATTTGACGCCATGTAAGCCCGGGTATTCTATCTACCTACATGTCGGTTCCAACGCCGCCATGCCTCAATCAAGGAGGATGCCCATGAGCCGCTTTGTCGACCAGAAGACCTACCGGACCTTCGAGGAGTTCGAGCGCGAGGAGCTTCGCCGTGACGGGTACTTCGAGTCCGTCGAGTCAGTGATGGGCGACATGTTCGCCGGTGAGCTCGACTTCGACGCCGGCTCCAGCCGGCGCGCCGCCTCCGGCGACGACGAAGAGGAGTGATGCTATAAGCGCCGACCATGGCGCAAGACAACGACTCGCCGCGGCCGCCGGCCTGGACCGCGGCCATCTGGCCGCTGGTCACCGGATCTGGCCGTCGGGTTTCTGGTGGGGCGCGAGACCGGGAATCACGGCGCGAGCGGCGGCGCGCCGGCCGACGCCGTCCCCGACAAGGGAAGCGGCAGTGACACGGTCCCGGCCGGCACCAAGATGCCGGCCAAGATTTATCACTCTGAGAGCGAATTTCCGGCGGGGTGGACGAAGTGAGCCGATCTCGGCGTCGGTGTCCGGCCTCAGCTTTGACGGGCTCACGCCGCAACAGAAGGTGACGGCGCTTCAGGCGCTCAATGAGCGCGACTGCGAGTGCGGCTGCGGGATGGGAAAGATCGCCGGCTGCCTCAAGAAGGACCCCAACTGCCCGCGAAGCCCGAACCTGGCGCGGGTGGCGATCGACATGGCCAAGCAGGGGAAGGGCCTGGGGGCGATCCTGGCGGCCATCGACGACAAGCAGAAGCCGACGGGCGGCGCGGCGCCCAGCGGCGGCGCGGCGCCTGCAGGCGGCTCGAAGAAGGTGGTGCCCTTCGCCCACGATCTGCGGCGCGGCGCCAAGGCGACCAAGGTGACGATGGTCGAGTTCAGCGACTTCCAGTGCCCGTTCTGCAAGCGGGCCGA
Organism: uncultured Pseudomonadota bacterium; assembly: GCA_963723305.1. GTDB lineage: Bacteria > Myxococcota_A > Polyangia > Fen-1088 > Fen-1088 > JADGRB01. The sequence goes on from CAVRRT010000057.1 coordinate 2,796, forward strand.
GCCGACGGTGAAGGGCGTCCTCGACAAGTACGGCAAGGATCGTGGCGCTGGTCTGGATGAACCAGCCGCTGCCGTTCCACGAGCACGCCATGGACGCGGCGACCGCGTTCCAGGCCGCCGCCCGCCAGGGGCCCGACAAGGCCTGGAAGCTCCACGACAAGATGTACGAGAACAACACCGCGCTCACCACGCGCCGACATCGAGAAGTACGCCGGCGAGGTGGGGCTCAACGTCGCCAAGCTGAAGAAGGACTGGGACGATCCGAAGGTCAAGGACGAGCATCGCCGAGGACATGAAGATCGGCACCGCGGTCGGCGCCAACGGGACGCCGACCTTCTACATCAACGGGCCGAGCTGGTCGGCGCCCAGGAGGCCTCGGCGTTCGAGAAGATCATCGACGACGAGATCAAGGAGGCGGACGCGCTCATCAAGAAGGGGACGCCGCTGAGGGACGTCTACACCAAGCGGATCGAGATGGCGGCGCTGGCGGCCGCGCCGTCGCCGCTCTCTGGCCGGCGCGCCCGACGAGTCAGGGCGGCAAGTTCGACGTCCAGGTGGGCGACGCGCCGGTCAAGGGGCCGGCCTCGGCGCCGGTGACGCTGGTGGCCTGGAGCGACTTCCAGTGCCCGTTCTGCAGCCGCGCGGTCCCGACGGTGCGGCAGCTCGAGGACGCCTACAAAGGGAAGCTGCGCATCGCCTTCAAGCAGTTCCCGCTGCCGTTCCACGACAAGGCCCACCTGGCGGCCGAGGCGGCGCTGGCGGCCAACGAGCAGGGGAAGTTCTGGCAGATGCACGACAAGCTGTTCGCCAACCAGCAGGCGCTCGACCGGGCGTCGCTCGAGAAGTACGCGCAGGAACTGGGCCTCGACATGGGCAAGTTCAAGGCGGCGCTCGACTCGGGCAAGTTCAAGGACAAGGTCGACGCCGAGGACAAGGAGGGCGCCGCCTTCGGCGTGACCGGCACGCCGACCTTCTTCATCAACGGCACGCGCCTCGTCGGCGCGCAGCCGTTCGAGTGCCTTCAAAGCGGCCATCGACAAAGAGCTGAAGGCCAGCAAGGGCTAGCGACCAGGCTCCGCAGAAGCGCCGGAGCCTCGCGCACCGCCTTCGCGTCAAAAAAAGGCGAGCGCAGCGCGGCTTCGCCGCGCGGAGCGAGGGGGCCCCCGCTAAAACCGCTGCGTGGGGACGTCGAGCGGCAGCGAGCCCGCCCCCGCTAAAACCGTTGCGTGGGGACGTCGGGGCGGGGGCGGCGCAGCACCTGGCCGCCGACGCCCCAGACGAGGCGCAGCTCGTCGGACGACGCCTGACCCTCGTAGGCGTCGAGGCGGCGCTTGCCGTTGTCGCAGGCGTTGGGGGTGAGCACCTCGAACGAGCTCTCGTAGATCATCACCTTGCTGCCGTCGACCTCGCCGCGGAACTGGTAGCGGGTGACGATCTGGAAGTCGAGCGCCATGCTGCAGCGGTAGGCCTGGCCGTCGGTCGAGACCTGGTGCACGACGCGATCGTAGTAGCCGGTCAGCTTCGCCCCGTCCTGCGTGACGTGCCACTCCTCGCGCTCCTGCTTTTCGTCGCCGCCGGGGACGACGCCGCTGTGCTCCCAGATCCACATGCCGCTCACGTCGGTGGGCGGGAGCGAGCTCAGCGAGGAGGCCGCTGCCGGCGCGTGCTCGGGGAAGCGCGGATCCTCCGAGAGCGGCGAGGTCGGATCGCCCGGCGTGGCCGCGTCGGCCACCACCTGCCCCGCCTCCGTGGGGCTCCGCATGCGATAGAGCGTCTGGCGCTCGGCGCCGCTCATCAACGTGAGGACGTCCCCGTCCAGCCGGCCGCGGTAGTGCGCCAGCTGCTTCTGCCCTGGATCGCAGCGGTTCCCCTGCTCGGCGGCCCGCTGTTCCTTCTCCTCGATCTCGATCTGCCCGCCCCGCACGCGCCCTGCGATGTTGAACCGCTGGGTCGTCGAAAACTGCGGCAGGCGATTGCAGACGTAGGGGCGGCCATCGCCCGAGACGAAGGTCAGCGCCGCGATGTAGTAGCCGCTGATGGCGCTGCCGGCCTGCGTGAAGTGCCACTCCTGTTTCTCGATGCGCGTGTCGCCGGCGCCGACCCCTTGATCGATCGTCGTTCGGCTGAGCGCGTCCCACACGCCCGAAATCTCGCCGGCCGTGGCCGTTGCGCCGGCCGTCGACATCGCGGGCGCGTTCACCGGCGGTGTCGAACGTGTCGCGCAGCCGCCGGTGGCGACCGCGAACAAACAGACGACCCTGCCAGCGAACCGCATCCGGATACCTCCCGGAGAGAACCCCTCAAGTTTACACGATCAAGGTGGGCCCCGGCGGCTGCGATGCAATGCTGCGCGCGCGAAAGGGGGATGAAACCAGAGTGGGACCGCAGGTCTTCACCGCGCGCAGGTTTCTAGATCGTCAATCGGAGGAATCCGGATTCGGATTGAGCGCGGCGGCGGTGGCGGCCTCCCACTCGGCCATTCGGCGCGCCAGCAGGGCGTCGAGCTCGCGTTCCCGCTCGGCCAGCGCGTGCAGCTTCTGCCAGTCGCCCGCGTTCGCGCCGACCAGATTGGCGCGAACGGCGGTGAGCTCAGCTTCCAGCTTGCTCACATCCGCCTCCAGTGTCTCCACGCGCCGCGCCAGACGGCGCTGGTCGCGCTCGCGTCGCTTGTCGGCGTCGCGCGTGGCGACCGCCGCGGAGGCCGGCTTGGGCGCCGGCTCCGGTTTGGGCGCCGCCGGCGCGGGCGCCGTTCGTTCCTTCACCCTGGCCCGCCAGTCGCTGTAGTTGCCGACGTGCGCCTCGACGTGGGTCCCTTCGATCACCAGGAGGCGGGTGCAGATGCGGTCGAGGAAGTAGCGATCGTGGCTGACCACGATCAGCGTCCCCTCGTAGGCGCCGAGCGCGTCTTCCAGGGTCTCGCGCGCCGGGATGTCGAGGTGGTTGGTCGGCTCGTCGAGCACCAGCACGTTGCGCGGGAACAGCATGATCTTGGCCATCGCCAGCCGGCTGCGCTCGCCGCCGGACAGGCCGCGCACCGTGCGGAACGGGTCGTCGCCGAAGAAGCGAAACTTGGCCAGGTACTGCCGCACCGCCTCGGGCGAGAGATCGGCGCGCACGCGAGCGGATCTCGTCGATCAGCGTGAGGTCTTCGTCGAGCGTCCCCAGCTTCTGATCGAAGTAGCCGATGCGCACGCCGCTGCCGATCTCGACCTTGCCGCCGAGCGGCGGCAGCTCGCCGATCAGCGTCCTCAGCAGCGTCGACTTGCCGCTGCCGTTGGGGCCGACGATGCCCAGCTTGTCGCCGCGGTAGATGTTGACCGTGACGTCGCGCAGGATGCGTTGCGCGCCGTCCGTGCCCGGTAGCCGACGGTCAGGCCCGGGCGCGCGGATGGTCTCCTTGCCGCCCAGATCGCCGCCGGTCTGGAAGGCGAGGCCGATCTTGCCGGCGTGCTGCCACTGATCGTCGGGGCGCTCGAGGCGGTCCAGCTTCTCGAGCATCTTGCGCCGGCTCTGCGCCTGCTTGGTCTTCTGGCCGGCCAGGTTGCGGCGGATGAAGTCCTCGGTCTTGTCGACGTGCTCCTTCTGCCGCTCGTACTCCGCCTGCGCGCGCGCTCGATGCGCGCCGCCGCGCTCGACGACGTACTTGTCGTAGCCGAGGGGGTAGCGGACGAGCTTGCCGTTCTCGAGCTCGACAATCTCGCTGCAGACGGCGCGGATGAAGGCGCGGTCGTGCGACACCAGCACGAACGCCCCTTGGTACTCGGCGAGGTAAGACTCCAGCCGCTCGATGGCCGCCGAGATCGAGGTGGTTGGTCGGCTCGTCGAGCAGTAGAGAGATCCGGCTGGCGCACGAGCACCTTGGCCAGCTCCAGCCGGCCGCGCTCGCCGCCCGACAGCGTGTCGACGGCGCGACCGAGATCGCTCTCGGTGAAGCCGACGTCGGCGGTGAGCCGCTTGACGCGCGCCTCGAGCTCGTAGCCCCCGCCGCGCTGGTAGCGCTCCTGCAAATCGCCGTAACGGCCGAGGTCGTCGGCGCTGGCGTCGGCCAGCCGCGTCTCGAGCGCCGCCATCTCGTCGTGCAGCCTCTGCAGATCGGCGAACGGCTCGAGCAGCGCCTCGAGCAGCGTGCCCCCGCCCGACAGCTCCTGTGACTGGCGCAGGTAGGCGACGGAGGCGCGGCCGAGGATCCGCACGTCGCCGCTGTCCGGCTGCGAGATCTCCCGCCAAGAGACGCAGCGCGGTCGACTTGCCGGTGCCGTTCGGACCGAGCAGCGCCAGCCGGTCGCCGGGACGGATCAGCAGCGACGCGCCGATGAGGATGTCGTTGCCCGGATAAGCGAAGCTGGCGTCGGCGAATTGTGCGAGGGACATCGGTGGATCTGCTGGTCAAGTTGTATTAGAACTCGGGCCGCTGCCACAGCCCCGAAAGGGACCATCAACGCGCCATGAAGGAGTATCTGCTCACTGCCGGTCCGACCCCCGTTCCCGAGCGGGTTCTGTTGGCCATGGCGCGGCCGATGCTCTACCACCGGGCGCCGGCCTTCACCGAGTGCCTGCGCGAGGCGCAGGAGGGGCTCAAGTGGCTCATCCAGACCAAGCAGCTGCCGCTGCTGCTCACCGGGTCGGGCACGATCGCCATGGACGCCGCGGTCTGCAACTTCCTGCGCACCGGCGACAAGGCGGTCGTCATCCGCGGCGGCAAGTTCGGCGAGCGCTGGGGAAAGATCTGCCGAGGCCTACGGGATCGAGTGCGTCTTCGTCGACGTCGAGTGGGGCAAGGGCGTCGACGCCAAGGCGGTCGCCGAGGCGATCGAGAGGAATCCGGGGGTGCGCGCGGTCTACGCCACCGCCAGCGAGACCTCGACCGCGACGATGCACGACGTGGAGGCCATCGCCAAGGTGGTGCGCGGCCACGACGACATCATCCTGTGCGTCGACGCCATCACCGCCGTGGGCGTCTACGACGTGCCGATGGACAAGTGGGGGCTCGACGTGGTGTCCGTCGGCTCGCAGAAGGCGCTCATGCTGCCGCCGGGGTTGGCGGTGGTGGCGGTCTCGGACAAGGCCTGGAAGGCCAACGAGCGCTCCAACCTGCCGCGCTTCTATCTGGATCTGGCGCGCGAGCGGAAGAGCGCAGGAAAAGGGCGAGACGGCCTTCACGCCCGCGGTGTCGCTGATCGTCGGTCTGCGCGAGTCGCTGCGCATGTTGAAGGAGGAGACGCTGGACGGCGTCTTCTTCCGCCACGAGCGGCTGGCCAAGGCGACGCGCGCGGCGGCCGGCGGCCTGGGCCTGGATCTGCTCTCGTCGTCGCCGGTGAACTCGGTCACCGCCATCCGCGTTCCGAGCGGCATCGACGGCACGGCGGTCATCATGCAGATGCGCGTCGCGCTACGGCATCACCATCGCCGGCGGCCAGGATCACCTGAAGGGGAAGATCGTGCGCATCGCGCACATCGGCTTCTACAGCCAGTTCGACATCATCACCGCCATCTCGGGTCTCGAGATGACGCTCTCCGATCTCGGCTTTGGCATTCGGCCGGGAGCGGGCGTCGCCGCCGCGCAGGCGACGTTCGCCGAGACCCGGCGCGCCTGAGCTGATTTTTTCAATCCACACTGCACACCGCCCCCAGCAGTCCAACGAGGAGCAAAGAGCCATGGCCGAGCCAATCAAAGTTCTCATCGCCGACGACATGTCGAAGAAGGCGGTCGAGATCCTGAGCAATGCGGGCTTCACCGTCGATTTCAAGGTCGGCATGAAGCCGGAAGAGCTGGCCGCCGTGATCGGCGAGTACCACGGCATCGGCATCCGCTCGGCCAGCAAGATCACCGCCGCCACGCTGGCCAACCCCGGCAAGCTGAAGATCATCGGGCGCGCCGGCGTCGGCACCGACAACATCGACGTCAAGGCCGCCACCGAGAAGGGGGTCCTGGTCATCAACACCCCGCAGGGGAACGCGGCGGCCGCGGCCGAGCTGGCCATCGGTTTGATGTTCGCGCTGGCGCGCAAGATCCCGCAGGCGGCCCAGAGCATGAAGCAGGGGATCTGGGAGAAGAAGAAGTACATGGGGACCGAGATCGCGGGCAAGACGCTGGGCGTGATCGGCCTCGGCAACATCGGGCGCCAGGCCGCCGAGCGCGCCGTCGGGTTGAAGATGAACGTCATCGGTTACGATCCCTTCCCGCCCAAGCAGCTCCCCGCGGGCGTCAAGCAGGTCACGCTCGAGGAGCTCATCGCCACCTCCGACTACATCACGCTGCACGTGCCGGCGACCGCCGAGACCAAGGGGCTTTTCAACGGCGCCACCATCGCCAAGATGAAGAAGGGCGCCTGCCTCATCAACTGCGCGCGCGGCGGCATCGTCGACGAGAACGCGGTGCTGGAGGCGCTCAAGTCAGGCCAGCTCGGCGGCGCGGCGCTCGACGTCTTCTCCAAGGAGCCGCCCGATCCGTCGCCGCTCTTCGCCGAAGAGAACCTCATCGCCGTCCCGCACCTGGGGGCCTCGACCAAGGAGGCGCAGGAGAAGGTGGCGATCGAGATGGCCGAGGTGTTCGTCGGCTTCCTCAAGGACGGCATCGTCCGCAACGCGGTCAAGTAGTGCCCGGGTCGCGCGGCTCACGTTCGACCGACGCGCCGCGCGCCCCTTCGCTCAGGCTCCCGACGGGGATGCGCGACTATGCGCCGCTGGCCGCGGCGGCGCGGCTGCGGGTGATCGAGACGTTGCTGGCGGTGTTCGAGCGCGCCGGCTTCGCCCGCGTCATCACGCCGGCCTTCGAGTACGAAGAGGTGCTGGCGCTCGGCCTCGGCGCGGCGGCGCGGGCGGTGACGGTCCGCTTCGTCGAGCCGAGCTCGGGGCAGGTCGTGGCGCTTCGCCCCGACATCACGCCGCAGATCGCGCGCCTCATCGCCACCCGCTTTCGCGATCGAGCAAGGGCCGGTGCGTCTCTGCTACGAAGGGACGGTCGTGCGCCTCGATCGCGCCGCGCGCGGCCAGCGCGAGCTCTCCCAGGCCGGCGTCGAGCTGGCCGGCCTGCCCGGCCCGGACGGCGACGCCGAGATGATCGCGCTGGGCGTCGAGGCGCTCGCCGCCGTCGGGCTGCAGTCGGCCGACCATCGATCTCGGCCACCTCGGGCTGGCCCGCGAGGTGCTGGCCGCACTGGCGTTGCCGTCCCCGGCGCTCGAGGCGGCGCGCCGCTGCATCGCCAAGCGCGACGGCGCCGGGCTGGCGGTGGTGCTGGAGGCGGCGCGCGGGGCGAAGCCGGCGATTGAATTCGCGCGGCGTCTGCCGGAGCTCTCGGGCTCGCCCGACCTGCTGGTGGCCGCCGCCAAGAAGGCGCCCACCGCCGGCATCAAGCGCGCGCTCGGCGAGCTCTCCGCCATCGTCGCCGCCGCCAAGGCGCGCGGGATCGACGCCCGGCTGCACGTCGATCTGGGCGAGGTGCGCGGCTTCGACTACTACACCGGCGTCCGGTTTCAGGCCTTCGTCGCCGGCGCGCCCGACGCCGTTCTGCGCGGCGGACGCTACGACGATCTGCTGGCGCGCTACGGGCGCCCCAGCCCGGCGGTCGGCTTCGCCGTCGACGTCGAGGCGGTGGCGGTTGCGCTCGAGACCCCGGGCTTCACCTTCAGCGAGGACCAAACAATCATGGCAGTCGTAATCGTCGTCGGCGTGCAGTGGGGCGACGAGGGAAAAGGAAAGATCGTCGACCTGCTGACCGAGAAGGCGCGCTTCGTCGTCCGCTGGGCGGGCGGCGCCAACGCGGGCCACACGCTGGTCGTCGACGGCAAGAAGTACGTCACCCGTCTCATCCCGTCGGGCGTGCTCAGGAGCGGCGTCACCTGCGTGCTGGGCGAGGGGATGGTGATCGATCCCGCCGTGCTGGTCGAGGAGATCCGCACCTTCCGCGGGCACGGCTGCATCAAGGATGACGGCGATCTCGTCGTTGCCGAGCGCGCCCACCTGACGCTGCCGCACCACCTGGAGATGGATCGCCTGCGCGAGGAGCGCCCGGGGAGCATCGGCACCACCAAGCGCGGGATCGGCCCGACCTACGAGAGCAAGGCGGCGCGCATCGGGCTGCGGGTCGGCGATTTGTTCCGCCCGGAGCGGTTTCGCGCCCGGCTCGAGCGCCACCTCGGCCGCCATCACCCCTTACGTGCGCGAGCTGGGCGGCGCGACGCCGGTCGCCGCGGAGATCGCCGCCAAGTACATGGCGCTCGCCGAGGAGCTCCGCCCGTTCGTTGCCGACGCCTCGCGCACGGTCCACGCCGCCGTGGTGCGCGGCGACAACGTCCTGTTCGAGGGGGCGCAGGGGGTGCTGCTCGACCTCGACCACGGGACCTACCCGTTCGTCACCTCCTCGTCGACGACGGCCGGCGGCGCCTGCGCCGGCCTGGGCATCGGCCCGACCAAGATCGACGCCGTGCTGGGGGTCGCCAAGGGGTACGCCACCCGCGTCGGCGACGGACCGTTCCCCACCGAGCTGATGGACGCCACCGGCGATCTGCTGCGCAAGCGCGGCAACGAGTTTGGCTCGGTGACCGGGCGTCCGCGCCGTTGCGGCTGGCTCGACATCCCGGCCGTGCGGCTGGCGGTGCGGCTGTCGGGGATCGAGTCGCTGGCCCTCACCAAGCTCGACGTCATGGCCGGGCTCGACCGGGTCAAGCTCTGCGTCGGCTATCGCCTGGGCGGCCGCACGCTGGACGAGATGCCGAGCGACATCGACGATCTCGCCGCGGCCGAGCCGATCTTCGAGGAGCTGGACGGCTGGCCGGAGCCGCCGGCGGGCTCATCCGGGACGATGTCCCCCCCGCGGCCGCCCGTTTCGTGGCGCGGGTGAGCGACGCTCTGCGGGATTCCCGTCTGGGCCACCTCCTGGGGCGCCGGGCGCTTGCAGACCGTGGTGACGCGGGACCCGTTCGGGGCGTAACTGGCGGTTTACTGCTCGGAATTCGCCGGGAAACCGGCGCCGCTTGGCTTGCGCGCCGTCGCGGGCTCAATATAATGGTCCCCTTTTCCAATAACCCGTTCTCCTTACCCGCTTTTGTGCGCTCGCCCCGATCCCCTTGAACTGAGGCGTTGATGAAGATCGTCTGTGACTCCTGCGGGACCAAGTACTCGATTGCCGACGAAAAGGTTCGGGGCAAGGTCTTCAAGATCCGCTGCAAGAAGTGCAGCCACATCATCGTCGTGCGCGGCGGCGAATCGACCGGCGTCGAAACGGCGGCCGCGCCCGCGGCCGAAGGCGGCTGGCACCTGGTGATCGACGGCGAGCAGGTCGGCCCCATCGCCGACTCCGACGTGCGCATCAAGATCGAGCGCGGTGAGGTCAAAGGCGACACCTACACCTGGAAGGAGGGGTTCGCCGATTGGGTGAAGCTCTCCGCGGTTCCGGAGTTCGCGGGCCTCGTCGCCGAGGATGTGGCCGGGGCCGCCACGGGTGGTGGCGGCGATCTGTTCACCGCCGGTGCGGGAGCTGCCCGCCTCCGCCAACGGCGCCGAGCGCGCGCGCCGTTCGTCAGGCGCGGGCCGCTCTCTGTTCGGCGGGGGCGGCGCCAGCGACGTGTTCGCGGCGCCGGCGGCCTCCGCGCGCAGCGGCGGCGGCGATCTCTTCGGCTCCGCCGCGGCGGCGCCGGCGGCAGAGGAGTCGCGCTGGCCCTCCAGTGGCGCGGCGGCGGCAGGACACGACGGCGGCAGGGTGGAGAGTCTGACCGGCCAGCGCCATGAGAACTCGGTTCTCTTCTCGCTTTCGAACCTGCAGTCGCTGGCGATGCCGGCGGCGAAGCCCTCGGCAAGTGCCGCCAGCAGCGCGCCGACGACCGAGGGTTCGGGCCTGATCGACATCCGCGCCATGGCAGCTACCACGCTCGGCTCTTCGAGCGGCGGCAGCCCCGGCTTCGGCGGTTTCGGTGGCGGCGGTTCCAGCGCCGCCGACAATCTTCCGGCCTTCGGCGCGTTCTCGCCGGCGGCGCCGGTGCTCCTGCCGCTGTCGTCGAGGAGCGGACCGCCGGCCTGGGTCTATATCGTCATCGCCCTTTTCGCCGTCGCCATCGCCGGCATCGGGCTCACGGCTTACAAGGTGCTGAGCGCCAAGTCGCCCGTGTTGGTCGAGCAGGTGCAGCAGGTTCCGGCACCGCCGGAGCCGGCCAAGGCGGCCCCGGCAGCCCCGGCCGCCGATCCGGGAGCGAAGCCGACCACCATCGCCGAGGAGAATCTTCCGCCGCGTGCAGGGAGCTCCGAGGCCAAGGGGAGCGAGAAGTCCGAGAAGTCGGACAAGGGGGAGCACGAGCACGAGCATCACCACGGCAAGGGCAAGGAGAGCGGCAAGCGGGGTGACGACAAGAAAGGGAGCGCCGCCGCCGCGGTGGCGGTCAACAGCGAGCCCGCCGAGAAGAAGCCGGCCAAGGGATCGCTCGACAATCTGATCGACGGCGCGGTGAGCTCGCGCCACAGCGGTGGTGGGCACGCCAAGGTTTCGGACGACGACAGCAAGGCGGCCGCCCCGGCGGGACCGCTGTCGAAGAGCGCGGTCGTCGCGGGGATGAACTCGGTCAAGCCGAAGATCGGCGCCTGCTACAGCGAGTTCAAGGTGCCGGGGATGGCGATGGTGAACGTCGTCATCGGCAAGAGCGGCAAGGTGACGTCGGCGACCGTCACAGGGAAGTTCGCCGGGACGCCGACCGGATCTTGCGTGGAGAAGGCGGTCAAGTCGGCCAGCTTCCCGCCGTCGGACGGCCTTCAGACCCCGTACCCGTTCCAGCTCAGGTAGGCGCGCAACGTCGGGCGTCGACTCATCCGATGGTCCGCAAGCGGCCGGCGATCTGCTGGCGGCCGACGAGCTGCTGGCGACGCTGGCGCGTCCGCTGGGCGCGCTGGGCCTGAACGTCTTTCTGCCGCTCGCCCCGGCGGCGTTCGACGCGGCGGCCGGGACGCCGCGGCTCGCCGATCTGCTGTCGGGCGCCGAAGCCGCGTTGGTCGTCGGTTCGGGCGGGCCCGCGTTCTTCGATCGCTTCGACCAGGAGCCCGAGGCGTCCGACGGCGCGGCGAACCCGCTCGACCGCTACACCGCGCGCGTGGTGGAGCGCGCCCTGCGCGAGGCGCTCGATCCCATGCCCCTGCCGGTGGCACACGCCGCGCACTTTCCCTTCGGCGTCCGTCCGCTGATCCCGTTTCAGCGCCTCGGGCGCGCGGCTGGGCTGGGGGGACCAGGACCGCTCGGGTTGCAGATTCATCCCCGCTTCGGCCCCTGGTGGGCCTACCGCGCGCTGATCGTGCTCGATCGGCCGCTCCCCCTCGCGCCCGCTCCAGGTGACGGCTGCGCGGGCTGCGACGCCCCCTGCGTGGCCGCCTGTCCGGCCGGCGCGGTCCGGCGCGCCGGGTTCGATGTGAGCGCCTGCCACGCGCGCCGCCTCGTCGCCGAGCCGTGCCGGCTGTCGTGCGCCGCGCGTATCGCCTGCGTGCGCGGACCCGAGCACCGCTACCGCGACGCCGAGCTGGCCTTTCACATGCGGGCGTCGATGCCGGGTCGCCCGAATGTGGTCTGACGGCGTGACGGCTTGACGGCGCGGCGGCTGGTTCCTACCCTCCACGCCCATGTCGATCACCGTGAACGCGCACATCACCGGGACGGTCTGGAAGATCACCGTCAAGGTTGGCGACGCCGTCGCTGAAGGAGAGACCGTCGCCATCCTCGAGTCGATGAAGATGGAGATGCCGGTCGAATCGCCGGCTGCCGGCAAGGTGGCGGCGGTGCTGGCGAAAGAGGGTGCCTCGATCGAAGAGGGGGCACCGCTGCTCGAGCTCGCGCCGCTCTAGCAGGCTCTCTAGAAGACGGACCAGCCGGCGGTCCGTCAGCCCGGACGTTCCGACGTCCCGGGCGTCCGGCCCTTGGCGGGGCTCAAGCCTCTTCGGCCTCCGCCGCGTGCGTCGATTCGCGGACGGCGTCCTTCAGCGAGACGTGCACGCCGGGGCGCGAGAGCGCCGGCAGCGAAAGCAGACCGGCCGTGATGTACCAGAGCGTCTGGAGGCCGTGGAGCACGATGGCGTAGGCCATCCCGCTGGAGTTGACGACGGCGATCGGCACGTAGGCGGTGAGGCCCATCTTGATCGCGGCGTGGAACTGTCCGACCAAGCCCGGCGCGTTGGGCAGGCTCAGCACGACGCCGGTGAAGGCCATGATGACGAACGCGGCGCCCAGCGAGATCGGCAGGTTCATGTGACGCGCCAGGATCCACATCCCGACGCCGGTCGAAGTCCAGTAGATCACCGACTGGACGATGAAGATGGAGAAGTTTCGCCGATCGGCCAGGGCGCGAAAACCGGAGATGAGGGCGCGCAGCTTCTCGTCGATGGCCGGCGCCCGGTGGGGCGCCAGCCACTGCACCAGCGTCAGCCGGAGCGCGATGGCGATCGTGCGGTCGGTCCAGAGCTGCGCCAGGACCAGGAAGGTCGTAAGTCCGACGAAGCCGACCAGCGACAGCCAGGCGGCGGCGCGCAGCTGGGAGGAGAACAGATCGCCCGCCGAGGCCAGGTAGGCGCCGAAGAAGACGATCGAGATCAGCAGGCCGTCGACGATCCGTTCGACCGCCACGGCGCCGACCATGGTGCTCATGCGAACGTGGCGCTCGCGCGCCACGAGGTAGGGACGGACGAACTCGCCCAGGCGGACCGGCAGGGCCAGGATCGCCATGAACCCCACCGACGAGATCGGCAAGAGCCGCCGGAACGGCAACGAGGTCCCGAGCGCCCGCAGAAGGTACTCCCAGCGCAGCGTCCGGAACAGATGCGTCACCACCATGGTGCCGAGGTAGAGCGCCACGGCCGAGGGGGCCAGCGCACGCAGCGCCCCCAGCACCGCGTGCCCGTCCATTCCATGCACGGCGTAGACGACACACACGCCGCCGACGACCAGCGAGAGAAAAGCCTGAACGAAGAGACGCCTGCTCATCGCGGGAGCGGCGTCTCGGGCAACTCGCCGGCCAGCATGCGCCGCGGGTTTTCGTCCAGCATCGTGGTGAGCACACCGTCGCCCAGCTGTTTGCGGATCCAGGCCATCCCGGCCGCGACGGAGGTTTGATCCTCCGGGCGGTGGATGTCGGAGGCGGCCGCCACCGCCAGCCCCTCCTGCACCAGCTTGCGCGCCGTCTTCATCTCCTGTTTGCCGTGCGCGCCGTCGAGCGCGCCCAGATCGACCATCAGCGCCGCGTGGCGCGCCAGCCGCTCGCCGAGCGCCAGATCGCGCTGGATCGGCAGGTACCGTTCCGGATGCGCCATCACCGGAAGGTAGCCGCCCACGCGCAGTTGAAAAAGCTCGTTCTCGATCCCCGTCGGCATCATCTGCGTGCCGACCTCGAACAGGAAGGCGGGGCCCCCGCCGTACGAGGGGACGGCGCGCTGGCGCAGGCGATCGTGCAGGACCGTATCCCAGAAATTCTCCGCGCCGAGGCCGAGCGTCGCGCCGACCCCGGCAGCGGCGGCGTCGCTCTTGGCGGCGGCGAAGGCGGCGTCGATCGCCTCCCGCGCCGGCATGAACATCCCTGCCCGTTGGTGCGGCGTGGCATAGAGATCGGAGAAACCGAGCGCGGCGATCGCCCTGACCATCTGCAGCGACATCTGTCGATCGGTCGCGCCGTCGTCGAGGGCGGAGAGATAGTGGGCGTGGAGATCGACGTAGTGGGCCATCTGGCCGGCGTTCTTGCGCCGGATGCGTCTTCAGAGCGTCTGGAAGGCGGCCAACATAGCGCGCCGTCACCGACCCGCAAAGTCTCCTCGCTGGTGGCGGTGCGATTTTGCCAGCGGCGGATCCGGGCACCGCGGCCGGAGCCGGCCAATTGGGTGTCGGTGTCGTGTCGCTGCGGGTGTGGGCGGAGCCGGGGAGGCTGGGACGCCTCTGTGGGGGACTGTCGCCAGACCCTGGGGGCCAAAGCTGGACCACTCGTAATCGGTTGCATGTGATTTTTCCACCACTTAGAATCAAATCTCGGCGGAACGCGCCTGCTCGCGGTCCGAACGGGTTTCAAAGGAGCGGATTGCGATGAGCGAGAAAGTGGTCCTTCCGAAGTTCGACATCCCGACGGAGAGCGCGCATCCGGCGGTCAAGGCGCTGGGTCTGGTCGGCGCGCTGCTCCTGGTCTCGATGGTCGTCCTCGGCGGCGCGCTCTGGAAGCGGCACCAGGCGCAGCTGGCGGCGGAGCAGCAGCGCGACGCGCTCGTCGCGGCCCGGACCGCCGAGGCGAACGCGGCCATCGAAGCGTCCAAGGCGCGGATCGCGGAAGCGGCCGCCAAGGAGGCCGCTGAGAAGGCCAAGATCGAGGCGGCCAAGGCGGCGGCCAACGCGCCCAAGCTGGCGGCGAACGCCGACGGCTCCAAGGGCGCGGTCGCCGACGCCTCGAGCGGACACCACCACGGCAGCGGGCATCATCACGGCAAGGCGACGGCGAAGGGCAAAGGGTCGTCGGCTGCCATTGCCAAGTCGGGTGACGACAAGAAGTCGGCGCCCAAGTCGACGCGCGACAACGCGGCCATCGACAAACTTTTGGCGCAGTTCAAGTAGGATTTCGCCCCGCACCGGACGCCCCGGCGCGTTGAAGTGGGCAACGAATCGTGTTAGCAGGAAAGGACCATGTCTTCCGATCGACGTGAGAATTCGGTTCTATTTTCGCTGAAGGAGCTGCGTCGGATCGAGGACGATCGCGTCCGTCTGGAGCAGGACGAGCTGTCTGCCCGCCGCGAGGCCGAGCGGGCCGCCAAGGAGGCGGCCGAGCGCGGCGCACGTGAGGTGGAGGAGCGGCGGCAGCGTGACGAGGCCGAGCGGATCCGCCGCGCCGACGAGGAGCAGCAGGCGAAGACCCGCGAGGATCAGATGCGCTTGCAGGAGGCGGAGCGCCGCGCACGCGTGGAGGGCGAGATGCGCATCCACGAGGAGCGGATGCGGCTCGAAGTGCAGGCCAAGGCGCGGAGCTCGCCGGTCAAGGCGGTGGTGACCGTGGCGGTGATCCTGGTCGCCATCGGCGGCGGTGTCACCTACAAGATGTACACCCAGCACCAGGCGGAGCAGGCCGCCGCGCAGGCGGCGCTGGAGGCGGCGAAGGCCGATGCCAAGCGGGCGCAGGCCGAGCTCGAGTCCAGAATGGCGGCCATCCAGAAGGACATGAACGACAAGCTCGCCAGCGCGAAGAGCGAGGAGGAGCGTGCGAAGATCTTGGCCGACGCCGCCAAGGCGCGGGCCCAGGCGCAGTCGCAGCAGACGCACACGCATGGCTCGCACGCGGGATCGAGGTCGGACGGCCAGACGCCGACCAAGATCAAGAACGTGAGCAAGCACGACATCAGCGACAACCCGCTCGACGGGCTCTGAGAGGCGCGCCCAGATGACGATCGGCGCGGATCTCTTCGAGGAGAACCGACAGAGACTGCTCGCGCTCCTGCGGCGGCTGTCGTATGAAGAGCGCGAGGTCACGCTGGCCTCGGGCGCCAAGAGCAACTTCTACATCGACTGCAAACAGACGGTGCTCACTGCCGAGGGGCACTTTCTGGTGGGGAGCCTGTTCGGCCGGATCCTCGCCACGCAGGCGCCCGAGGTGGAGGCGATCGGCGGCGTGACGATGGGGGCCGATCCGCTGGCCTCCGCCGTGTCGACGCTGAGCTACGTCGCCGGCCGGCCGCTCCCCGCCTTCTATGTGCGCAAGGAGGCCAAGGGGCACGGCACCGCGGCCTGGATCGAGGGCGCGAAGTCGCTGCGCCCGGGGATGTCGGTGGCGATTCTCGAAGACGTGGTCACCACCGGCGGCTCGGCGCTGAAGGCAATCGCCCGCGCGCGGGAGCATGGCCTCAAGGTGGCGATCATCCTGGGCCTCGTCGATCGGGACGAGGGGGGACGGGAGACACTGGAGAAAGAGGCGCCGCTGGTCTCGCTCTTTCGACGTCAAGACTTCCTGCGATGACCCGGGCGGGGCGGCGGGCGCGGCGCGGTGGCAATTGGATGATCGCCGTCGTGCTGGTGGGCGCGAGCTGCGCGATGCAGAAGCAGGTGGGCGTCGACTTCTCAGAGACGCCCCGCGACTACCTCCCGGGCGACTATCAGGGGGTCTACGAGCGCTGGACGCGGCACGACTACTCTTCGCACGGCTACGTCGACAAGTCGCTCGAGGTCTGGGCCACGTTCAAGAGCTGGGACTTCCGCGAGGCATACATCGAGAAGTACGCCTCGATTTACAGCCTCTCCGACGTCAAGCGGACGGAGCTGCGCCAGGCCCAACGCGAGGCCTACCAGCAGGCGTTCGAGTTCCACGTCACCGCGCAGAGCGCCAAGTACGAGTGGAACGATCTCGAAAAGGCCAGCACCGCCTGGCGGGTCACGCTGCTCGACGCGGTGGGGCGTGAGCTCCCCGCGGAGCGGGTGCGGGTGGAGAAGCTCCCCGACGCGTATGAGGTCGAGTTCTTCCCCTCGAAGACGCCGTTCACCAAGACCTATCTCGTCCGGTTCGTCATGCCGGCGCCGGGCGCCGACTTTACCGGCGTGAGGTCGGGATCGCTGACGTTGCGGTTCGCCAGCCCCATCGGTCGCATCGACCTTCTCTGGAAGAGCTGAGGGCTCCTCTGGAAGAGCTGAGGGCTCCTCTGGAAGAGCTGACGGCGGGCTACTTTTTGTGGGGCGAGCGGCCGGGGAGGCCGGCGACGGTATCGAGATCGTCGAACGTCTCCAGCGCTTCGCGCTTGTAGAGATCGGCCTCGCGCGCGAAGAAGTCGGCCTCGATCGCGTCGAACTCTTCGGCGGTCTGCGTGTCGCCCGCAACCCTGCGGGGGCGGGGCGTCCGCTCGCTGGTTCGGTCGCTCTTGAGGGGCGGCCCTTCCTCTCCCGGTACGGGTACCGGCGCCTGCCGCCCGCTGCCGCCGCTGCGGGCGCGAACCGGCACCGGCGTCCGGCCGGTCGTCCGATCGCCGCGTTCGCCGCGATCGCCGCGGTCGCTGCGGGGTGGCGGCGCGTCCTCGACCGGGGCGTGCCGCCCGCTGCCGCCGCGTGCGCGGACCGGCGGCGGCGTTTTCTGTGCCGGCAAGGAGGCTGGATCGGATGGCGCGAGCGGCTCTCCCAGCGGCACGCCGCTGGCGTCGAGCAGCACCTGAACGGTCGGCGCCACCCCCAGCAGGCTGGCCGATGCGACGGCCGGGGTCGGCTTCCGCTTGGCGGAGGCGATCTCGCCCGCCGCGCTCGACCCCTTCTTGGTCGTGAGCGGAATCGGCGCGGGTGCAGGGGCCGGCGCGGGCGGCTTGGGCTCGAGCGGACGGAGCCGCCGGCTGGTGGTCCGCCGATCGCCGACGACGCCGCGCTGATCGGGGACCATCGCCCACTCGGCCAGCATCGACTTCGGCGCGCCGTTCTTGCTCGCCTCCGGCGCAACCCCGGTGCGCGTGTCTCGGACACGATCCTGCCCCGGGTCGCCGGGAGGCACCACCAGGATGCCACCCTCGCGCAGCCGCCGGATCATCCGGACGGTATCGAAGATACGGAAGGGGCTCTCTTCGATGACGTCGGCCAGGACGCGCCGCCCATCGAACAGGCGCAAGAGCGGCGTCACCTGGCTCGGCTGCAGGCCCCGCACCTCGGGGGTCGGCTCGGCCACCGCCACGTAGAGCGTGCGGGGCGCGCCCAGATCGCGCGCCGCGTGGGCGAAGTCGCGCAGGAACCGCTCGCACTCGTCGAGGATCTCCTGCGCCGACAGATGAAGCTGGCTCCGTTTGGGGATCGTCCGGCGGGTCAGCGTGAGGGCAGCCTCCTCCCACAGCAGGAGGTGATGCAGCGCGGGCAGCCCTTGCATCGCCCCGACGCTGGCCGAGACGACCGTTCCTTCGTGGATTCGCAGCTCGGCGCGCCGGCTGCCGCGGGTGAGCGCCAGGATCCCCGAGCGCTCCGAGGAGGCCATGGCGCGAAGCAGGAAAAAGAGGCCGTAGTGCTCGGAGAGGCGTGTCTGCAGCTCGCCCGGATCCTCGGCCCCCGCCGTGCCCTTGGCGCCGCCCGTCGTTGTGGCGCTGGAGGTGCTGGTGGTGCCGGGCGCGCTGGTCTTGCCTGCCTTGCTGCCGAGCGCGCTCAGTTTCCCGATGCCGATCACGTCGCGCAGGTAGGTCGGCAGGGTCAGGAAGTCGGCGGCTCCGGCCCGCAGCGCGTCCGCCTTCGATCCCTGCGGCCCGAGCACCACGACGGGAAGGTCCTTGGCGACAGCCCTCAGAGCGCTGACCACCTCGAGCGACGACTGCTCCGGCTCGCGCAAGGAGACGATGGCCACCTCCGCCGCGGCGGTGCGGGCGATCAGGGCGGCCCTCTTCAGGTCGGAGGTGCTGGTGACCTTGCACCCCTCTCGTTCGAACCCGAACGTCAGAGTCTCGAGGCTGCGCGGGTCGGCGTCGACGACGAAGAGGCTGGACGGCTGAATCATGGAAGTTGGAAGGGACGGCGGCGCCCCATTATAGGGCGGGAACGGGGACCGACCCAAAATCGGGAACCGTTGCTCAAGGTTAGGTCATCAAATGAGTGCCCGCGATGCGCCACTGCCGTCAATTTTATCCGCTGCCGGGCGAGGGCACGAGACCTTTCACCAGACGTTCCACCCGGCATTCGCCCAGACCTCCCACCCGACCTACCACCCGACCCGCGAGGATGGCACGTAATCGGAATTGACGGGGGAGGGGGTGGTAGCTAGCCTTCGCTCCGCTTTGGGCGGCACCCCGTCCTTCCTGACGTTTCAGCGTTCCACCGCCACCGCCGCCAAGCTCATGTCCAGCCCCCCATCTCCAACCACCGGTCCCCGGGGCGCAGCCACCGCTCCCTCCGTCGACGATCTGGTCGCCTATTTCCAGTCCGGGGCGAGGGATCGCTCCCAGTTCAGGATCGGCATCGAGCAGGAGAAGATCGCGGTTCGCAGCGATGGCCGCCCGGTCCCCTACGACGGGGAGGCCGGGCTGGCAGAGCTCCTCGCGCGGATGGAGGCGCGGGAGTTCACGGCCACG
The DNA here is from genome assembly GCA_963723305.1 of uncultured Pseudomonadota bacterium. GTDB lineage: Bacteria > Myxococcota_A > Polyangia > Fen-1088 > Fen-1088 > JADGRB01. The sequence continues at coordinate 21,796 of CAVRRT010000057.1, forward strand.
CGCGACGATGGGCACATCATCGCGCTGGGGCGGAACGGCGACCGGATCACGATGGAGCCGGGCGGCCAGCTCGAGCTTTCGGGGGGGGCGCTCCTCACCGCCTCCGATTGCGCGGTGGCGCTCGACGCCCACGTTCGGGAGGTGGCCGAGGTGGCCCGGCCGCTGGGGATCACCTTCATCGGCACCGGGGTGCGCCCGTTCGGCGCGCTCGAAGACGTCGCCTGGCTCCCCAAGCGCCGCTACGTGGTGATGCGCGACTACTTCCCGCGCTACGGCCGCGAGAGCCGTCTCGCCCACCAGATGATGAAGCTGACCGCGACCGTCCAGGCCAACTTCGACTATTCGAGCGAGGATGACGCCGCCGACAAGATGCGGACGGCGTATGGGATCACCTCGATCGTCACGGCGATGTTCGCCGCCTCGCCGATCACCTTCGGGCGGGTGAGCGGCTTCAAGAGCTACCGCGCGGCCATCTGGCTGGAGACCGACGCCGATCGCTGCGGCCTCTTGCCGTTCGTGTTCAAGCCCGACTTCCGTTTCCGCGACTACGTCGACTGGGCGCTGGATGTGCCGATGTTCTTCGTGGTGCGCCAGGGCGTCTACCACCCCGCCGGCAAGATGACCTTCCGGCGATTTGCCGCCGAGGGCTGGCAGGGGCAGCGGGCGACGATCGCCGACTGGGAGGTTCACCTGTCGACGCTCTTCCCCGAGGTGCGCCTCAAGCGCTACGTCGAGGTCCGCGGCGCCGACGCCGGACCGATGCCGATGGCGCGCGCCCTGGGCGCTTTCTGGCGCGGCATCATCGAGGACACCGAGGCTCGCCGGGCGGCGTACGCGCTGGTCGCCGACCACCCTTTCGAGGAGCGCGAGGCGCTCCGGCGCGAGGTCCCGCGCGCGGGCCTGGCCGCCCGCTTCGGCGGGCGGTCGGTGCGCGAGCTGGCGGTCGAGCTCTGCGCGATCGCCGCGGGCGGCCTGGGGCGGCTCCCCGGTGGCGCCGCCGACCGCGCGCTGCTCGAGCCGGTGCGCGCCTATGCCGAGGCGGGGCGTTCACCCGCCGACGACATGCTCGACGACTTCCAGGCGGTGGGCGGCGATCCGGCGGCGCTGGTGCGGCGCTGGGAGCTCCAGCCCGCGTAGCCCCGGTCAGATCGCGGTCGAGCATCGCGATTCAGATCGCTTCGGCGTTGGCGGTGTTCGTGGCGGGCGGCGACGAGGGGGCGCCGAGGCGCAGGTAACGGGACGCCATGTCGAACTCGAAGAACGAGAACATCTGCGTGTCGATGACCTTCTGCCAGAGCTGGTGGGCGTCGTCCGACTTGCCGTCGCTCCAGACGTCGCATCGCCTCGTAGAAGTAGATCTCGGCGCGCTTCCCCGCCGTGTCGGCGGCTGCCAGCGCCTGGTCGTAGGTGATCCTGCCGACCGCGTAGCGGGCCAGCAGCCGCGACCAGGCGGCTCCGCGGTGCTGGCGCAGCTCGCCGTGGCGCTGGTCGAGCGTGCGGAGGTAGGCCTCGGCCTTGGGATCGGCGACCTTGTTCGTCCGGCGCGTCAGGTCGAGGATCCAGAGCGAGGTGTAGACCTTCACGTACTCCGAGACGGCACGTCCGGGACGGGCCAGCGCGCGGTGGTAGACGCTGAGCGCGGCGTCGGTCTCGCCCGCCTGAACGAGAAAAGCGACGATGTCGATGTACGACTGGTCCCGATCGTCGTCTGCCTCGATGGCGTCGTCGAACCGTTGCAACGCCTCGCCCCGGCGCCCCAGGACGTAGAGCAGCTTGCCGACCTCGACGGTCGACTCGGCCGCCTCGGCGATGTTCTTGCGGCGGAGGTGCTCGATCATCAGGCGCTCCCAGCCGATGAGCGCGCCCCGCCAGGCGGCCTCGGCCCCGTCGCGATCGCCGGCGGCGTCGAAGCTGTCGCCCAGCACCCGGTCGAGCCGCGCCCGCCCCTCGACGGAGCCGATGGTGTCCTGCGAGGCCCCCTTGGCCGCGCAAGGCGTCGATTCCCTCGCGCACGATGCGGGTCGCGCGCGCCGGATCGCCTCGCTTGAGCGCCAGGTTGGCGAGCTCGACGGTCACCTCGGCGGTCGGCTCGCCTTCGTCCCGCGCGCGCACGAACAGCGGTTCGGCTCTGTCGATGTGCCCCGCGTTGACGTAGCTGCGCGCCAGCTCGAAGTCGATGTCGGCGTCGCGCACCTTCATCTCCGTGCCGGCGAAGCGCCGCTTGGTCTCCTCGAAACGGCGCTTCAGATCGTCGGCCTCGGCGTAGGCCGGCGTGTCGCGCTCGGGATCGAGGCGCAGGCGCAAGCGCACGAAGTAGAGCTCGATCAGCTCGGCCGAGATCTTCCCCTCCAGGTCGCGCGCCGCCGGCGCTGTCGGATTGGTCTCGATGACCGCCTCGGCCTCCTCCAGCCGTCGAATGGCGAGGAAGTAGGACGAGAGCAGGCGCGCCACGTGGCCGGAGAGGATCAGCAGATCCGGCATCGGAGGGGTGCGCGGCGACGGCCCGACCTCGAGCACGCGGAAGGCCACCACGGGATCGGGCGCGTCGCTGGCGGTGCCGCCCAGGAAATCGACCCGCGGCAGGAACCGGCGCGCCAGCGCCAGATAGTCGGCCGCCGAGGCGGTCGGTCTGGCCGCGGCGACCAGCAGGCCGCGCAGCTCCGGATCGTCGCCGTCGTCGCCGGCCATGCGGGCCGTCCGGGTCGCCGCGTCGGCGATGCGTCCGGCGCGCAGGTAGGCGCCGGCCATGCTGGTGACCGCCCGCTGCATCTCGTCGCCGTGCGCGAGCAGGAGCTCGCCGAGCGCGCGGCGCGCGGAGTCGCCGGCCGGCGGACGATGCAACGCCGCAGCGAAGCGCTTCTGTCGCGCCACGTAGAGCGCGTCGAGCCGCGAGACGACCGCGGGCGCCGGCCAATCGCCGAGCGCGCTCTCGAGCGCGTCGATGGCGCTCCCGGCGCGGTGCATGCCGCCGCCGCCCTCGTCGAAGCTGCTCTCCTCGTCGGTCCAGCGGACCACCTGATCGAGCCGCTCTCGCCATTCGTGCTCGCCGGGGGCGAGCGTCGCCAGCGCCGCCAGCGCCAGCGTCACCTGCTGGTCGGCGCCCCGCGGCGAGAAGAGTCCGATGACCAGCTCGGCCGCCGGGCGCAGCAGGCGCATCTCCTCGGGCGTCAGGCGGGCGGGCGTCGTCCAGAGCTCGACCGGGTCGAAGAGTCCGAGCGCGTCGCGGAACGAGGAGAAGACTGTGTCGTAGACGTCGTCGCTCTCGAGCTCGCGCGTCTCGCGCCGGACGTCGTCCGGCTTGAGCGGCAGCACCGGATCGAGCAGGTAGTGGAGCAGCTTGGCCCGCAGCGCGAGCCGCTCGGGTGCGGCGAGCGGCAGCGCCTGGAAGACCAGCCGGGCTTCGAGGAAGTCATCCTCGTAGATGATGGGCCCGATCCGCGAGGCCTCCCCGGCCACCGCCTGGCCGGGGCCAGACGGTGCCGGCCCGCCAGAATGCGCGCAACCGGCCGCTCCCCCAATCGCCAAAGCCAAGGCTAGAGCCGCGGCCACGGCCGAGGGAGCACGTTGTGACATTCCCAGTAGTTTAATGCGCCGCCTCGCCGGTGGTACGCTTTTCGTGTGTGGCAGCCGCGACGGCCGGGGGAGGGGCCGCTGGTCCTCGGACACCGCGGGGCCAGCGCCTGCGAGACGGAGAACACGGCCGCCGCGTTCCGGCGGGCCCGCACCGACGGTGCCGACGGCGTCGAGCTCGACGTCCTCTTGGCGGCGACGGGCGAGGTGATGGTGTTCCACGACGACGATCTGGCGCGGCTCGGCGGGCGGCCGGAGCGGGTCGGGGACCTGCCGTACGCGACCCTACGCGACGTCAAGCTGCCGGGCGGGACGACCATCCCCACGCTGGAGGAGGCGCTGGAGGCCTGCGGCCCCGACCTCCTGGTCAACGTCGAGCTCAAGGCCAGCGAGCTCGGCGTGGCCAAGGTTGCCGCGCTGGTGGAGGCGGTGGCCGAGGTGATCGCCCGGACCGACAGCGCCCACCGCGTGCTGGTGTCGTCATTCAATCCCTGGGCGGTCCGCCTCTGGATGCGGCGCGCGCCGGCGGTCCGGGCGGCGCTGCTGTTCGAGCGCCATGCGCCGTTGCCGCTGCGGCGCGCCTGGCTGGCGCCCTGGCTGCGCCCGTTCGCGCTGCACCCCGAGCTGCGTGCTCTGCACGCCGAGCGCGCGTCGCCGGCTGGAAGCGGCGGGGCTACTGGGTGAACGTCTGGACCGTCGATGATCCGGCCGCGCTGCGCGCCTGCCGCGGCATGGGCGTGGACTGCCGTCATCACGAACGATCCGGCTCGGACGCGGGCGGCGCTTTCTTCTGCCTGAGGATGGCGTGGGTGGCGGTCGCGACGGCCAGCGTCGCCCGTGATCGTCGGTGACGTCGGCCTCGACGACCGCCAGGCGCTTGCCGCACTTGCGGACCTCGGCGCGCGCCGTGATCGTCCCCGATCGGATCGGCTCGAGGAACTGCACGTTCATCTGGCCGAGGCGTTGAAGGCGCCGTCCTCGGGCGCGACCAGGCTCGGCGACCGCGTGTCCCATGGCCGTGTCGAGCAGCGCCATGACCACGCCGCCGTGCAGGACGCCGTTGCGGGTTGAAGTGCTCGGGCTTGACGTCGTACTCCCAGGTCGCGGTGCCGGGCGCCGACGGCCGTGGCAGAAAGCCGAGCGGCCCCAGCGGCATCCCGCCACCGGCGGTCCACGTCACGTCGCACCGCCGCGCCGACCAGGTAGAGGCCGGCGTAGATCTTCGGGTCGATCGCCAGGCCGTCTGCGGCCGGGCGGCCAGGAACCCGCGCAGCCGCGACAGCGGCACCTCGTGGGTGGTGATGTTCTCGCTGGCGTCGCCGCCGCCCGGGCCGACCCGGGTGAGGCCGCGCGCATGAAAGAACGAGACCGTCTCGTCGCTGACACCGACCGCGACCGGCCCCGCGGCCAGCGGCGCCATCTCGGCGCGCGGCGAAGCCGGTCTCCTCGCCGAGCTCGCGGCGCCGCGGCGACGAGCCAGGCTCTCGCGCGGCGTCGACGTCACCCACCAGGCCGGCCGGCAGCTCGACGACCCGCCTTTGCACCGCGGGCCGGTACTGCTCGACCAGCAGCAGCTTTTCTTCGTCGGTGATGGCGACGATGACGACGATCCCGGTGACCGTCGGGCGGGTGACGTACTCCCAGCCGTGATCATCGAGGAGGGTCAGGTAGCGGCCGCTCCCCAGCACGCGCACGCCAGTTTCGCCCGCCTCTTTGGCCCGATCGCTCACCGCGGGAGCCTAGCACCGATCGTCGCTGCGCCCTCAGTAGCTATCGTAGGGGACGACGTCGATGGCGCTCTCCTCGATCTTGGCGTCGGTGAGCAGCTTCTTCATCACCGGCGCGGTGGCGACCATGGTGATGGCCAGATCGCGCGCGTGGACTTGGCGCTTGATCGCGGCGTTGACCTCGGCGGGCGAGACGGCGGCGACGCGCGCCGCGAAGCTGTCGACGAAGTCGGCGGGCAACCCGGCGATCTCGGCGGAGACGCGCGCGGCCAGGCGCTGGTCGGGGACGTCCATGTCGGAGGCGTGCGAGCCGATCAGGAAGCGCTGGAAGAACGCCACGTCGGCCGGGGTGAGCCCCTTGTCCATGAACGCCACATAGAGCTTGAGCACCAGCTTGAGCATGGCGACGGTCTTCTCGGTGCCGGAGAAGACCCAGCCCATCGCCGCGCCGGCGCCGCGCCGTTCCTCGAGGATCAGGTAGGCGCCGTAGGCGAGGCCGCGCTTGCGGCGGACCTCGTCCATCAGCGTCGAGCTCATGGCGCGCCCGCCGAAGGCCGCCATGGCGATCTGCAGCGGGAGATAGTCGCGGTCGGCGGCGTGCACCGTGGGGTGGCCGAACATGAGCTGTGTCTGCTGCCGGTCCGGCTTGTCGACCAGCTGGACGCGCCACCCTTTGAGCGGCACGGGGGCGCGCAGCTCGAGCGCGTTGGGCGGGAGCGCGGGAGCCGCGGAGAGGCCGCGGAACGTCCGCGCGAGCGTGGCGGAGAGCGCCTCCGGATCGACGTCGCCGGTGAAGGCGAAGATCAGGTTCCGTCCCCCGAAGTTCCGGCGAAAATGCGCGGCGACCTCGGAGGCGGTGGCGGCGTCGAGCGCCGGCTTGAGACCGTCGAGGGGGTGGCCGTAGGGGTGATCGCCGTAGACGTTGCGCATGAAGAAGCGCGCGCAGAGCTGGCGGTCGTCGTTGCGCCCTTCGTCGATCTGTCCCGCTACCTCCTGGCGCGTGCGGGCAAACTCGGCCGGCGCGAAGGCCGGTCGCACCAGGATGTCGGCGACGAGCGCCAGGTAGGCGTCGAGGTTGCGCGCCAGCACCTCGCCCTCGAAGCGGGTCACGTCCTGCTCGGTGCGCACCTCGAGCGTTCCGCCGAGCGCGTCGAACGCCTCGTCGAGCGCGGCCCGCGAGCGCCCGCCGGCGCCGTGGCGCGCCCACTCCGCCGCCAGGTTGGTCAGCCCTTCGCGGTGGCGCGGATCGGCCGCCGATCCGGAACGCGCGGCGACGATCACGTGGACGATCGGCACGCTGTGATCGTCCTCGACGATGACCAGCGAGCCGCCCGGGCCGGGGCGCCGGATGGCGCCGGGCGAGAGCGCGGGCCCGGCCGTCGTCGTTGCCGGCGCGGCGCCGACCATCAAGGCCGCCGAGACGAGCGCCCCCACGCCGCTCACGGCGCGGTCCTCGCGTCGGCCGGCGCGCCGGTCGGCCGCGCGATCACCACCGAACGGGCGCCCGTCGCCAGATAGCCGGCGGCGGCCTTCTGCACGTCGGCGGCGGTCACGCGCGCGTACTCGGCGCCGCGCGCCAGCAACGTCCGGAAGTCGCCGGTGGCGATCTCGAACGCTCCCACCGTTTCGGCGCGCCCGTGGCTCGACGCCAGCTGCTGCCAGAACTCGCTCTCCATCCGCGCCGCGGCCCTGCCCAGCTCGGCCGCGCTGACCGGGTGAGCGGCCAGATTCGCCGCCGTCTCGACGACCAGGCGCTCGGCCTCCTCGGCGGTGTGCCCTTTGACCATCTGGATCCAGATCGCGTAGAGGCCGGGATCGCGGGTGGGCGCGATGTCGCCGTGGACCGACGAGGCCCACTGCCGGTCGACCACCAGCGCGCGATTGAGGCGCGAGGACGGACCTCCGGCCAGGAGCTCGTTCATCACCTCGTAGGCGGCGCGATCGGGGGCCCCCAGCGCGGGCGCGGGGAATCCGATCACCAGGCGGTCGGCCGGGACCGGCCGGCTGAGCGTGGTGCGCACCTCGGCGGCAGGGGCGCGCTCCGGCTTGGACTCGTCCTTGGGAAGTTTCGTCGACGGCGGGATGGCGCCATAAGCGCCTGTGATCGCCGCCAGCGTCGCCGCCTCGTCGATCTTTCCGGCGATGACCAGCACGGCGTTGTTGGGCGCGTAGTATTTCTTGTAGAAGGCGGCCGCCTTCTCCCGGGTCATCGCCTTGATGTCCTTCATCGAGCCGATGACCGGCCAGCGGTAGGGGTGCGTCTTGTAGGCCTGCTTGTACATCAGCTCGTCGAGGATGCCGTCGACGTTGTCCTCGACCGAGGAGAGGCGCTCCTCGGCGACCACGTCGCGCTCGTTCTCCACCTGCTTCTTGCGGAGATCGAGGTTGATCATCCGATCGGCCTCCAGCGTGGCCGCCATGTTCAGCTCGGTCGGCGGGATGTCGTCGACGTAGGCGGTGAAGTCATAGTAGGTCATGGCGTTCGAGCTGCCGCCGACGGCGTCCATCTTGTTGTCGAAGGCGTTGGCCGCGGCGTTCTTGGTCTGGGTGAACATCAGGTGCTCGAAGAGGTGGGCCAGGCCCGTCTCGCCCGCGGCCTCGTCCTCGTTGCGTGAGCCGACGCGGAACCAGGTCATGTAGCTGACCGAGGTGGCGCGCGGGTCGGGCAGCAGGACCACCTCGAGGCCGTTGTCGAGCCGCCACTTGGTCACCGTCAGCGTCCCCATCTGTGCGCGGGCAATCTCCGTCGGCGGCGAGCCGGTGCCTCCCTCGCCCCCCGCGTTTCCGGCGCTCCCTGGCACCGCCGCCGCGCCACGCCGGGCCGACGTCGCCGCGCAGCCCAGCAGCGCCAGCGCCGAGATCGCTGCGGTAGATCCTGGGCTCAGCATCAGAGTCGAAAGGTGCAGGTGAGGCCGAAGTCTTGCACGATGCTGGTGTACGTGCCGTCGGCGGTCGGGCGGGCCGTCCCGTTCGCGCGCTCCTGGCAGGCGGGGTTGGAGAGGTCGCCGTTCGCGCTGGCGCAGAGGGTGGCGGCGGTCGGATCGAAGATCGAGTCGGTGACGGTCACGCTGGGCATGATGGTAAGGCCGTAGCCCGCGCCGAGCCAGAATCTGCGGCTGAGCCGCAACTCGGCCAGGAGGACCGGCTCGATCTGGAGTCCGTCGACGGCCGCGGCGTTGACCGCGTTGTTGTCGACGGCGCCGTTCTCGACCCGCAGCTCGGCGCCGACCCGCAGCCGCTCGCGCCACCAGTAGGCGATCCGGGCGCGGGTGTCGACCACGTCGTGAAACCCGCGGTAAAGCACGATGTGCTCGGGGAGCCCGTTGGCCTCCAGCGTCGGGCCGACCAGGCGGACGTCGAAATTGTCCTGCAGGTGGGTCCAGATCCAGCGCGCCATCACATTGAGCTCCAGCCCGGGAGCGAGGTGCCAGGTGACGCCGCCGATGAAGACGTCGGGCAGCCGGTAGGTGATGTCGCCGAAGACGCAGCGGCTCGACTGGCCACCCCCGCAGGTCACGGGACCGCCGCCCTGGCGTGGCGGGAGCGTCACCGTGGTCGCGTCGCCCGCCACCTCGACGCCGCCTGTCTGGGTGCCGAGCGGGCGACTCTGGTACGAAAGGCCGAACTCGAGATTCTTGTGGCGGTAGTAAACGCCGCCGCCGAGCGTGACCGAGAACGTCCCGTCTCCGATGCTCTGGCCCGAGCTGATGTTGTAGCGAGCGGCCGCGGCCGGGTTCTCCGCGCCGCAGGGGGCGCCGCCGCATTCGCCGCCGAGGTCATCGGCGAAGCTGAGGCTGCCAGTCGAGAACAGAAATCCCGACGACAGGCCGATCCGGAGGTCGTTGCCGAACCGGATGGCCAGCGCGGGCACCAGCGCCAGGTTGCGCAGATCCATGCTCAGCACCTGGTAGCGAGTCGGCTCGGTCCCCGTCGCCGAGATCGGAAAACTGATCTGTTCGAGGTACGGCATGTAAGTGGCGAAGGCCAGCGTGAAGCGATCGCTGCCGTACCCGAGCGCGACGTAGGCGCCCGGGCCGGGCGGCCACTGAAACGGCTGGCGGAAGTTGGTGGCGTTCGCCGAGCCGGCGGGCTGCGACCCCAGCGTGCGCGACACGCCCACCGACGACCAGCGCGCCGTCCCCGCCACCATCACTTGAAACCCACGCATGAGGCCGAGCGCCGCCGGATTCCAGTAGATGGCCCCCAGATCGCCCGACGTCGGTCCGCTGAACGACATTCCGGTCACGAACGGATCGTCGATCGGCGAGGCCGCGGCTCGACCGGCGACCAGAAGCAACGACAGGACGGCCACGCCCGCGAGCGCCCGCGCGTCCGAGCGCCCGCGGTGCTCCCCGAAACACATGAGGTGACGCGACGTTATCCGAAGCCCCGCGGAGCGGCAATGCCTTGACGGTCGGATCTTACCGTAGTTACATCCGCTCTATGGCCCGTACGCCGACGCGGCTGGGTCCCTTCGCCTGGACGGAGCAGGGCTTGGCCCGGCGGAGTCCATCGCGGGGGGGAGCGAGGACCCTCGCGGGGGCCGCGCGCTCGTGCCCGAGCTTCTGCCGATCGATGTGCGCGCTGGCGGTGCTGGCCTTCGGCTGCTCGAGCAGCGTCTCGTCGGAGAACATCGCCCTTTGGAAGACGACGGAAAAGGGGCCAGAGCGGCTGCACGACGCGCTCGCCGATCACGCCGTGGCGCCGAGGCTGCGCGCCGAGGCCGCGGTCGCCCTGGTCGACCTGGGGCGCTCCGCCGAGGTCGACACCATCCTCACCGGCGCGACGGCCGACGATCGGGCGGAGATCACCAAATCGCTCGAGCCGGCCTACGAGGTGGCGATGAAGGATCCGGCGCCCGAGAAGTCGCTCGCCTACCGGGACGCGCTGTTCTCGCTGCGGCTGGTGGCGGCCCCCGACGATCAGAAGCGGATCGACGCCGCGCTGTTGCCGGCGCTGGAGGCGGAGCTTCAGGCGGGGAAGGTGCGTCAGGGGGAGCACTCGCTCGACAAGATGTTGACGGCCATCGGCGTCGACTCGAGCGCCATGCTGGTGCGCGTGCTGGCGGGGCCCGACCTTCCGTTCACGCAGGCGGCCGAGCTCCTCGGCAAGCTGGGCGACGAGTCGGCGCGCGACAAGGGGGCGAGCGCGCTCGTCGCCCGCGCGCCGACGATCAAGGCGAAAGAGAAAGACCATCCGGAGCTCCTTTACAAAGCGCTGGGGGCGCTGGGCGGCCCGGCGGCGGTCAAGTATCTGGAGGGGGTCGTGACCGGCGGGAAACCAGAAGACGCGCTGCTGGCCACCCGCGCGCTCGGCGAGCGGCGCGACCCGGCGGTGCTGCCGTTCGCGTTGAAGATCGCCTCCGATCCCAAGGCCGACAAGGCGGTCCGCGACGAGATCTTCGGCGTCATTGGCGGGATCGGGGGGCTGGAGGCCGAAAAAGGGCTTCTGGGCATCATCTCGTCCGACAAGGAAGAGATCGTCCGCTACCGTGCCTTCGAGGTGGAGATCGACGCCCGCAAGGCGGACGGGATCATCCCCGCGCTGGAGGCGTTCCCCGCCAGCGCCAGCTACAAGAAGGTCGACGTCGACGATCTGCTGGTCAAGCTGATCGAGAAGCTCGGCCAGCCGGCGCGCCCGGCGCTGGTGCAGGCGCTCGGCTCGCATGCCCCGCTGGCGCGGATGACGGCGGTCATGGCGCTGGCGCAAATCGGCGGCGCGCCCGAGGCGCCCGCGCTGCAGAAGCTGGCGGCGGACAGCTCACCGCTCAAGGGCTTCCCCGCGGGCGACACGGTCGGCAAGGAGGCCGCCGCGGCCGCGGAGATCGTGAAGAAGAAATCCTGATGGCGATCCCTGGACGCAAGAGCCTGCGGCAGTTCCAGTGCAACGACACGCTCTGGGTCACCTTCCGGCGCATGGCGGAGGACCAGGAGAAGGAGGTCGACGACATCATCGCCGACGCGCTCGAGGCCTACGCCCAGCTCTCCGGCTATCAGACCGGCATCAACGCGCTCGAGTCGGAGAGCCAGCTGACGCCGCCGCCGGCGCAGCGGCACCAGCAACGGGCGGCCGTCGCGGCGGCCCCGGCGCTGCCTCCCCCGCCGCCGCCGCCGGCTTCCACCCGCTCCCGGTTCGCGCAGCGGGTCCCGCAGCCGACGGGGGTCTCGATGTTCGACGTGCCGGCGACGCCGCCGCCGCACCCCCACGGCGGACCGCAGTCGCACGGCGGGCTACAAATGGGCGCCGGCGCCGGGCTGGACGGGACGCCGGCGGTTCAGCCGCAGATCCCGCTCTACCTGGTGTTCGACAATCAAAAATACCGGATCGACAAGGACCAGTTCATCATTGGCCGCGGAACCAAGTCGTCCGATCTGCCGATCAAGGACGGCAACATCTCGCGCAAACATGCGGCGGTCATCCGAAGGAATGGAACGTATTTCATCAAGGACCTCGGATCGACCAACGGGATCGACTTCAAAGGAATGCGCATCGACAACAAGCGCATCGAAGAGGGGGACATCTTCCACCTCTGCGACTACGAGCTCCGCTTCACCTTCAAACGCTGAGGCCTGGCCTCCGATCTCCGAGCTGGACCTGCCCATCTCGACCCTGCCGGGCGCCGGGCCGGTGACGGCGGGGCGGCTCGGGGAGCGCGGTGTCCGGACCCTGCGCGATCTGTTGATGCGGCTGCCGCGCGGCTACGACGATCTGCGGCGGGCGACGCCGATCGGGGCGCTGGCGGGCGTCACCGACGGGACAGTGGTGCTGGTGTGCGGGACGGTCAGGCGCCTGCACGTCTTCCCGCGCCGCCTGCTCGATCTCTTCGTCGAAGAGTCGCCGGGAGGGGCGGCCCTGCGCGCCCGCTGGTTCCGCGTGCCGGGCGCGATGGCCAAGTCCTTCCCCAAAGGAAGCGCGGTCGCCCTGGCGGGCGCGTTGCACACGGCGACGGACGGGACGCGCCAGCTGATTCAGCCGTCGGTGGTCACCGCCGCGCTGGCGGCGCGAGGCGACGGCGGGCTGGGGCTGCGGCCGCGTTACGGCGTCATGCAGGGGGTGAAGGGGCGCGCGCTCGAGCGCATGCGCGGCGCTGCGCTCGGACGTCTCGGCGGCGCGGCGTTCGATCTGGTGCCGGGCGAGACGCGCGCCCGGCTCGCGCTTCCGACGCTGGCGCAGGCGCTCACCCAGGTGCACGCGCCAGCCGACGGCGAGGCGGCTCGCCCCGAGGCGTTGGCGCCGGCGCGGCGGCGGCTGGCGTTCGAGGGGGCCTTCGTCGCTCAGCTGGCGTTTCTCCTGCGGCGGGCGGCCGATGGGCGGGGGGCGATCGTGGTGGCGCCGTCGGTGGCTGCCGCCGCACGGGCGCGGATCGAGGGGGCGCTGGAGTTCGCGCTCACGCCGTCGCAGGCGCGCGCCCTCGACGAGATCGCCGCCGATCTGGCGGGTGAAAGACCGATGCGGCGTCTGCTCGTCGGCGACGTCGGCAGCGGCAAGACCGCGGTGGCGTTCGGCGCGGCGGCCCTCTGCGCGGCGGCGGGAGCCGCGACCTTGATGATGGTGCCGACGGAGGTGCTGGCCGAGCAGCAGACGCGGGCGCTCCGGCCGCTGGCGGCGCGGGCAGGGATCCGATCGCCGCGCTGACCGGGGCGACCCCGGCGGGCGCCCGGGCGGCGATCCTCGAGGCCTGCGGGCAGGGGCACCTGCAGCTCCTGATCGGCACGCAGGCGCTGCTCGCGATGGCGGGCCAGGTCCCGCGGCTCGGGCTGGTGATCGTCGACGAGCAGCACCGCTTCGGCGTCGCCCAGCGCGGCGCCCTGGGCCTGCGCGCGGGCGGGGCGGCGCCGCACCTGTTGTCGATGTCGGCGACGCCGATTCCGCGCAGCCTGGCGCTGGCGCTGCACGGCGATCTCGACGCCTCGTTTCTCACCGAGCGGCCGCCGGGGCGGCGGCCGGCGGCGACCGTCGTCTGCGCCGGCGGCGACGGGCGCAGCGCCGCCTACGCGCGGCTGCGCGACGCGCTCGCGGCGGGAGAGCAGGCGTTCGTGGTCTGTCCGGTGCGCGAGGCGGCGCGGCGGCCGGGCGCGGTGACGGCCATCGCCCAGCGGGCACGCCTGGCGCGCCTGCTGGCGCCGGCGCGGGTCGGTCTTCTGCACGGGGCGCTCGGCGCGGCGGCGAAGGAGGAGGCCCTGCGCGGGTTCGCCGACGGGCGGACCGACGTCCTGGTGGCGACCACCGTCGTCGAGCTGGGGATCGACGTCCCGAGCGCGACGGTGATGATCGTCGAGGAGGCGGACCGGCTGGGGCTGGCGCAGCTCCACCAGCTGCGCGGGCGGGTGGGGCGAGGCGCGCGGGCAGGGATCTGCTTCCTGCTCGCCTCCGACGGCCTGGCGGTCGATGCGCCCGGCCGGGCGCGGCTGGCGCTCTGCGCGGCGCTCGACGACGGTTTTCGTCTGGCCGAGGTCGATCTCGCGCAGCGGGGATTCGGCGATTTGTGGGGGACGGCGCAGGCGGGCCAGGGGGACAGCGAGGAGGACGCCGCGCCCGGCGCCGCGGGGTTGGCCGAGCTCGCCGCGCTGACCGCGCTCGCTCGCCGCGAGGCCGAGGCGGTTCTGGCGGCCGATCCGACGCTGTCCGATCCGGCCCACGCGGCGCTGGCCCGGGCGGCGCGCACGCGCACGACGACGCTGTTCGCGGGCGAAGCGGGATGACCGTCCCCGACGACGCCACGGCGGCGGCCGGCCGCGCGCCCGGTCTGGCCTGGATCAAGAGCGGCATCCTGGGGGGGGCGCTGGCCGGAGCGTTCGATGCCGGGTTGGCGATCTTCGGCGGGATCGGCGGGCTCTCGAGCGGCAAGGCGGTTCGCCTCTTCGCCGTCGACGCAGGCCTCATCGCCTTGGTGGGTCTCCTCTTCGGCGCGGTCGCCGCGCTCTGCGGCTCGACCGCGCGTCGCACCCGCCTGCCGGACCGAACAGCAGGCCTGCTGGCGGCGCTCTGGGCGGCGCCGGTGATCGCCTACGACGCCTTCGCGCTGTTCGCGGGGCACAGCGCGGCGTCGGTCCCCGCGCACCAAGCCATCTCGATCGCCCTGGTCGCGGTGGGCCTCTTCGCCGTCTTTGCGGTTGCCCGGCGCTTGGCCCGCGGCCCCCTCCGCGTGCAGGAGCCGCTGTCGCTCTTTCTCATCGGCGTCGCCTGCCAGCTCCTCAACCGGGGGCTTTGGCCGCGGCTCTATGGGTGGTTCCACGCGACGCTGGCGGTGATGACGCTGGTCTGCTTCGTCCTTTCGGTCCGGCTCCTCTCGCGCGGCGGGCGCCGCTGGCAGATCGGCCTCCTCGCTGCGGCGACCGTGGCCGCCGCGGCGGGCGCAATCGTGGCGTTGCAGGGGAGTCAGGTCCTCCGCTACGCCGCATATGAACGGACCTCGCTGGCGTCGCTCGCGTTACGGGCCGTTCCGCAGCGGGAGCGCACCACGGTGGCCGGCAGCCCTCGGGCCGCCGAGGCCGCTCTGCCGCCGCTCCCCGAAGGACCCCGCCGTCCCCAGGCCGACGTTCTCCTCATCACCATCGACGCCTTGCGGTTCGATCACGTCGGCGCCTACGGCTACGCCCGCAACACCACCCCCAACATCGACCGGCTCGCGGCGAGCGGGGTCCGGTTCTCTCGCGTCTATTCGCAGGCGCCGCACACGTCGTTCTCGGTGGCGTCGATGCTGACCTCGCAAGTATTTCCCGACCATGGCGCGCCTCGCGCCGGGCGAGCGCCACGATCCGATCGCCGCGGTGCTGCGCAACTACGGCTGGAAGACGGCGGCCTTTTATCCGCCGGCGGTCTTCTTCATCGACTCCGACAAGCTGAAGAGCTTCGCCGAGACGTACTTCGACTTCGAGTACGTGAAGTTCGAGTACATCGACGCCCAGCGCCGCGTCGACCAGCTGCTCGCCTACTACGACACGGTGAAGCCCAAGCGCTCGTTCGTCTGGGTCCACTTCTTCGAGCCGCACGAGCCCTACGTGGCGCACGAGGGTTTCCCCTTCGGCGCGGGCGACATCGATCGCTACGACAGCGAGATCGCCTACACCGACGCCGCCGTCGGCCGGCTGATCGAGGAGGTGCGCGCGCGGCGGCCGGGGACGATCGTCATCCTGGCGGCGGATCACGGCGAAGAGTTCGACGAGCACGGCGGCCGCTACCACGGCTCCTCGCTCTACGAGGAGCAGCTCCGGATCCCGCTCATCATCAACATACCCGGCGTCGCGCCCCACGTCGTCGACGGGCAGGTGGAGCTGTTCGACGTGACGCCGACGGTGCTCAACCTGCTGGACATCTCGGTGCCGGCGCGGATGCGGGGGACAGACCTCGGCCCCTGGCTGGCGACGCCGCCCGCGCCGGCAGGGCGCCTCCCACCGGCGTTCGCGGAGCTGGAAGACAAGCGGATGGTGTCGGTGGGCGGCGAGAAGCTGATCTGCGACATGCGCCTCGGCTTCTGCGCCTACTACGATCTGAGGGCCGATCCGCACGAGCGCCACAACCTGGCCGAGGAGCGCCCCGCGCGCGTGACCTATCTGCGGGGCCTGCTCGACGGCTGGCTCGATGCCCACCTGCGGTTCGAGCCCCAGGCAGCGCAGCGCTCGGCGGGGGGGGCGGGCGATCCGGTCGGGAAGGCGCTCGAGCGCGGCCGCCTCGGTGATCTTGCGGCCGCTCCCGAGCTGGCGGCGCTGCTGAACGGCGCGGCGCCGCTCGCCGAGCGGCGGGAGGCGGCCGAGCTGCTGGTCGATCTGGCGCCCGAGGCCGTGACCGCGCCGGCGCTGGCGCACGCGGCGAACGATCCCGACGGCGCGCTCGCCGATTGGGCCGCGGTGGGGCTGCTGCGTCTCGGCGACAGCGCGCGGCGCGGTCGGGTGGCGGCCCTGGCCGGCGCGCCGGCCACGCCGCTCGATCTGCGCGTGCGCGCGGCTCTGGCGCTGGCGGCGACCGGCGATGCCAGCGGGCTCGCCGTGCTGGGTCAGGCGCTCGAGCGCCGTGACGACATCCCGCTGTCCCGCCTCATCATCGCCACGCTGGGGAAGCTCGGCGATCGGCGGGCGGCGCCCATCCTGCTCGAGCACCTGCCCGAGGTGCAGAACCGGCGGGAGATGGTCGAGGCGCTCGGCGCGCTCGGCAATCCGGCCGCCATCGACCCGCTCATCGAGTGCCTGCGGCACGACGCCTACGTGCCGGTCCGCGCCGAGGCCGCCAGGTCGCTGGCCAAGATCGGGAGCCAACCGGGTCAGCGGGGCGCTGCCGGAAAAATCGCAGCCAGCCTCGGCGCGGCCGCGCGCCATGACACCGAGCCGATGGTGATCGCCGCCGCACGCCAGGCGGCCGACGCGCTCAAGGCGCGGCCCCAGTGAGGAGGCCGGCTCCCGCTTCAGCGCGGTCTGGCGCCGCGGCCCCGGTGACCAGGCCGGCGCCCGCCTCAGCGCGGTCTGGCGCCGCGGCCCGCTGGCGCGCGCCGTCGCTGGCGCTGGCCTTCCTGTTCGGCGCGCTCTTCTTCGAGCGCCTCTCCGGGCAGACCGGCTTCGACCCCGACGGCTACCATCAGATGGCGCTCTTTCGGGAGTGGCTGCGGACCGGAACGTTGCCGCTCCACGACACCTTCGCCTTCACCCACACCGTCTTCCCCGCGGTGCAACATGAATGGGGCGCCGGCGCGCTGCTCTACGGAATCGCGACCACGCTCGGTGGCCCGGGAATCATGCTGGTGCGCTGGTCGATCTCGGTCGCGGCGGCGCTGCTGGCGGTGCGCACCGCGCGCCGCCGGGCGCCGGCGGTCGTGGTCGCCTTCTGCGCGCCGTTTGCCATCATCCTCGGCCAGGTCGGGTTCACCACCATCCGGGCCGGCCTCTACACGATGCTGTTTCTGGCCGTGCTGCTGGCGGCGATCGATCGCGATCGCGACGAGGCGCGCGCCGGGCGGTTCCTGCTGGTCTACCTGCCGATCGTGGCGCTCTGGATCAACCTGCACGGGGGCTGGATCGTCGGCGTCGCCGCGGTGGCGCTGCACGCCGTCGAGCAGGCGCTCCGCCGGCGTCCGCTCCGGCACCTCGTCGCCGCGCTGGCCGCGACCCCGCTGCTGATGGCGCTCACTCCCTACGGCCGCTTCTATTTCGTCGGTTGGTGGCGGAGCATCACTTTTCCACGCGACCAGATCGGCGAGTGGGCGCCGCTCTACCGGAGCTCGTACGTGATGGGGCTGGCGGCGTTTGGGCTGGCGATCCTCTTTCTCGTCTACGCCTTGGCGCGCCGCGGCCCACGCGCCCTGCCGGGCCTCGCCTTCCTGCTGGCGACGGCCTGGGCGGCCTGGCGGCACGAGCGGCACGTGGCGCTCTTCGCGCTGGCCTGGTTCTGCGCCGTCCCTGGCTACCTGGCCGCGACGCCGCTCGGCGATTTGCTCGAAGCGGGGGTGGCGCGCCGGCGGGTGGCCCAGGTGCTGACCGTCGCCGCCGTCGCGGTCGGGGTGGCGCTCATCGTCGTGGCGGCGCCCCGGCATCCGTTTCGGCTGCGTATTCCGGCGCAGGGGAGCGACCTCGCCACGCGCGGCGTGGTCTACCCGGCGGGCGCGGTCGCCTACCTGGCGGAGACGAAGTTTCACGGCCGCCTGGTGACCTCCTTCCTCAACGGCGGATTCGTCATCTGGAAGCTCCATCCCGCGGCGCTCGTCAGCTTCGACGGCCGGTACGAGGTCGCCTACGGGCCCGAGGTGCTCGACGAAGACGACACGCTCCACCGCGCGCGCCCCGGTTGGCGAGAGTTGCTGGCCCGCTACGCCCCCGACGCCGTGCTGGTCGCCCGGAACGAGCCGCTCGCCGCCGCGCTCCCGGACAGCTCGGGGCTGGCGCGCTTCTACCGGGACGACGCCTACGAGGTCTGGGCGCGGCCGGCGCTCGGGCTGCCGCCGGTCGATCGAACCGGCGCCGTCATCCCGAGCCCCTTTCCGTGACGTCCACCGAGCCGTGCAGCCAGTCGATGTAGGCGCGGCTGCTGTCGTGGACCTTGAAGGCCAGGATCTCCGGAATGTCGTAGGGGTGCAGCGCCACGATCCTGTCACGGAGCCGTTCGAACAGGGCAGGGTGCGTCTTGATGAAGCAGAGCACCTCGTCCTCCTCGCGGACCTTCCCCTCGAAGCGGTAGATCGACCGCGCGCCCGGCAATATCGTCACACAGGCGGCCAGCTCCTCGTCGACCAGCGCCCGCGCCACCGACTGCGCGCTCTCGGCGTTGGGCATCGTGACGTGAATCTCCAGCGCGTCGGCCACGACCCAGGTTTACCACGGGTCCGTCCGAGGGGCCCCGACCCGCTTGACGTCGCGCCTCGGGGAGTGGAAATTGTCGCGCCTTGCTCATCGTTCAGAAGTACGGCGGGACCTCTGTCGGCACCATCGACCGGATGCGCGCGGTCGCGCGCCGCTGTCTGGCCGCGCAGCGCCAGGGGCACGACGTGGTGGTGATCGTCTCGGCGATGTCCGGCGAGACCAACCGCCTGCTCGGCCTGGCCCGGCAGATCACCGACGTTCCCGACGAGCGCGAGCTGGACGTCATCGCCTCGACCGGCGAGCAGGTCAGCGTCGGCCTGGTGGCGCTGGCCATCCAGGCCGAAGGGGGGAAGGCGCTCTCGCTGCTGGGCCACCAGGTCCGCATCCTGACCGACAGCGCCTTCGCCCGGGCCCGCATCCAGGCCATCGACGCCCACGCCATCACCGATGCGCTCAAAGAGGGGAAGATCGCCGTCATCGCCGGCTTCCAGGGGGTCGATCGCGACGGCAACATCACGACGCTGGGGCGGGGCGGGTCGGACACCTCCGGCGTCGCCGTGGCCGCCGCGCTCAAGGCCGACGTCTGTGAGATCTACACCGACGTCGATGGCGTCTACACCGCCGATCCCAATGTCGTGCCGACGGCGCGCAAGGTGAACCGCATCAGCTACGAGGAGATGCTGGAGCTGGCGTCGCTGGGGGCCAAGGTTCTACAGATCCGCTCGGTCGAGTTCGGGATGAAGTTCGGCGTCCCGATTCACGTACGCTCGAGCTTCAACGACAACGAAGGGACGTGGGTCGTGCCGGAAGAAAAAGCGATGGAATCGATCATGGTCTCGGGCGTCACCGCCACCCGTGACGAAGCCAAGATCACCATGCACTCCATCTCCGACCAGCCGGGGATTCAGGCCATGGTGTTCCGTCCCCTGGCGGCCGCCGGGATCGTCGTGGACGTGATCGTCCAGGCCTACGTCGAGGAGGGGCGCACGAACCTGACCTTCACGCTGCCGTCCGGCGATCTGGCGCGGGCCAAAGAGCTGCTGGTCAAGCAGTGCAGTCACCTCTGCCCGGCCGAGCAGATCAAGTCGGAGACCAACCTCTCCAAGGTGTCGGTGGTCGGCGTCGGGATGCGCTCGCACGCCGGCGTCGCGCTCAAGATGTTCGAGATCCTCGCCCGCGAGAACATCGGCGTTCAGCTCATCTCGACCTCGGAGATCAAGATCTCCTGCGTGATCGACGCCAAGTACGCCGAGCTCGCGGTGCGCGCGCTGCACGACGGCTTCGACCTCGACAAGGCCTGAGAGCCGCCTCCCAAGGCCGGCGCGTGGAGCCTCGACGGGGGCCCGGAAATCGGTTCGTGCGTGCATCGAACGCGCTGCCTTCCGGCGCGCTAAAGGCTTTCAAATTGGCCTCTTACGCACCTTGCATTCCGCAAATTCAGCGGCTGCGAAATGCAATTGCGTGGGCGTGTTAACAAGGTGCGACTTCGTAAGTTGCTGTAGTTACGAAACAAGGTACGTCTCGAAATAATTGCGAAATGCCAGGGAGGCATGATGGTCCCCAGGCGCCCAGATGGCGTCGAAGACAACTAGGAGGACAACGTGATCAAAAGGTTCATGCACGGGATGAAGACAGGAGAGCGACGGCGTGTCTTCTACGCCATCCTCGGGGGCAAGGCGCTAGGGCTCGCGCTCCTGTTCCTGATCATTGCGGGAATTCCGCACTACTTCGGGCACAAGGCCTTCGCGGACGACGCAGCTGCGGCGCCCCCGGCCTACGTGAACCCGATCAACACGATGTGGACGCTGGTGACGGCGTTCCTCGTGTTCTTCATGCAAGCGGGGTTCATGTTCCTGGAGGCCGGGTTCGCCCGGACCCGCGAGACGGTGAACGTCCTCCTCGAGGGGATCGTCGACACCTGCCTCTGCGGCCTGCTGTTCTGGGCCTTCGGCTTCGCGTTCATGTTCGGCGCGGGGAACGGCTTCATTGGCCACCAATACTTCTTCTTGCACGGCGCACCCGACACCTACGGGTCGACCGGTGTGGCGATCCTGGCGTTCTTCCTGTTCCAGTACGCCTTCGCCGACACCTGCTCGACCGTCACCTCGGGCGCCATGATTGGTCGCACCGGGTTCGTGGGCGATCTCGTCTACAGCTTCTTCGTCTCGGGCTTCATCTACCCGATCTTCGGCCACTGGGCCTGGGGTCCGGACGGCTGGCTGAACACCATCCACCCGGCCGCGTTCCACGACTTCGCCGGCTCGACGGTCGTCCACACGATCGGCGGCATGGTGTCGCTCGCGGGCGCCATCGTTCTGGGGCCGCGGATTGGACGTAAGTTCAAGCGTGACGGTGGTGGGGCGATGCCCGGCCACGACATGACCATCGCCGCAGTCGGCGGTGTCATTCTCTGGTTCGGGTGGTACGGCTTCAACCCGGGCAGCACGCTGTCGGCCATGGACTTCCAGGGAATCGGCCGCATCGCCGCCAACACCACGTTGGCCGCCTGCGCCGGTGGGCTCTCCGCCATGTTCTGGATGTACCCGCGGAACAAGGTGTGGGATTGCGGCATGACCATCAACGGCTTCCTGGCCGGCCTGGTGGCCATCACCTGCCCCTGTTACTGGGTGTCGCCGTTCGGCGCCATCGTGCTGGGCGCCGTCGCCGGCCCGGTCTGCGCCCTCTGCGTCGACCTGCTCGAGTACCTCCGGATCGACGATCCGGTCGGTGCGGTCGCCGTCCACGGCGCCGCGGGCATCTGGGGGACGCTCTCGCTCGGCCTCTTCGCGACCGGTCAGTACGGCGCGTCGACGCCGACGGGTGCCGACAACTCGGCGGCCTCGGTGGTCACCGGCCTCTTCTACGGCGGTGGCGTCAACCAGCTCATCGGTCAGGCCATCGGCAGCGCGGCCATCGGCGGCGCGACCTTCGTCGGGTCGCTGCTCATGATGTACTTCGTCAAGATCACGGTCGGTCTCCGCATCTCGAAAGAGGGCGAGCTCGAGGGGATGGACCTCCACGAGCACGGCGGCGGCGCGTACCCGGAGCTCGTCGGCTCGTCGCACGGCTTCGTGCTTCCTGAGGAAGCCCAGGGCACTGCGACGGCGCGGGCCGTGGTTCCGAGCCCCGCGACCTAAGCTTCGGCTGGTCACAGGGGGGGCCTGGTCGACCGGCCAGGCCCCGTCCTCGAAAAGATGGTGCCGCCGGGCTAACAACCCCGGCGGGGCCACGCGACTCGAGGGTGGTTCCTCGGTCGTGTTGGGGTGGACGGCGCCCCCGGGTAACCGGGGGCGCCATCCCGTTTTTATGGGAACCATGTCAGGGTTTCCCAACCGCCTTCGATTCAACCAGGGCCCCGAGAGGGGCCCTTTTTTTATGGGCGTCGGGACGGTTTCCGGCGCCGGGTTGGCGAAGCCCGATACGAAGACGTCGCAATCTTGTGCTTGCAAACCTTCACGCTCCGACGGTACTCAATGGCAAGCTTGGTGGTCTTCCCGTCGTCGACGACGATGGCGCTCGGCGCCGAAAAGGAGATTGCGAGATGAAGGACACTGGTCGATTGAAATGTGCAGGTCTGGTTGCGGGATTGGCGCTGCTCGGGTTCGTGGGCGTCGCCCAGGCGCAGGAGCCGGAGGCGGTCGATCCCAACGCCTACGTCGCCGGCCCGACCGTGTATCCGGCCACGCTGCCGCCTGATCCGATCCCGGAGTACCGGCCGGGATCGCCGGGATACGGATTCAGCTGGATTGACGGGTATTGGGATTGGACCGGGTACGATTGGGCCTGGAACAACGGCTACTGGGTTCAGGGGCGGCCCGGTTGGGCGTACTTTGGCCCGCGCTTCATCTGGGAGAACGGACAACCCGTCTACAACCGCGGCTTCTGGCAGCGGCCAGACGGCTATCGCGAATACCGCTACGGCGGCGGCGGCTACATCGCCCCGGGCTGGTATGCGCGCCCGCGGTACGAGCCGCGCTACTGGCGGGCCGATCCGGGACACAGCACGGCGTGGCGACGCGCTCCGGGCTCCCCTCCCGGAGGGTGGCGCGAGGCGCCGCGGTTCGAGCACCGCGGGGTGGAGCATCGCGAGATGGAGCACCGGGAGGCCGAGCATCGCGAGGGAATGGAGCGCCGCGAGGAGGGCGAGCACCGCGAAGCCGAGCACCGCGAGGCCGAGCACCGCGAGATGGGTGGCCGCGAGGAGGCGCATCCGGCGGGCTTTCACGGTTCCGAGCCTCACCCCGGGCCGGGCGGCGGACCACCGCCTCACCAGGGCGGAGCGCCCGCCGCTCATGCGGCGCCCGCCGCCCACGGCGCTCCTGCCGCTGCGCCACAAAGGGGCAAGAAGAAGTAAGCGTCCTCCCTTCGACGAAGCGGCCGGCGCGCGGGTCGGTGCCTACGCCGTGAAGCGGACCGTCAGTCGAGCAGCTGGTGGATCTTGGATTCGAGGTCGGCGGCGGGGATGGTGGACTGGGTTCCCTTGGCCAGGTCCTTGACGGTCACGGTGCCGGAGGCGACCTCGTTGCCGCCGACGATGACCGCAGCGCGCGAGCGCAGTTTGTCGGCGCGCTTCATCTGGGATTTCATGCTGCCGCCGCGGTGTTCGAATTCGACGCGGATGCCTCCGGCGCGCAGCCGATGCGCGATGGGGAGCGCGTAGGTGAGGGCGGCGGGGTCCATGGGCGCGAAGAAGACGCTCACGGCCGGCTCGTAGCTCTCGGCGGGCTGGGAGAGGGCCAGCAGGGTTCGCTCGACGCCCAGGGCGAAGCCGATGGCGGGGGTCTTCGGTCCGCCCAGCGAGGCGACCAGGCCGTCGTAGCGGCCGCCGCCGCAGATGGTGTTCTGCGCGCCGAGCTCGCCGGCGGTGGTCTTGATCTCGAAGATCGTCGCCGTGTAGTAGTCGAGCCCGCGCACCAGACGCTGGTCCAAGCTGTGGCGCACGCCCAGCGCCTCGAGCAGCTTGCGCACCTGGGCGAAGCGCGCCCGCGACCCTTCGCTCAGCGTCTCGAGGAGGACGGGGGCGCTGGCGTTGAGGGCCACGATCTCCGGGCTCTTGGCGTCGAGGATGCGCAGCGGGTTGGTCTCGAGCCGCCGCCGGGACTCTTCGTCGAGGACGTCGAGGTGGTCGCGGTAGAAGGCCACCAGCGCGTCGCGGTAGGCGGCGCGTTCTTCCGGCGCGCCGAGCGAGTTGAGGGTGACCTCCAGCGCGCCGGCCGGCAGGCCGATCTCCTCCAGCATCAACACCAGCATGGCGATCATCTCGGCGTCCGCCGACGGCTGGTCGACGCCGAACCACTCGGCGCCGATCTGGTGGAACTGGCGGAGCCGCCCGCGCTGCGCCCGCTCGTGACGGAACATCGGGCCCGTGTAGTACCAGCGGGTGACCGGCTCGCGGTTCCACTGGGCGTTCTCGATGAAGGCGCGCACCGACGAGGCGGTCCCCTCGGGGCGCAGGCTGACCGAGCGGCCGTCGCGATCGT
The DNA here is from genome assembly GCA_963723305.1 of uncultured Pseudomonadota bacterium. GTDB lineage: Bacteria > Myxococcota_A > Polyangia > Fen-1088 > Fen-1088 > JADGRB01. The sequence goes on from CAVRRT010000057.1 coordinate 45,856, forward strand.
CGAAGGTGTACATCTGCTTCTCGACGACGTCGGTCACCTCGCCGACCGAGCGGACGAAGAGCGGCGTGTACTCCAGGACCGGCGTCCGCAGCTCGCGGTAGGCGAACGTCTCCAGGACGCCGCGCGCCTTCTCCTCGAGGAACTGCCACTTCGAGACCTCCGGCGAAAGGACGTCGTTCATTCCTTTCACGCCGGGTGGCGTGTGAGCGGAGCCAGGCTCAGCCCGGCGCGGCTCATCGCGAGGGGGAGCGGGGACCTTCTCAGGGTCCCCGGGTTTAACCGGCACGTCAGCCATGCGCGGCTTTTACCACGCGCTCATTCGGTTCGAACGACCGCCTCGCCGAGGCGCCCCGCGAGAAACGCCAGCGCCCGTTCGACGGCCGCGGCGTCGCGCCCATCGAGCGTGACCTTCACGCGGTAGTCCGGGGCATCGAGGTGCGGGTAGGAGCCGACCTCCACGCCGGCGGGCGCAAACTGGGCCACCGTCTCGTCGAGCGCGCCGGCAATCTCCCCTTCGCCCGCCTTCGAATAGAGCGCGCGGCCGTGAATCGGGGAGGCGCGGAACCGCTCCCGCACCGTCTCGAACTTGCGGCGAAAGATCGACGGGACGCCGGGGAGGATCCAGACGTTGCGCACGACGACCACCGGCCAGGCCGCGCCGGGGCCGCCGGGCCCATATTCGAGCTGCGCGCCCGTCGGGAGGTCGGCCATCCGCAGGTCGCGCTGCTGCAGGCGGCTGCCGTAGCTCTGTCGCAGCAGCTGTTCGAGCTCGGCGTTGCGCGCGATCGGCTGCCCGAACGCCTCCCCCACCGCCTGCAGCGTCACGTCATCGTGGGTCGGTCCCACGCCGCCCGAGGTGAAGAGATGATCGACGGCGCCGCTCCAGGTGCGCACGCGGGGCGCGATCTCGGCGACCAGATCGGGGATGACCTCGATGCCGCGAAGCGAGACCCCCAGCCGACGCAGCTCGCCGATCAGATAGCGGGCGTTCTCGTCGTCGACTTTCCCGGAGAGGATCTCGTTCCCGATGACCAGGATCGCGGCGGTGGGGTCGGCCAGCACGGCTTCTTCATCATTGCACGGGAAGCTGGCATAATCGCCGCGCCACCTTGACGAAGACGATCTTGCTTCTGCTGCCGCTCGTCGCTTCGACGGCTGGGTTCTTCGGTTGTTCCAGCCCGGCGGCAGGAGGCAGGCCGACCGACGCCGGCGTGGACGTCCCTCCGCCCAAGAAAGACGCGCATCCGGTCGACTATTACTGCCCGGCCGACGCGATGGGGGGGGGCGTCTGCCCCATCAATTTTTGCGGCACGCTCGCCACGCAAAACGCGCTGGCCCTCAACCCGCCCGGGTACGGGCAGTCGGGCGCCGATTCGATCTGCAACGGCGGCCGCGTCTGCGTGGTCGGGCCGGCGGTCCCGACGGGCGACGCCTTCCAGCTCGACTGTGCGGTGCCGACCGCCGGCGCGCTCTCGTTCGGCGCCCCTTGCTCCGCCAACCCGGCGTCGGGGATGCGCTGCGCGAACGACTCGCTCTGCATCGCCACCGCCGATTCTCCAGCCAGACTTCTGCGCCACGATGTGCCGCAACGACGCCGACTGCCCCGCGTCGTCCGTCTGTCTCGAGTACCTGACCGCCACTCGCCCAACGGGTCGCCCGCCAAGGTGGGGATGTGCACGCCGGCCTCCAAGATCGCCGGCACCCCCTGCGCCCGAGAGAGCGACTGCCCCGCCAACCAGAGAGGCGAGGGGTGCGTCGGCGACGGGACGCGCACCACCTTGACCGTGTGCAAGCCGACCGGCGGCACCAAGTCGGTCGGGCAGCCCTGCGCCGCCACGACCGACTGCCGAGCGGCAGCTGTTTGACCGAAACTTCCAGCTGAGCGGCGGCTGAAACCGGACCTACTGCTCGTCAGTCTGCGCCGTCAACAGCGACTGCGGACCCAGATCAGACCTGCGCGCGGCTGGTGCAGAACAACAACGGCACGCCGTCCGATCCGACCGACGACGTCGTGGTCGGGGCTCTGCCAGACGCTGTTCGTCGCCGATCGGCGCCAGCGGCTGCGGCATCGATTCGGACTGCCTCGCGCTAGAGAACGGGTCGGACACCTGCGACGCGACCCACGGGCTCTGTTACAACAAGTCCGCGCTGCCCGGGTCTGCGTGCACCATGGACACCGGTTGCATGCTCGGCGGCGTCTGCTCGACCGGCGCGCGCTTCCCAGGCGGCTACTGCCAGACCTACGGCTGCGCGCCGAGCCCGAACGCCAGCACGGCGGCCGTCGACCTCTGCCCCGGCGCCGGCAGCGTCTGCGTCCAGCGCGGCGCCCCCGACGCTCCGCTCCACGCTTGCTATGACGGCTGCGCGGTGGGGTCGGACGCCAGCGCCGAGATGTGCCTGCGTGCCTCGACGGGATACAGCTGCGCCTCGTCGGGTGACGGCGTCCCCCAGAACATCTGCCTCGGGCAGACCGGAACCTAGCGGGTGCGCGTGACGATCGGCGCTCGGCGGCTGCGCCTCGGCTCGCTCGCCGCGTTGATGCTCTGTGCCGCGCGCGCTGGTGCGCAGCAACCCGCGCCGCCGCCGGCCGCGGTCGTTCCGGCGCCGCAGCCTCCTCTCGTGCCCGCCCCCGAGCCGGCCGTCGCGCCGCCGGTTGTTGCGCCGGTCGCGCCGGCCGCGACGGCGCCCGGGACGGCCGCCCCGCCCGAGAGCCCCGGGCCGATTCCCACCAGCGACGAGACGCCCGCCGCCTCCGACCACGACGCCGTCGTCGGGCACCTCGGCATCGCCGCGCGCAGGATCGATCCGGGGCCGTTGCCGCTCGTGCTGCGGCCAGGGCAGGGGTGCGCCGCCGACATGAGCATCCCCTGCACGGTGGTGCTGGGCGCGGTGGGGGCCCGGTACTGGATGACCCGCAACGTGGCGCTGAGCGGCTACCTGGCGCTCGGCACGGGGGGCGGCTCGCTGGGCACCCAGGATCTCGACACCTATCTCGGCGTCGGGCCGATCGTGGGGATGACCCTGCTGCTCGGCAACTGGCGCCACCTGGCGATCGGCGCCAGCCCGGAGCTGGCGGTGGTCTGGTTTCGCCCCGCGGGGGGCGACGCCGTCAGCACGACGCTAATCGAGATGCGCGCCCCGCTCGAGGGGGAGCTGCACTTCGGCTTCATCGGGATTCCGGCGCTGTCGATCGGCCTTCAGGCGGGCCTGGAGGTGCAATACGAGCGCGCGCCGTCGGCGCACCTCTGGTCGGCCGGCGTGATCGGCGCCGGCAGCATCTGGGACGCGCTCTCCACCCTGTACGTGCGGTATTACTTGTGACCGGGAGCCCACCCCAGTCATGAGCCCGCCGCGCCTACCGCCGCCCGACAGCGATCTGACCGTCCGCCGTGAGATCCTCGACGCTGCCGGCCTCGGGCGGACCTTGCGGCGGATGGCGCTGGAGATCGCCGAGCGGATCCCGCAGGAGGCGCGGCCCCTCTACCTGGTCGGCGTGCGGACGGGCGGCGCCTTCCTGGCGCAGCGCCTGTGCGGCCTGCTGGCCGAGGCGGGCGAGATCAAACCGCTCCTGGGCGCGGTCGACATCTCGCTCTACCGCGACGACGTGTTCCGCGGGCTGCCCAAACCGGAGATCGGCCCCACCGAGCTTCCCGAGCCGATCGACGGGCGGACCGTGGTGCTGATCGACGACGTGCTTTACACCGGGCGCACCATCCGTGCGGCCATGGACGTGCTGGCGGATTACGGGCGCCCGCGCGCGGTGAAGCTGGCGACGCTGGTCGATCGCGGCCGGCGCGAGCTGCCGATCCAGCCCGACGTCGTCGGCGTCTCCGTCGACACCACCGCGCGCGAGTCGGTGCGCGTGCTGCTGGCCGAGCGGGGCGAGGTCGACGGGGTGGTGCTGCGGGAGCAACGCGCGTGAGCGCCTTCCCGCACCGTCACCTCCTGGGCATGGAGTCGCTCAGCGGCGGGGAGATCACCCAGCTGCTCGACCTCGGCGAACGGTTCTTGGAGATCGCCGAGCGGCCGATCAAAAAAGTGCCGACGCTGCGGGGGAAGACGGTCATCAACCTGTTCCTCGAGCCGTCGACCCGCACGCGCACCTCGTTCGAGATCGCGGCCAAGCGGCTGTCGGCCGACGCGGTCAACATCTCGGGGTCGTCGTCGTCGACGGTCAAGGGCGAGACGCTGATCGACACCGCCCGCAACCTGGACGCCATGTCGCCCGACGTGGTGGTGGTCCGCCACGCGCAGGCGGGCGCCGCCGAGATGCTGGCCTCGCGCTTGCGGGCCGGCGTGGTCAACGCCGGCGACGGCGCGCACGAGCACCCGACGCAGGCGCTGCTCGACTGCTCGACCATCCGCGCGCACAAGGGACGCATCGAGGGGCTCGACGTCGTCATCTGCGGCGACATCCGCCACAGCCGCGTGGCGCGCTCGAACATCTGGGCGCTCACCAAGCTGGGGGCGCGGGTGCGGATCGTCGCGCCGCGAACGTTGCTGGCGCCGGGCCTGGAGACGATGGGTCCCGGGCGTCTCCGTCCACGAGCGGCTCGAGCCGGCGCTGGAAGGGGCCGACGTCATCATGATGTTGCGCATCCAGAAGGAGCGGATCGGCGGCGCGCTCTTCCCCAACACCCGAGAGTACTCGCGCTACTTCGGCCTCAACCAGCGGCGGCTGGCGCTGGCCAGGCCCGACGCCATCGTCATGCACCCCGGGCCGCTCAACCGCGGCATCGAGATCGATCCGGCGGTCGCCGACGGGCCGCGGGCGGTCATCCTCGATCAGGTCGCCCGCGGCGTCGCCGTCCGCATGGCGATCCTCTACCTGCTCGCCGGCGGCGACGCCGGGCCATCCGAGTAGCGCGCCGGCCCATTGGCGAGGGGCGCAAAAACGACGGCCGGGCGGCTCGAGGACATTGTCGTCGAGCGGCCGCGCCTGTTGCTGGTCGGGATCAACCCTGGGTTGAGATCGGGGGCTCTGGGGCACCACTTTGCGGGGAACGGGAATCCATTTTGGCGGCTGCTCCACGCCGCGGGCCTGACGCCGCGGCTCATCGACTACGGCGAGGACCAGCGGCTGGCCGAGTTCGGCATCGCGCTCACCAACCTCTGCCCGCGCACGACGCGCACGGCGGCCGAGCTGACGCGCGCCGAGATCGCCCGCGGCCACGTCGCGCTGGAGCGCAAGATCGCCGCCTGGCGGCCGGCGGTGGTGGCGTTCGTCGGCGTCACTCTGTACCGGACGTATTTCGGTGCAGCCTCTGGGCCGGGGCCGGGGGCGAAACGGGAGACCATCTCGGGGGCCCGCGTTTTCGTCGTGCCGAACCCGAGCGGGCTCAACGCCAGCTTCCCCGGCTTCGCGCAGAAGTTGCGCTGGTTCAAGCGCCTGCGCCTCTTCGTCGACCGCTACGCCGACGCGCCCTCGACCGCGCCCCCGGACGCCCCGAGAGCGGCGAAAGTGGCGAAAGCGACCAAAGCCGCGAAACCGGTTGACTGAGGCGGCGTAACCCCCTATCAACAGGACCCGGCAAATGGATCTCTGTCTGCGCGGCGGCCGGGTGATCGATCCTCGGCGCGGTTTCGACGCCGAGGCGGACGTGCTCTTGAAGGACGGGCTCGTCGGGCTCGTTGGCGCCGGGATCGCCGAAGGCGTCGGGTCGGCGGTGCGTATCGTCGACGTGCGCGGGCTGTGGGTCATGCCCGGCCTCATCGATCTGCACACCCACCTGCGCGAGCCGGGGCAGGAATACAAGGAGGATATCGCCAGCGGGACGCGCGCCGCGGCGGCCGGCGGCTTCACTGCCGTCTGCGCGATGCCGAACACCACGCCCCCCAATGACTCGCGCGCGGTGACGGAGCTGATCGTCAACCGGGCACGGGAGGCGGGCACGGTGCGGGTCTATCCGGTCGGCGCCATCACCAAGGGGCTCGGGGGTGAGACCCTGGCCGAGATGGGGGAGCTCAAGGAGGCCGGCTGCGTGGCGGTCTCCGACGACGGCAAGCCGGTGATGAACGCCGAGCTGATGCGCCGGGCGATGGAGTATGCGCGCACCTTCGGCCTCACCATCGTTCAGCACTGCGAGGACCTCACGCTCTCGGCCGGCGGAGCCATGAACGAAGGGGCCGTCGCGACGCGCGCCGGGATCCGGGCCCAGCCTTCATCGGCCGAGTCGGCGATGGTGGCGCGCGACATCGAGCTCTGCGCGCTGACCGGCGCCCGCTACCACGTGGCCCACGTCAGCAGCGCCGATTCGGTGCGGCTCATCCGCGAGGCCAAGTCGCGCGGGCTGCCGGTCACCTGCGAGGTGACGCCGCACCACCTGACGCTGACCGACGAGGCCTGCGCCCGCTACGACACGCACGCCAAGTGCAACCCGCCGCTGCGCGGGGCGGCCGACGTGGAGGCGCTGCGCGCCGCGCTCGCCGACGGGACCATCGACGCCGTCGCCACCGATCACGCGCCGCACTCGGCGGTCGAAAAGGAGGTCGAGTTCGAGCAGGCGGCCTTCGGGATGATCGGTCTCGAGACGGCGGTGCCGCTGGTGCTCGATCTGGTGCGCGCCAAGCTGCTCACGCCGAGCGCCTTCGTGACCCGTCTCTCCGCGGCGCCGGCCGCCTCTTCGGGCTGCCGGGCGGCTCGCTGGCCGAGGGGGCGCCGGCCGACGTCACGGTCATCGATCCCGAAGCGGCCTGGACCTGCGAACCGGCGGCCATCCGGTCGCGCTCGCGCAACACGCCGTTCGCCGGCCGCGCGCTCCGCGGTCGAGCGGTGTTGACGGTCGTCGGCGGTGCTATCGTCTACTCGGGGGAGAAAATCTCGTGACCGTCGCAGAGCACGATTCGACATCGACAACGCAACTACCGCCGGCGCTGCTGGCGATGGAGGACGGCACCATCTACCGCGGGTTCGGCTTCGGCGCCGCCGACAGCGCGGCCGGCGCCGGTGCCGGGGAGATCGTCTTCAACACCGCCATCACCGGCTACCAAGAGGTGCTGACCGACCCGTCGTACCGCGGGCAGATCGTCACCATGACCGCGCCGGAGATCGGCAACGTCGGCATCAACCCGGTCGACTTCGAGTCGCCGCGCCCCTGGTGCGCCGGCTTCGTCGTGCGCGAGCTGTCGTCGGTCGTCTCCAACTGGCGCGCCTCGGGATCGCTGCACGAGCTCTGCGCCGCGCACGGTGTCGCCGGCATCACCGGCATCGACACGCGGGCGGTCACTCGCCGCATCCGGCTCTCCGGGGCGCAGCGGGCGGTGATCACCCGCGCCGTCGGCGATCCGGCCGCGGCGGTCGCCCGCGCCCGCAATCACCCCTCGCTCGAAGGGCGCGATCTCGTGCGCGAGGTGACCTCGGCGGCGCCGTACGCCTGGGACGAGCCGCTCTGGCAGGGGCCGCGCGCGCCGATCCGCGGCCTGGTTGAGGCGCCGCCCATCCGCCACCAGGTCGTCGCTTACGACTTCGGGATCAAGCGCGGCATCCTTCGCCACCTCCGCTCATCGGGGTGCAAGGTCAGCGTGGTGCCGGCGGCCACGCCGGCCCGCGAGGTCCTGGCGATGAAGCCGGACGGCGTGTTTCTCTCCAACGGCCCCGGCGATCCGGCGGCGGTCGGCTACGCCGTCGAGGCGGCGCGCGAGCTCTGCGCCAGCAAGCTGCCGGTGTTCGGCATCTGCCTCGGCCACCAGATCCTGGGCCTCGCGCTGGGCGGCAAGACCTACAAGCTCAAGTTCGGCCACCACGGCGCCAACCACCCGGTGATGGATCTCGGCACGCGCAAGGTGGAGATCACCTCGCAGAACCACGGCTTCGCCGTCGACGTCGACTCGATGGCCGGCAGGGCGGTGCTCTCGCACGTCAGCCTCAACGACAAGACCGTCGAGGGGATGCGGCACGGGGAGCTGCCGGTGTTCAGCGTGCAGTATCACCCCGAGGCCTCGCCCGGCCCCAACGACGCCAACTACCTGTTCGACCGGTTCCGCGTGTCGATGGAAGAGCGCCGCCGCCGCTGAATATGATCTACGGGCTGCTCGATCGACTGACGGAGCGCTACAGCGAGACGGAGCATAGGCTGGAGGCGATGCGCGCGCGCGAGGAGTACTTCGACCGCGCCGGCAAGGTGTTCGACGACGACGCCGAGCTCTTCGAGGGGCGGATGGCGTCGTTCCTCGAGTGGTATGTGCTCGAGCGGCCGTCGGTACGCCTGGGGGGCCAGGCGCCGGGCTCCCCCGCCGGGCCGCCGGCGCCGATCTCGCCAATCTTGCACGCCGTCGAGACGGGCGCGAAGCTGCCGGCGGCGGAGCGCCGCGCGCTGGCGCACCTCGCCGCCAGCCACCGCAGCCTGTTCCAGCTCGCCTCGGCGGCCGACCGGGTGCTGGAGATCGACGATCTCATCGGCGGCGCGCGCTTCTCGGTCCTCGAGCGCCGCAACACCGCCGGCATCGCCGCCGGGGACGTGTTCGAGGCCCGGGTGATCTGGGACGGCGAGCGGGCCATCTTCGGCCGCACCTTCCTCTTTCACCCGCCCGACGCGCGCGAGGTGGCGATCGAGTGGGTCGAGCGGGCCGTCGCCGAGGGGATGCGGCGCGACGAGATCCTGTTTCACCTCTCGCGGCAGTACGTCCGCTGGCACCGCCTGGGGCACATCGGCGCCGCCAAGGTCTACCGCGATGGGAGCTGAGCGCGGCGCCGCCGGCGAGATCCCCGCTCCTCGTCGCTGGTCGCGCTGGCTTGTGGCCGCCGCGGGGCTGGCGGTCGCGCTGGTGGCCCTGGCAAATTTCTACCTCATCGCCAGCAGCCGCCAGGCGGTGATCGCCGACCTCGACCGGACCCCGTCGCGCCCCTACGCGATGGTCCTCGGCAGCCACGTCAACCGCAGCGGCGTCCCCACGCGCGAGCTGGCGGCCCGCCTCGAGACCGGGCGACAGCTCTATCTTGCGGGGCTGGCGCGGCAGATCATCGTCTCGGGCGCGGCCTTCCCGGGATACGACGAGCCGGACGCCATGGCCGCCTGGCTGGAGCGCCGCGGGGTGGCGCCCGCCGACGTGGTGATCGATCGCGGCGGCTACCGCACGGCGGCCAGCATGGCCGACGCCAGGGCGGCGGGGGTCGAGTCGCTGCTGGTGGTCTCCCAGCGCTATCACCTGCCGCGGGCCCTCTACATTGCCAGCCACGCCGGCCTGCAGGCCATCGGCGTCCCGGCCGCCGAGTTCCCCCGGACGCCCGCCGACCGCTTCTTCACCTTCTTGCGTGAGACGACGGCGCGCGCGGAGATCATCGTCGAGGATCGCGCTGCGGGGCGTGCGCGGTCTGCCGCCCGACCAGATTCCGAGCGCCCCGACCCGCTGAGCTGCGCGCCGCGCGCGCGATTGCAATGCGCCCCCCGCTTGGTTAGAACCGCCCGCATGCGCAATCTCGCCATCCGGCTGGCGGTCGCTTCGACGCTTTTCACGCTCGGCGCCTGCGTCGAGCAGGAACCGGACAAACCGACGGCCGACGATCTGGCCGTGGCCAAGCAGAACCTGCTCGCGACGGCGCCGACGCCCCGCTATCCGGTGAATGCGGACCTGGACGGCAAGGTGCTCTTCCTGGGGATGGACGTCGAGCCGCTGCCGGCCGAGGCGGGCAAGGATCTCAAGCTCACCCAGTACTGGAAGGTCGTCACCGCGCCGGGCGACGGCTGGAAGACGTTCACCCACCTCGAGGGGCCCGGCAAGCAGAGCTACGTCAACGCCGACCACACCCCGATCGAAGGGAAGTACCCGGTCGGCTCCTGGAAGGCGGGGGACATCATTCGCGACGTCCACACGGTCAGGCTGCCCGAGGGCTGGGCCTTCCCGGTGGTCGAGGTCTACGTCGGCCTCTGGCGCGGCTCCACGCGGATGCCAATCAAGGCCGGGCCGCATGACGGCGAGGGGCGCCTCCTGGCGGCGTCGATCCCGCTGCGCGCCTCCATCGCCGCCCAGCCGCGCAAGCGCTACCTGGCGCGCCTGACGCCCAAGCCGCCCAAGCTCGACGGAAAGCTGGACGAGCCCGCCTGGGCGACGGCGCCCTCGACCGGCCCCTTCGTCAACACGATGACCGGCGCGCCGGTGACGCCGCAGATGAAGACCGAGGCCAAGCTGCTCTGGGACAAGAAGAACCTCTACGTGGCCTTCGACAACACCGACGACGACGTCTGGACCGACCTCACCAAGCGCGACGACAAGCTCTGGACCGAGGAGGCCGACGAGCTGATGATCGACGCCGACGGCAACGGCCGGACCTACATCGAGCTGCAGGTGGCGCCCAACGGGAACATCTTCGACACCTACCTGCCGTCGCCGCGGAGATACGAAGACACGGTCGACCCCAAGATGAAGCCGTTCTCCTGGAACTCGAAGATGACGGCCAAGGTGCACGTCGACGGGACGCTCAACAAGCGGGACGACAAGGACAAGGGGTGGACCGTCGAGCTGGCGCTGCCGCTCGAGGACGTCAAGGGGCTCGACGACAAGTCGGGCGTGCGGCTGCCGCCCGAGCCGGGCGACGTCTGGCGCATCAACATGTACCGGATGGACCTGCCCAAAGGGAAGCCGCAGCAGGCGGCGGGCTGGTCGCCGCCCATGGTCGGTGACTTTCACGCGCTGGGGCGCTTCGGCGAGCTGGTGTTCGCCGACGCTGACGGGAAGGTGCCGCCTCCGCAGGTGCCCAAGGCGCCGGGGCTCGCGGTCGCCAAGGCGGGGAGCGCTCCCGGGCCGAAGGCGCCGAAGGATCGCAAGCTGCCCGCGGTGGCCAAGGGCGGCGACGTCCACGACAAGAAGTAGGCTGGCACGCGTCGGCGTGCGCGGCGCCGGAAGCGCAGGCGTCGCGGGCGTAGGCATGATGTTGGGGCTGGTCTGCGCGCTGGCGTCGGCGACGCAGGCGAGCGGCGGCGCCGACCGCGCGAGCGGTGGGAAGCGCGCGCCCGGCGGAGCGCAGGCGGGCAGCGGAGCGCAGGCGAGCGGCGGAGCGCAGGCGAGCGGCGAAGCGCAGGCGAGCAGCCGAGCGCAGGCGGGAGCCGCGGCGCCGGTCGTTCCGGCTGCCGCCGCCGCCACCGTCTACATGGCCGGTCCGGCGAACCGCCGTGGGCCGTCGCCCGATCGGCTGCGCGACGCGATTCTCGAGGACGCGCGCGCCGCGGCCAGGCGGGCAGGGCGGACCCCGCCGCTCGCCGACGCGCGGCTCGACTGGGCGATGACCGATCTGGCCCGCCACCTGGGCGCCGACGAGCTGCCGGCGCAGGAGGCGGTCGCCTTTCTGCTGGCGCACTACGGCCTGGTCGAGCCGTCGCCGCATTTCTTTTTCGCCCGCGCCAGCCCCGGGGCCGACGAGGAGATCCGGGCGCGCGCCGGCCAAGAGCTCGCCACGGCGCTGCAGGCGGGCGCCGTCGGGCGGATCGGCGTCGGGATCGATCGCGCCGGCGCCGAGCTGCGTGTGGTGGCTGGATTTCAGGAGACGCCGATCGTCCTGGGGGCGCCAATCCCCCGCCGCCTTCGCCTGGGCGGGCGCGCCCGCGTGGCGGCGCGGATCGACGCTGCCTACCGCGATCCCGGGCTGGCGATCACCGCGCCCGACGGCCGCGTGCACGAGGATCCGCCCACCCGCGGGCGCACCCTCGACGGTGAGCTCCGCTGCGACGCCGACGGTCGCTACCAGGTCGAGATCGTCGCCACCGGCGCGGTCGGTCCGACCGTGCTGGCGAACTTTCCCGTCTACTGCGAGGTGGCGCCTCCGCTGATCTGGAACGAGGGGGTGGGGATGCGCCAGGGCTCCGCAGATCCCGCCCTCGCCGAGCAGGAGATCGTCGCCCTGGTGAACCGCGATCGGGCGCGCGCCGGCCTCTCGCCGGTGACCGTCGACGGGCGGCTGGCGGCGATCGCCCGGGCGCATTGCCACGACATGGTCGACCACGAGTTCGTCGGACACGTCTCCAAGCGCACCGGTGACGCGGCGGATCGCGCGCGGCGCGCCGGCCTCTCGCCTGCGCTGCTGTTCGAGAACATCGCCCGCGCCTACAGCCCCGATCAGGCCGAGAGCGGGTTTCTCGGCAGCCCCGGCCATCGGGGCAACATTCTCGATCCGCGCGCCCGCCGCATCGGCGTCGGCGTGGTGTTCGGTCCCGAGGTGACCGGCGCGCGCCCGATGCTGGTGACCGAGCTGCTCAGCAGCTGAGGCGGCGACGGGACGGCGCCCCCGGCGATCGATATCCAGGCCGCGGCGGAGCTTCAGGCGCCGGAGGTCTGGGCGGGGGCGACCAGCAGCACGGCTCCGGCGGCGGTTCGCGCAAACAGCCGCGCGCGTCCGGCCGGGAGATGGGCCAGGGATTCGGCCAGCTCGGCGCGCTCGTCCGGCGTCAGCGCGTCGAGCGGGTGCGGGTCGCCGGCGACGACCTCGTACCAGATCGCGCGGCGATCGTCTGACAGCCGGAGGAGGCGCTGCACGTGCTGGCCGCCGGCGCGGGCAACCGCCCGCAGCTCCTCGAGCGCGGCGCCTTCGACGGGAGCGGCGCGCTCCTCGACGAGGATCTGGCGCGCCGTGCGGGGATCCTGGCGCATGACCATCCGTACGTCGGCGGAGCGCCAGAGCTCGTGCTCGGGCGGCGGCGCGATCTCCGGCGTCTCCGCGGCGGGCGGCGCGGCCGTCGGCCGGTGAGCTTCCGTCGCCTGCGTCGCCCTCGCTGCAGTCGGCCAGGCGAGCACGGCCTCCGTCATCTCCAGCGCCGAGGCGAAACGATCGGCGGGCGCCTTGGCCAGCGCCCGCCCCACGATCTCGTCGTGCAGGGGCGACAGCTCTGGCCGGAGCGACGAAGGGCGTGGCGCCGCCTCGCCCAGATGTTGCCCGACCAGATCCGGGCCCAGGAACGGCGGCCGGCCGGTGAGCACCTCGAACAGCGTGGCCCCCAGCCCGTAGAGATCGGCGGCGTAGCCGATCGGCGCGCCGGTGATCTGCTCGGGAGACATGTAGGCGACGGTTCCGAAGAAGCCGCCGGTCTGGGTCTGCCCGAAGTCGGCCAGGTGCGCGCTGCCGAAGTCCCCCAGCTTGGCGTTGCCGGCGGCGTCGTAGAACACGTTGGCCGGCTTGACGTCGCGGTGGACGATCCCCCGCTCGTGCGCGGCGCCCAGCGCCGCCAGCAGATCGAGCGCCAACCTGCGCACGGCGACGAGCGGCAGCGGGCCGCGCGTCGCCAGGCGGTCCGCCAGCGTCCCACCCGTCATCAGCTCGAACACGAACAGCCCCGACTCCGGCTGGGCGTCGGCGAGCGCGACGATGTTGGGATGGCGCAGCCGCCCCGCCGCTTCGGCCTCGCGCGCGAAGCCCAGATAGGCCTGGCGCTCGGGATCGCCGCCGACGCCACCGCCGACCGCCAGCAGCTTGAGCGCGACGGGCGCGCCCAGGAGCGCGTCGAACGCCTGGTAGACGCGGCCGAGGGCCCCGGCGCCCAGCAGCCGCTGCAGGTGGTAGCGGCGCCCGACATCGGCGCCAGAGCCAGCGTCGCGGCCGCTCTCGGCGCCGGCCTCTTCGAGGAGGGCCAGCTCGGCAGGGGCGCGCGGCAACGTTTCGTCGGCGGCGTGCAGCCGGGCGGCGATCTCGGCGGCGGCGCCCGGCAACCCGAGCGCCAGCAGCGGTCCACAGAGCGCGCGCCAGGCCGCAGCGCGCAGCGCGGGGAGACGCGCGGCGACTTGCAGGTGGCGGACGGCCTCCTCGGTGCGGCCGAGGCGCGCCAGCAGACGCCCGAGCGCCAGCCGCGCCGCCGGGGCCTCGTCGCCGCTCCCCTCGGCGACGAGGCGCTCGTAGATGAGCCCCGCCTCGCGCAGCGCGCCCGCCCGCGTCTCGGCGCGCGCCTCGTCGAGCGGCGCGCCGGCCCGCCGGTACCAGGCGGCGGCACGCGCCCAGGCGCCGGCCCGCTCGGCCGCCCGCGCCGCCTCGAACGTGCGCCCCCGCGCGGCGAACGCCTCGGCGACCGCCAGCAGACCCTCGGGCGCTGTCGCTTCGGCGATCTCGGCGGCGCGGGCCGGCTCGTTGGCGTCGAGCGCCAGCCGCACCGCCAGCGGCCGATCGCCCAGCTTCAGCGCCAGCGGCCAGGCGTCGCCGAAGCGCCAGACCCGCTCATAAAGCGCGATGGCCCGCCTGAGCTCCCCGCGCTCGGCGGCCACGCGGGCGGCCTCGGCGTAGGCGCCGTGCGCCACCAGATAGTCGACGAAGTCGCCGTCCGCCATGGCCGACCGCCATGCTCCCACAGCTTGCCGCCGCATGTTAGAAGCATCGCCTCGGCGAAGGAAGCAACGAAGGCAAGCCATGATTCTCGGCGTTTTCGGCGGCAGCGGTCTCTACGACATCGACGGTCTGTCTGACGCCCGGTCGGCCGAGGTGTCGACGCCGTTCGGAGCGCCGTCGGGACCGCTCCGGAGCGGTCGGCTCGGCGACGCGCGCCTGTTGTTTCTCCCCCGGCATGGGGCGGGGCATCGGTTCTCACCCTCGGAGATCAACTACCGGGCCAACGTCTACGCGCTCAAGGCGGCGGGGGCGACGCAGGTGCTGTCGGTCTCCGCGGTCGGCTCGCTGCGCGAGGGGATGCCGCCCGGCGACTTCGTCCTGGTCGACCAGTTCATCGACAAGACGCACCGGCGGGCGTCCACCTTCTTCGGCGACGGCGCGGTGGGGCACGTCAGCTTCGCCGAGCCGACCTGCGCCGGGTTCAGCGCGGCGGTCGCGGCGGCGGCCATCGAGACCGGCCTGGTCGAGGCGGCGGCCGCGGCGCGCCTGACCGAGCAGCCGCCGGGGATCAAGAAGCGGCTCCATCGGGGCGGCACCTACGTCTGCATGGAAGGGCCGCAGTTCTCGACCCGCGCCGAGTCGTTGCTGCACCGGAGCTGGGGCGCGGACCTCATCGGCATGACGGCGGTGACGGAGGCGAAGCTCTGTCGCGAGGCGGAGCTCTGCTTCGCCTCGCTGGCGCTGGTCACCGACTACGATTGCTGGCACGCCGAGGAAGTGGTGGTCACCGCCCAGGAGGGTCATCGCCGTGCTCAACGCCAACGTCGCCCGGGCCAAGGAGATTGTGTGCCGCCTGCCGCCGCACGCCGCGTTCGCCGCCGACTGCGGTTGCGCCCGGGCCGCGGCTCACGCCATTCTCACCGCGCCGGAGGCGATCACGCCGGAGGCACGCCAACGCCTGCGGGCAC
>CAVRRT010000058.1:0-20443 GCA_963723305.1 uncultured Pseudomonadota bacterium
ATCGCCGCCGAGGGGAGCGCGCTCTACCTGCGAGGGAAGCGCGCTGGTCTGGACCTGGCCGTCGATCCAGGGCTGCCGCTCTCGCCGTCTTGACGGCCGCCACCGACGATCCGCGCCGCGTGCTGGCCCGGCACGGCCTGACGGCGAAAAAATCGTGGGGGCAAAACTTCCTGCGCGACCGCGCGGTCCTGGCGCGGATCGCGGCGGCGGCGCGCGCCACTGCCGACGACGTGGTGGTCGAGATCGGGGCGGGGCTCGGCGCGCTGACCGCGGCCCTGGCGGCGGCCGACCCGCCCCCGGCCCGCATCGTGGCGGTGGAGCGGGATCCCGATATGCTGCGGGTGCTGGCCGCCGAGCTCGGGCACGAGCCGCGCATCGAGCTGGCGCCGGCCGACGCCACCGCCTTCGACTTCGCCGCCCTGGCGCGCGCGGCGGGCCGTCCGCTGATCGTCGTCGGCAATCTGCCCTATCAGATCTCCAGCGCCCTGGTGCTGGCGCTGATCGAGGCCGGGCGCGCCGGCGCCGTGGCGCGCGCGGTGGTGATGATTCAGCGCGAGATGGCCAAGCGGATCACGGCGCCGCCCGGCAGCCGCGTCTACGGCCGCCTGACGGTGGCGGTCGCCCAGCACGCCGAGGCGCGCGTCCTGTTCGACGTGAAGCCGGGATCGTTCCACCCGGCGCCGGGCGTGACCTCGTCGGTGCTGAGCCTCGTGCCGCGGGCCGCGCCGCTGGCGCCGGTGCACGATTCGTCGTTGTTCGAGGAGGTGGTCAAGCGCGCGTTCGCCACCCGGCGGAAGATGTTGCGCCGGGCCCTGGGCGCCGGGTTCGGCGACCAGATGACAATCGCGGCGCTGGCGGCGAGCGGCATCGCGGGAACGAGGCGCGCCGAGGAGCTCTCGGTGGCGGACTTCGCCCGGCTGGCAGACGGCTTCTCCCAGGCCGGAGTGAAGGTCTAGGCGGGGCGATGCCCGAGCTTCCGGAAGTCGAAACGATCGTCCGCGGCCTCGACCCGCTCCTGCGCGGGCGGCGGATCGAGGGGGTCTGGTGGAGCGGCCAGGGGCTTCACCTCGGACGGAAGGTCGATCTGCGCGGGCTGCGCGCCGTCACCGTCGGGCGGGCAATCGCCGGTGTACGCCGGCGCGGCAAGTACATCCTCGTCGACGTCGGCCGCCAAGAAGTCGACGTCGGCCGCCAAGAAGTCGACGTCGGCCGCCAAGACGGCGTCATCCTCCACCTGGGGATGACTGGGCGGCTGCGCGTTCAGCCGAAGGCGGCCCCCCGCCTCCCGCACACGCACGTCGTGTTCGCGCTCGCCGGCGGCGACGAGCTCCGCTTCGTCGACGCGCGCCGCTTCGGTTGGGTGACGCCGGGGCGGCCGGTCGCCGGTGATCCTGCGCTGGCCGCGCTGGGCCCCGATCCGCTCACCGAGCTCGACGCGCCCGCGCTGGCCGCCGCGCTGCGCGCCGCCCGCACGCCGATCAAGGCCTTCCTGCTCGACCAGCGCCGCATCGCGGGGCTGGGGAACATTTACGTCGCGGAAGCGCTGTTCCGGGTGGGCGCGCACCCGGCGATCCCGGCCAAACGATTGGCCCGTCGGGCGGACGAGCTCCTGGCGGCGGTCCGCGCCGTCCTGGAGAGCGGGATCGCCCGTCGCGGCACCACCCTGCGCGACTACGTCGACGTCGACGGGCAGCAGGGCGACAACGCGGCCGCGCTTCTGGTCTACGGCCGCGAAGGCGAGGCTTGCCCCCGCTGCGGCGCCGCGATTCGCCGGCGCATCGACGCCGGCCGGGCGACCTTCTTCTGCCCGGGGTGCCAGCGCCGCTGACGCGCGCCACCGCACGGCGAGGGCGCGGTGAGCGCGCCAGCAACGGCGGCAGACGGGCACCTGCGGCACAGCGAGGGCGGTGAGCGCGCCCGCAACAGCGGCCGACGGGCAGCTACGGCGCGGTGAGCGCACACGCAACGGCGGCCGACGCGCAGCTACGGCGCGGCGATGGCGCCGACCGCGCGCGCCAGCGCCTCGAGCGGGCGCGCGATCTGCTCGTCGTGGATGAGGGTTCGCATGACCTCGTCGCTGGCAGCCTGGTCGAGCGCGGTCTCGGCGTCCATGAAGGCGGCGTCGAGATCGCGCCTCAGGCCCACGAAGAGCGGCTCCTCGGGCGCCGGCGCCCGACGGAGCAGGACGTCGCGGATGGCCGCGATCTCGAGCCGCAGGCGGGGGAGCTGGTGGCGGAAGAAGTCGGGCACCGCGCCCCCTTCGATCACCCCGCGCGCGTAGGCGGCGAAGCGATCGATCGCCGCCTCGATGGCACGGGCAGCCCGGGCGCGCACCTTCGCCGTCTGGGCCGGGTCTTCGCCGGCCTCCTCGTCAGGTCGCAGCGCCGCCCGCAGCGCGGCCCGCGTGCCGTCGGCCGCGCGCGCCACGGCGTCCTCCAGCAGCTCGGCCAGAAATTCCTCGTCGGCCGGCGTCGCGCGGTGCTCGCCGCCGAGCCACGATCGCGGCTGCACGAACTCGCGCACCTCGAACGCCGCCCGCCGGTATCCGTCTTCGATCCGCGCCCCGAGCGCGATCCGCTCGGCGTCGAGCGCGCTTCGCAGACGCTGTCCCAGCGTCGCCAGGGCCCGCCGCGCGCTCCCCGGGTCGGGGGCGGCCGGCGCGGGCGCCGCCGCCCGGGCCGCCTCCAGAAAGCGCGCCAGCGCGGCGGTGGCGGTGGCCCGCTTGAGCGCGCGCGCGTCGGAAAGAAACCGGCGATCGAGCACCTCCATCAGCGCCGCCAGCCCGGGATCCGATTGCGCCGCCTTCTGCGCCGCGATCGCCCGCGTGGCCGAGAACGGCACCACTGGATCGACCAGATCGCCCAGCGTCCGCTCGACGTGACCGACGAGCGCGCTCACCTCGCCGGCCTCGGCGCGGTCGATCTTGTTGAGCACGCCGACCACCCGCTTGCCGGCGGCGTGCGCCAGCGCCAGCGCCTCGCGCTCGGTCGCCTTGGCCGCCTGCCCGGCCGCGAACACCCAGACGATGGCGTCGGCGTCGGACAAAAAGTCGCGCGCCACCCGTTCGTGCTCCGGCCGGATCGAGTTCAACCCGGGGGTGTCGACGATCTCGACACGCCGGAGCGTCTCGACGGGAAGGAAGATCTCGCAGAGGCGCACGTCGCGGGCGTCGGCGTCGCGCAGCGTGGCCAGAAACGCCGCGATCTCGGCGGCGGGAATGGTTCGGGTCGAGCCGTCGTGATGGATCACGCGCGCCTCGGGCGTGGCGCCATAGCGAAGAACGTTGATCGTCGCGGTGGTGGGCGTGACGCCGGTCGGCGCGACCTCGGCCGCGCAAAGCGCGTTGACGAAGGACGACTTACCTGCGTTGAACTCGCCCATGACCGCGATCAGCAACGGGCGGTCGAACGCCTCGGCGGCCCGGCCGATGGCCGTCGTCAGACCGAGCAGGGCGGGCGTCGCCCCGGCAAAGTCGTGGGCCCAGCCGAGCAGGCCGGCGAGCTGCCCGGCGGGCGGCGGCGCGGGCGCGCCTGCCCGCGCGACGAAGCGGCGGCTCGCCTCGTCGGGTGCCAGCCGGCCGAGCGCCTGCAGATCGGCGAGCGTGGCGTCTCCCGCCACGAATGCGCCCAGCGCGGGGAGCGACGTCCGGGTGCGCGCCAGCTCGGCGAGCGCCTCGCGATCCTCCGCCCCCAGCGCCAGCGCGACGCGGGCCTCCGGCGGCGGCGGTGCCCCCAGGGCGGTCTCGCGCGCCGCCGCGGCGAGCGCCTCGCGCCACCGGCCGCCCCGCGCGCTCGCCTCTCGAAGCGCCGCCCAGGCGCGCACGTCGCCGGGCGCCGCGGCCGAGGTCGCGCCGGCAAGCGCGCTCGCCTCTTCCAGACGGCCGGCCCGCAGGAGAAATCGGACCAGCGCCGCCTGCAGCGGGACGTCGCCTGGCGCGCGCGCCAGCCCCTCACGCAGCAGCGCCTCGGCGCGCGCCTCATCGCGCACGTGCGCGGCCGCCTCCGCGAAGATCGCCGGATCGGCCCCCTCGGCCCGGGCCGCGCGCGTGAGCCACTCCGAGGCCTCCCCTTCACCGAGACGGGCCAGCACCCGCCCGTAGTCGAGGGCCAGCCGGCGATCGTCCGCGCCGTTCGGTCCACCGAGCTCGATCGCCTTGCGCAGCTCGCGCGCGGCGTGGGTCAGCTTGCCCGACGCCGCGTAAACCCGCCCGAGCGCCCCGGTGGCGCGCCGGCGCAGCTCCGCCGCCTCTCCGCCCAGCGCCAGCGCGAGCGTCCGGCGGAGCGCATCGCGCGCCGGGTCGGTGCGCCCGAGCGCCGCCAGCGCCTCGCCGAGCGCGCACCAGGCGCGGGGGTTGCCACCGTCGAGATCGACCGCCCGCCCGAGCGGCGCCACCGCCTCCTCGAGCGCCCCCCGCTGCGCCCGCAGCTCGCCGAGCGCCAGGGAGGCCTCCGCGGCGTCGGGCGCGCGGCCGGTGATCTCGAACAGCAGCGCCTCGGCGCCGGCCGGATCGCCCGCGGCAGACAGCGCCCGCGCGCGCGCGATCTCGTCGGCGATCGCCGCCCGCCCCTCGCCGGTCAGCTCGTCGAGCGTTCCGGCGATGCGATCGAGGATCCCCATCAGGTTGTCTCGGGCGCCCAGACCTTCTGGCGGATGTCGGCGATCCGCTCGTCGATCGCCCGCAGCTCCGAGAGCGCGGCGTCGATCCCGGCGGCGCGCGCCGCGTCGGCGGCCTTGGAGTCGGCGCCGCGCCGCTCGGCGAGCGCGCGATCGAGCACCTCGGAGATCCCCCGCGCCAGCGTGTCGCCCGCCTGCGCCACGAACTCCAGGAGGCGCGCGCCAAAACCGTCGATGATCTCGTCCAGCTTCGGTCCGACCAGCGCCGCGACCCGGTCGACCGCCAGCGGTCCCTGCGCCTTGGCCTCGAGCTTCACCTCGGCGGCGACCTTCCCGCGCAGCACGAACGCCAGGAGCGGCGCCGCCAGCGTGAGCACCCCCCCACCAGGCCGTCGACGAACAGGAACACCGTGGTGCCGAGCGCGCCGAGCGCGAAGATCGAAGCGTCGTAGCGGAGCGTGTCGACCTTGATCTCGACCTTGGTGTCGGCCGGGCCCAGCTCGGCGGCGACGCAGTCGAGCACCTCGCGGATGTTCTCGTTCGCCACCTGGATCACCGTCTCGGCGAGCTTCTCGAGCTCCGCCGAGATGCGCTCGCCCTCGGCCTCGGTCCAGGCCTTCCAGGTGTCCTGTACGAAGAACGACAGGTAGCGACGGATGTCGGCGGCGTCGACGGCGTCGATGTCGGCGGCCACGGCGGTGCGCAGCTCGGGCGTTGAAATCGGCCAGATCCTGGCGCACGCGCGCCTTGAGCGCGGCGGTCTCGGCGCGCACCGTGGCGGCCGCCGTCTCGAGCACCTTCTTGCCCGGAGCGCAGCCGCTCGTGCGCGCGGCCGATCCGCTGCTCCAGCTCGGGGAGCGGCAGCTCCAGCGAGCGGCGGTGAATGGCCAGGCTCTGGCGGACGAAGGCCGACAGGCGGGCGGCGTCGCCGAGCGCGTGATCGAGCAGCAGGCGGCGCCGCTGGTGCGCGACGGTCGCGCCCAGCGCGTCGACGAAGGCGTCCATGCCCGAGCCCGCGCGATCGCCCGCCAGCGCGCGCTTGGCCGAAACCGGGAAGATCGCCGGCTCGGGGACGATGGCCGCCAGGTGCTTGCTTGGCGAAGGCCAGCGTCTCGGCCAGCTCCGCTTCGTCGAGCAGATCGGTCTTCGCCACCACGAAGAGCAGCCGATCGCGCGTGGAGCGCAGGATGCGCTCCTCGAGGAACTGCCGCTCGGAGGCGGTCAGGATCTGCGTCGCGTCGAGCAGGAAGACCGCCGCGTCGGCGCGCGGCAGGTAGCCGTAGGTGATCTCGGCGCGCTGCTCGTTGATGTCGTTGACGCCGGGCGTGTCGACGATGGTGAGCTGGTTCTCGAGCAGCGCCGCCGGCTGCGTGAGCTCGACGTGGTGAAACGTCGTGCTCTCCCCATTGCCCTTGCCGTCTTTCTTGAGCTGGTTGACCTGGTCGGCCCGTTTCGCCGCTCCGTCGACGGTGAGCCAGTCGCCGAGCGCCTCCACGGCGATCGGCTTGCGCGCGCCGTCCTCGCCGACCAGCGTCGCCCCGGCGCGTGCCCCGTGGGTGACGTGCGCCAGCACCGCGGTGGTCGGCGTGATGCCGGTCGGCAGCACCGGCGCGCCCAGGAGCGCGTTGATGAACGTCGACTTGCCGTGGTTGAACTCGCCCAGCACGACGACGGTGAAGCGCTCGTCGTCGAGCTTCGGCAGCCGCGTCTCCCGCACGTCGCGCGCGACGAACGGCATCCCAGCCCCCTCGGCCAGCGCACCGAGATCGGCCAGCACGCCGCGGATCGCCGCCTTGCGCGCGTCGAGACCCTGCGCCGCCCCCTCGGGAGCGCTCACTTCAGCACCGACAGCAGCTCGCCGACGCGCGCGTCGCACTCCTGCTTGGAGGTTCCGGTGGCCGCCCCGTTCGAGTCCCCTTTGAGACCCTTGAAATAGGCGGTCTCGGCGAACAGGCGCAGCGCCGCCACCCGCTTGGGCAGATAGGGGTGGGTGCGGCCCAGCTCGTCGAGCCTGCCGATTCCCTTCTGCGCCTCGTCGATCTGGGCCAGGTACTCCTCGAGGTTGACGTCGCTGTAGAGCTTGTGGGACCCGAGCGCCAGCTTGACCAGGCAGCCGATCGACGCCTCGAGGTCGCCGGTGCAGATGAGGCCGGCTCGGTCGCAGGTGATCTCGGCGCGCCGGGCCCAGGCGTTGAGCGCCAGCACCGCCGGCCGGACGCTCCAGCGCAGGAACACGTTCGCCGCGTGGGTGAGGAAGTGCAGCGTCGTCATGTAGACGACGTGGTTGTTCTGGATGTGGCCGCACTCGTGGCCGATCACGTCCAGCAGCTCGGTCTCCGACAGGTGATCGATGAGCGCGGCGTTGAGCACGATGTACGGATCCTCGGCGGTGCCGAAGGTGTGGGCGTTGAGCGATCCGATGTTGGGCGACACGTAGAGCGTCGGCAGCGGGATCCGCAGCGTGTCGGCGCAGCGCTCGGCCAGCTTGGCGATGCGCGGAAATTGCTTGCCCGTCACCTTGACCGCCGTGCCCAGCATCCGGCTCTTCTCGATCGACTGCCAGAGGCGCACGGCCGCCTCCACGGCCAGGGTCACCGGCCGGACGCGGTCGAGCGCGGCGCGCACCTTGATGTCGCCGCCGTAGGCGTAGGCCGGCCCCCTCACGTGAGCGGGCCGCCGCGTCCCCCTTTCGGGCCGCGACATAGCGCGCGAAACGACAGATCGATCTCGGGTTTCGGCACTGGAATGATAATAGAATAAGCCCTCCCGATGACCACCGCCGCCTCTGTCTCGCTTCCCGTGCCCGGTCTGCGCCGCCGTCGGCGAGCGGGAGCTGGCCTTCATGCGCCGGGCGCTCGGCTGCGGCCGAGGAGGCCGGCGGCCGGGGCGAGGTGCCGGTCGGCGCGGTGGTCGTGGTCGGCGACGAGATCGTCGCCATCGCTCACAACGAGCGCGAGACGGCCAGCGATCCCACCGCCCACGCCGAGATCTTGGCGCTGCGGCGCGCCGCCGCCGCGCTCGGCAGCTGGCGGCTGACCGGCGCCGACCTCTACGTCACGATGGAGCCCTGCCCGATGTGCGCCGGCGCGCTGGTCAACGCCCGCCTGCGCCGGCTCTACTTCGGCTGTGACGATCCCAAGGCCGGCGCCGTGCGGACGCTCTACACGCTGGTCGACGATCCGCGCCTCAACCACCGGGTGGAGGTGGTCCCCGCCGTGCTGGCCGCCGAGGGAGCGGCGCTGCTTCGGTCGTTCTTCTCGCGCCTCCGCCAGCCGGCACAGTCGGCGGCGTCGGATCGTCGCACGCGATGAACCGAGACCGGCAGCGTGACGCTGCTCCGGGGAGATGTCCCCTCTGAGCCAACCGCTGGTGTCGCCCCCGCTGGTGTTGATCCTGCCCGGGCTCGGCGGCTCGGGACCGGAGCACTGGCAGACGCGCTGGGAGGTTCTTTACCCACGGCACCTCCGGGTCGTCCAGCGCGACTGGGATCGTCCCGACCGGCAGGCCTGGCTGGCGTCGCTCGCCGCCGCGGTCGAGGCGGCGAGCGAGCCGGTCGTGCTGGTGGCGCACAGCCTCGGCTGCGCGCTCGTCGCCCACGCCGCCGGGCGTCCGTTCGCCGCGCGGATCGCGGCGGCGCTGCTGGTCGCGCCGGCCGACGTCGACTCGCCGGCACACACTCCGGCCGAGACGCGCGGCTTCGCGCCGATGCCGATGACCGCGCTCCCCTTTCCCGCCACCGTCGTCGCCAGCGACGACGATCCTTACGTGACGATCAGGCGGGCGCGCGCGTTCGCCGCCGCCTGGGGCGCGGCGTTCGTCGACGCCGGGCCGCGCGGTCACCTCAACGCCGCTTCGGGGCTGGGGGATTGGCCCGACGGCCGCCGCCAGCTGGAGGCGCTCCTGGCGCGCGCACCGATGCTGCGGCTTCCTTAGCGTTCGCGCGATCCGCGAATTCCGGCTTCAGTTAATCCGAGTTCGATCCGAGTAGACCTCGACAGCCACCGGCCTGCGGGCGATCGGGATAATCGTCGTCGGCGGGCGCTTCTGGCAATATGCGGACTATGTCGAGCGAGTCGCGAACAGCAGGAGGAGGGAGGGGCGTCGCCAGGCGGCTGCGGACGATCGTCGCGCTCGCCGTCGTGGTGAGCGGATGGTTGGCGGCCGGCCGGACCGCTGGTGCGGCCCCCCTGTTGTCGCGCGACCAATCACCGGCCGATCCCGGCGACGACTGGACGTTGCACACCGCGCTCGGGCTCGATGTCGGCTCCGGCGGCACCATCACCTCGTTCAACGCGTTTCCAACCACCGACTCCACGCTCTTCTTCACCTCCATCCGCGGGACCTACGACATCAAACATGGCTTCGCCGCCCTCCTGACCTTGCGCCAGTGGTGGTTGCCGGGGCCCAACCACGCGCTGATGCTCGGCATCGGCACGCGCTTCGAGCCGTTCGCCTACACCTGGGGCCGCCTCTACGCCGATCTGGCGCTGGGGCCGGTCTCCACGGGCTACGCCTGGACGTTCGGGTTCGACGTCGGGCTGGGGATCGACTTCGATCTGCCGGACGTTCCCGGCTTCAGCATCGGGCCCTATTTCCGCTACGGCGACTTCATCAACCCCGATTCCCACGACAGCAACGACGGCCTCGCCTGGAGCCTGGGCGCCTCGTTCACCTACCACTTCGGCCGCGCGGCGCTGGCGCCCAAGGAGACGACGAGCGAGCCCCAGGTGCGTCACGGCTCCTGGCACATCACCATCCCCGACACCGACCGGGACGGCGTCGCCGACGACGAGGATCAGTGCAAGGACGTCCCCGCCGGCCCGCATCCCGACCCCTTCCGCCCGGGTTGTCCCGAGAACGACGAGGACGGCGACGGCGTGCCGGACGTCGACGACGCCTGCCCGGTCACGCCGCCCGGCCCCAAGCCCGATCCCAAGCGCCCGGGCTGCCCGTTCATCGATTCAGACGGCGACGGCATCTCGGACGCCGATGACGCCTGCCCCAGCAAGCCGGGCGTGGCCTCCTCGGATCCGGCCAAGA
Organism: uncultured Pseudomonadota bacterium; assembly: GCA_963723305.1. Taxonomy (GTDB): domain Bacteria; phylum Myxococcota_A; class Polyangia; order Fen-1088; family Fen-1088; genus JADGRB01. Next base: position 9,655 of record CAVRRT010000058.1, read on the forward strand.
ACGGCTGCCCGGACGGACGCAAACAGAGGACCGTGGTGCCGGCGGCTCCGCCCCCCTCGGCGAACGACGAGGCCATCGCGCCCAAGCCGGTCAAGAAGCGGCACGCCATCCGGCCGGTTCCGGCGCCCCCCCAACAGCAGCCTCAGATCTTTGTACCCCATTAGTTCACGGCGACGGTGAGCCGGACGATCGCCCAGTACGAGCCGGCGCCGAGAGTGGGGCCGGCGGGATCGGTCCAGCGCCGTTCGAAGCCGGCGTCGAGGCGCAGGCGCGGATCGGGCGCGTAGGCGGTCACCCCTGCGCCGACGCCCCAGACGTTCGCTGCCGCCACCCGCTCCCAGTCGCCCCGCGCCGTGAGGTCCAGGCGGCGGCCGAGCACCGTCACCCCGGGCTCGATCGCCGCACCCTGCTCCGTGCTTCCAGGGACGACGTCGGCCCCGTGCGCGTAGCGCACCGAGAAGAGATACTCCGCCGTCACCACGAACGATCGCCAGACGGCTGAAAACTCGGGATCGAACGCCAGGGTGTTGGGCGCGGCGAGCGTGCCGTAAAGGACGGAGAGCCCGGCGGCGAACCGAAACCAGTCGTCCCAGGGATCGGACGCCGGGCGCCGCCAGGGGACGAGGCCCACCGGTCCGAGCGGCTCCGCCACCACCCGGCCGGCGACCAGCACGCCCCGCTCGAACAGCTGGCCGTCGAGCAGAGGAGAGGCGCTCATCACGGCCGCCTGATAGACGAGCTCGCCGAGATCGCCGCCCAGCGCGGCGCCGAGGCGATAGTCGGGGAGAAACGCGTCGACGAACGGCGCCCGCTCCGGCAGCCGGAGCTCCCCCTCGTCGATCTGGCGGGAGAGGGAGAACGGGACGCGCAGTGAACCGGCGTCGATCCGGAACGTGCGGTATCGATCCCACGAGAGGTACGCCTCGGTCACGCGCACCGGTCCGCCGAACGGCAGGCGGCCGCCGGCGAGCGGCGTGAAGGGGGTGCCGGCGGCGGTCTCTGCGTCTCCCTCGAAAAGGACGCGGAGGCGATAGTCGCCCAGCGCCACGTCGTCGCCGACCCGCACGCGACGCAGGCGCAACGCCGCGCCGGCGGGCGCGTCCTGCGGATCTGCGGCCGAGTCCGGCTTGGAGGCCAGGAGCGCGTCCCCCTGCACCAGCAGCACGAGCGGGCTGGTGCTGGCGTCGCGACCGGCGCTATCGCCGTCCGCGGAGGCCGCGCGGGAAGTGAAGATACCGAGGACGGCCAGGAAGAGTGCGAGGAGCGCCACGCACGCCGCGGGCGCGCGAGGCGCCACGGTCATCCGGCGGCGATCTTTTGTTCCAGCCGCTCCACCACCTTCACCTCGTAGGCGTCGTCGTAAAGCACGTTGGCCTCGAGGATGCCGGTGGGGCTGGTGACGTTGACCTCGGTCAACCAGCCGCCGATCACGTCGAGCCCCACGAAGAAGTGTCCGCATTGACGCAGCCAGGGGCCGAGCGCGCGGACGATCGCCTCATCCCGATCATCGAGCTTGGTGGCCATCGGCTTGGCGCCGACGTGAAGGTTGCCGCGCGCGTCGTCGGGCGCCGGCACGCGCAGGATCGCGCACAGCGGCTCGCCGTCGACGAGGAGGATCCGCTTGTCTCCCCGGCGGACCTCCGGCAGATACCTCTGCCCCATGATCCAGCGGCGGCCGAGGTTGGTCGACTGCTCGAGGATGGCGCCGGTGTTGGGGTCGCCGCGGCGCACGTGAAACACCCCGTACCCGCCCGAGGCGTCGAGTGGCTTCACCACCATCTCCCCCCCCTGCTCTGCCAGGAACGAGCGCAGTCGGTTGGCCTCGCGCGTGACCACCGTGGGGGGGCAGAGGTCGGGAAACTGCAGCACCGCCAGCTTCTCGTTCTGCTCGCGCAGGCCGCGCGGATCGTTGACCAGCAGCGTTTTCCCCCGCGCTCGCTCCAGCATCAGCGTCGCGAAGTAGTAGTCGAGGTCGAAGGGCGGGTCCTTGCGCATGAACACCACCTGGCAGCTGGCGAGCGGAACCGTCGCCTGCGGGCCGAGGAGGTAGTGATCGCCGACCACCCGCCGGACGGTCACCGGCCAGGCGCGCGCCACCGCGTCGGCGTGCTCGAGCGAGAGGTGGCGCGGCTCGCAGAACCAGATCTCGTGTCCCCGGGCCTGCGCCGCCAGCATGATGGCGAAGGTGGTGTCGCCGGCGATCTGCAGCCGCGCGAGCGGATCCATGACGAAGAGGAGCTTCATGTCTCTATTGTGGCGGCGGACCGCTCGGTGTGCCGCCCGGATCGCCGCCGGCGGGCGGGTCCTTCATGGGCAAGAGGTGCTCGAGGCCGTGCTTGCGCAGGCGGTAATAGAGGGTCGAGCGGTTGATCCCCAGCGCGCGTGCGGCGTGCGCGATGTTCCCCTGCGCGGCGTCGATCGCCGCCACGATGGCCGCCCGCTCCTGCTCGTGCAGCCGCTCGCCCAGCGGCCGCGTGCCGACGTCGCCGCCGGCCCGGGCGGGCGCCGCGGCGGCAGCATTGGGACGCCGCGTGAACTCCAGATCGGCGCCGGTGATCTCCGGGCCGCGGGCCAGGATGAGCGCCCGCTCGACCACGTTCTCCAGCTCACGGACGTTCCCCGGCCAGGGATAGGCGCAGAGCGCAGCCACGGCCGAGGCGTCGATCCCGCGCACCGCCTTGCCGGCGCCGGAGACGTACTTCTGCAGGAAGTGCTCGGCCAGCAGCGGAATGTCGCTCGGCCGATCGCGCAGCGGCGGCAACACGATGGGGAAGACGTTGAGGCGGTAGTAGAGATCTTCGCGGAACGTTCCCTCGGCGATCTGCTTCTCCAGATCGCGGTGCGTCGCCGACACGATCCGCACGTCGACCTTGATCGTCTCGGCGCCTCCCACCCGCTCCAGCTCCCGCTCCTGCAGCACGCGCAGGAGCTTGACCTGTACGTCGAGCGGCAGATCGCCCACCTCGTCGAGGAACAGCGTGCCGCCGTCGGCCAGCTCGAACCGGCCGAGGCGGCGGGCGACGGCGCCGGTGAAGGCCCCCTTCTCGTGGCCGAACAGCTCCGACTCCAGCACGCCTTGCGCCAGCGCGGCGCAGTTGACCCGCACGAACGGACGCGACTCGCGCGCGCTGTTGATGTGGATGGCGCGCGCCACCATCTCCTTGCCGGTTCCCGTCTCCCCGCGCAAGAGCACGGTCGACGAGGTCTGCGCCACCTGCTCGACGCGCGCCAGCACCTCGCGCAGCGAGGGGGAATCGCCCACGATGGCGCCGAAGCTGAAGGCGCTGTGCGCCTCCTTGGACAGCATCCCGACGTAAGCGGAGAGCTGCTCCTCGAGCCGGCGGTTTTCCCGCAGGAGCGCGAAGCGCTCGACCGCGTGGGTGAGGACGCCGCGCAGCTCCTTCGAGTCCCACGGCTTGGTGACGTAGCGGTAGATGCGCCCCAGGTTGATCGACTCGATCAGCACGTCGACGTCGGTGAAGGCGGTCACGATGATCCCCACCGCGTCGGGGCGGATCTCTCTGGCCGCCTTCAACAGATCGAGGCCGGTCATTCGCGGCATCCGTTGATCGGTGACGATGACCGCCACGTCCTCGTTCCGCGCCAGCGCCAGCGCCTCCTCGCCGCTGCCGGCCAGCAAGAGCTTGAAGGTGCGGCCGAAATTGAAGCGGAACGCGTCCAGGTTGTCCGACTCGTCGTCGACGACCAAGATGGGGAATTTCCCCAGATCCAGCCCGGGCGGCATCTGACGGGCAGCATACCTCGACCGGGCCCATTTTTGCGCTCCGCCCTCGACTCTTGGTACGATCGCCACTTCCTCGACAACCCGTACTCCCGCACTCGCACTCCCGCACTCCCACATTCCCCCTGAGCTTGTTTTGGCGATCATGACGGAACGCAGGCGATCACGCTCACCCGAGCCGCTGCCGACACCAGAGGCTGGAGCACAACCAGCGCTGGCGGCGCGGCGGCCCATGGCGCGCGCCACGCAGATCGCGCTCTTCGAGCGGGAGGTGCGCGAGCGGCTGTCGCGGACGGCGCTGGAGCTGGTGCTGTCGCGCGCCGAGGTGATCTCCGAAGGGCAGCGGCAGACCCGCAACGGGCGCGATGCCTACTTCGGGTCGACCATGCTGACCATCGACCTGCCGGCGCTGGAGCTTCTGCTGCGCGATGCCTGCGACGCGGGGACGGCGCGGCGGCTGGCGGCGCTGCTGGAGACCGACGCGCAAGCGAGCGCGCACGTCGAGGCGCTGGCCGCCCGCGAGGCGGCGCGGGTCGCGGGCGCGGCGACCACGGCCGTCCGCACCCACATCACGATCCGCGCGCAGGCGGCCAAGGTCTTCATCGACATCGACGTCGAAGCGACGTTCTGAGATGGAGGAAGCGATCTACAGCTACGCCGGCGCCGCCAAGATCCTCGGGGTACCGGAGAGCAAGCTTCGCTACTGGGCCCAGGTGGGGTTCGTCGGCCCGTCGGTGCGGCGGGGGGCAAGCCGCTCTACTCGTTCCAGGACCTGATCAGCGTCAAGGCGGCCAAGGAGCTGGTCGACCGCGGGTTCAAGGCGGCCGAGATCCGCAAGGCGATCGAAGAGGTCCGGGCCTCCCTTCCCCACGTCGACCGGCCGCTCGATCGGCTGCGCGTCGCCTTCGACGGAACCAAGTTGGTGGTCGTCGACGAAGGGAGCGCCTTCGAGTCATCGGGCCAGAAGCTGTTCGATTTCGGGTTGGCCGAGCTGGCGCGACAATCCGATAGGATGGGGACCCTGGGAGGGTCCCCAAACCCCCCCGCGATGGGGTCCGTTGAGCAAAGCTCGCCGGCCCCCGACGCGATTGGTGGCCACGCTGGCTCGGCGAGGCGGCAAGCCTACGACTGGTTTGTCGAGGGGACCCGGGCCGAGCTCGGCAGCGGCGAAGAGGGCGAGGCGCGCGCGGAGAAGTGCTACCGCGAGGCGCTGGCGCTCGACGGGGGGCTGGCCGCGGCGCGCACCAACCTCGGCAGCCTGGCCTACCGGCGCGGCGACACGGCGGCCGCGCGGGAGGCGTTCGAGGCGGCGCTGGCCCTCGATCCGGATCAGCCGGAGGCGCGTTTCAACCTGGCGAACCTGGTGCTGGAAAACGGCGACCTCGAGCTGGCCGTGGCAGAGCTGCGCCGCGTGCTGCAGACGGCGCCCGACTTCGCCGACGCCCACTACAACCTGGCGGTCGCGCTCGAGCGGCTGGGCGGCCGCGCCGCGGCCCGGGCGCACCTCGAGCATTACCTCTCGCTCGAGCCCGCGGCGACCCCCTGGGCCGAGCAGGCGCGCGCGCTCATCGACCGGCTCGACTAAGCTTCCCGCATGGCGCGGTGGCTCATCCTGGCCGCGATCGTCGCGACGGCCGCCCGCCCCAGTCGATCGGTCCCGCACGATCGCGTGGTGATCCCGGCCGGCCCCTTCACCGAGGGAAGTACGCGCGGCGACGAGGACGAGCGCCCGGCGCGCAAGGTGACGGTGAAGAGCTTCGCCATCGATCGCACCGAGGTCACACGCGACGGCTACGCGGCGTGCGTCGCCGCGGCGAAGTGCAAGGCGGCGTCGGACAGGCCGAAGAGCGGCGGCGCCGCGGGTCCGGAGGCCAAGCTGCCGGTCACCGGCGTCGACTGGAACGACGCGCAGGCCTACTGCAAGTTCGCAGGCGGGCGTCTCCCGTCGGAGGCTGAATGGGAGAAGGCGGCGCGCGGCACCGACGGGCGCGAGTACCCCTGGGGAAACGAGCTCGATTGCGCGCGCGCCAACTGGGGGAACTTCGAGGGCGAGGGGCCATGCGCCGGCAAGAACCCCGGCCATCCCGTGGCGGTCGGGCAGTACCCGTCGGGCGCCAGCCCCTATGGTCTCCTCGACATGGGGGGCAACGTCTGGGAGTGGGTGGCGGACAAGTACGACCAGGACCCCGGCCGGCGCGTCGTGCGCGGCGGGTCCTGCTGCAGCTTTTTCGTCGGCCCGCGCTCCGCCAACCGGAATGCCTGGGCCCCGGAGCACCGGGACGGCGACCTGGGCTTTCGGTGCGCGGGCGCGAAATGACCGGCCGGCGAGCGCTGCTGATCTTTGCCGCCGGCCTGGCCGCCGCTGCCGGCCTCTCCCCGGCGCGCGCTGCGGTCTCGCACCACCACGCGACGCCCGCGCCCGTCAAGCAGGCGCGCGTCGCCGACGTGGCGCCTGAGCCGCCGCCCGACGATCGCGACCACGATCGGATCGTCCGGATGCAGACCGCGCTGCGGGAGATCCTGCACGACAGCGCGCTCCGCCGGACGCGCGTCGGAATGCGCGTCATCGAGGCGCGCACCGGGCGGCTGTTCTTCGAGACGCGCGGATCGGTCCTCATGGACCCGGCGTCGAACCAGAAGGTGCTGGCGACGACGACGGCGCTCATGCGGCTGGGCGCCGACTGGCGGTTCCGGACCGAGCTGACCGGGGCCGCGCCCACGGCCGACGGCGTGGTGGTGGGCGACGTCTTCCTGCGCGGCAGCGGCGACCCGACGGTCAGCAGCGCCGATCTCGACGCCATGGCCGCCGCGCTCGCCCGCCGCGGCGTCCGCAGCATCGCCGGCGCCGTGGTGGCCGACCCGCGGCGGATCGGCACCGACGAGCCGGTCGCGGGCGAGGAGGCGACCGAGGACGAAGCGGGCCTGGCCGGCAACGGCGGCGACGACGCCAAGCTGGAGGCGCTGGGGAAGCTCTCGCCGCGCGTGCCGCTGGTGGTCGATCACGGGATCATGATGGTGCGCATCCGTCCGGCGGCGGAGGCGGGCCTGCCCGCCGAGGTGACGACCACCCCGGCCGATCCGTCGTTCATCGTGCACGACACCGTGCGGACCAGGGCGCGGGGGGGCTCGCGGGTGACGGTCCGCCTCTCGGTCGCCGGATCGCGCATCCAGATCGACGTCGACGGCCGGATTGGCGTCGGGCGGGGCGCGCTGATCTTTCGCCGCCGCGTCCCGCATCAGGCGCTCTACGCGGCGGCGCTCATGCGGGCCTCGCTGGCCTCGGCGGGGATCGCCGTGCGCGACGACGCCCGCGTCGAGCCGACGCCGGCGCTGCGCCTGGGGCGCGCGCGGCCGCTGCTGGCGGCGCACGAATCGGCGCCGCTCGGGATCCTGATGCGCAAGATCAACAAGGATTCGGAGAACGACTACGCCGAGCGGGTGCTGGAGGCGGCGGGGGCCGAGGTCTACGGCGGCGCGCCGACCGGCGAGAAGGGCGTGCACCTCCTGCGCGAGGTGATCGGCGAGCTCGGGCTGCCGCCCTCGAGCTACGTTTCGCGCAACGGATCGGGTCTCGGCCACGCCAACCGGATCACCGCCGACGCGATGGCGGCGCTCCTGCGATCGCTCTACCTCGATCCGCGCGTGGGGCCGGAGCTCTTGCAGTCGCTCTCGGTCGGCGGCGTCGACGGGACGACGCGTAACCGGTTCAAGGGGACGCTGGCCGCCGAGCGGGTGCGCGCCAAGACCGGCACGCTGCGCGGCAAGTCCTGCCTCTCCGGCCTGGTGGGCGACGGGCCGGACGTGCTGGCGTTCTCGATTCTGGTCGAGGGGCTACACGGGCGGAGCCTGGCAGCGGTGCGCGGCGCGCAGGTGACCTGCGTGAACGCGATGATGCGCTACGTGCGCGAGGCGAAGGGCGAACGTCCCGATCTTGCGCCGGCCATGGGCCCCTCGAGCAACACGCCGGATCTCGAGCCTGGCCAGGAGGTCAGCGAGGGGCAGGAGGAGCTGCCGCCCCCGCCGCCGAGCGCGCCCGCCGCGCCGCCGGTCCCGAGCGGTGCCACGAAGCCGGGCACGAATCCGGGCACGAAGCCGGGCGCATCGCTGCCCCCCCTCCTTCCGCGCTTCATCCCCGCCGCGCCCCACTGAGCCCGATCGTTCGGGCCGCAGGCGTGTGATCGCGTGTGCGATTGCGCGAACGAGGGACGCATATTGCGACCTGAGAGCAATCCCTGTAACGTGATCTGGGAAATTTGGGAGGCTAACTATGAGACTAGGTGCATTTGGACTGGGTGCGGGGCTCTTGTTGTTAACGTTCACCTCCGTTGGCTGCAAGAGCAGCAGCACGCCGCCGACCACCGTTCTTCCAGCGGGGACCGGCATCTGCCAGGATACCTGCGCGAAGACCTGCAGCGCCGACTCGGACTGCGACACGAGCACGGGCGAGCTCTGCTGCGACTACGGGCCGGCCGGAAAGGCCTGTAGCCAGGCCGCGCAGTGCCCGATCATGTGCACGGACGACTCGAAGTGCGACCCGACCAAGGGCCAGGCCTGCGAGCGCGTCAATCTCTCGCTCCCCGGCATGTACTGCACCACGCCGGCGGACGCCATCCAGCTCTGCGCTGCCGACACCGACTGCGCGACCGGCGACGTTTGCTGCGGCATTTACAACCAGCCGTTCTGCCTTCCCCCTTCGGAGTGTCCGAAGACTTGCGGGACGAGCAACGACTGCAACACCGCCAACGGCGAGATCTGCTGCACCTCTGTCTCGACCGTCGAGCCGGCCATCACCGCCAGCGGCCTCTGCCTCAATCCGAGCTACAGCCCTTGCCCGAAGCCTTGCGCGCAGTCGACCGATTGCAACACCGCCAACAGCGAGATCTGCTGTGACGGGATCTGCTCCACGACCTGCCAGAAGACCTGCAAGGAGAGCTCGGACTGCAACCAGCAGATCTGCTGCAAGTCGGCGCTGGTGAACCTCCCGCCGGCGACGCAGATCTTCACGACCGGGCCGCACTGCGCCGGGACCCCGGCCTACAGCTGCCTCGAATGCGGCGAGCTCGGCGAATGCGGCGGGACTTATTGCCCGGGCTGCACCAGCTCGACGACGACCACGGGGACCTGTCTCGGGACCCGCGAGTACACCTGTGCCACCTGCGGTGAGCTCGAAGGCTGCAGCGCGACCTACTGTCCCGGCTGCACGAGCTCGACGACGACCACCGGAACCTGCATCGGGACCCGCGAGTACACCTGCGCCACCTTCAGCACCAGCTACATGACCGATTGCATCGAGACCGCCGGGTGCAGCTGGAACGCCGCGAGCTCCACCTGCAGCGGGACGATCACGCCGTGCGCGTCCATCACCAGCGAGACCGTGTGCGATGAGCAGCTCGACTGCTCGGGCTGGTCGACGGGGACGACGAACTGCACCGGGACGCTCACCCCCTGTGGGTCCATCACCAGCGAGACCGTGTGCGATGAGCAGCTCGACTGTTCGGGCTGGTCGACGGGGACGACGAACTGCACCGGGACGCCCACCGACTGCAGTCAGCTCACCCCCACCACCTGCTCCTCCCAGCCGGGCTGCAACCTCGTCACCACCAACTGACGGTAGGCGCCCGCTCGGACGGCCATCGGACGGTGCTCGTCCGGTGGCCGCCGCTCGAGCGCCCGCTCGACCAGCGTCTGAACCGCTTGCGGCCGACGAGCCTGTCGGCTTCGAGCGGGGCGCGGAGTGCGGCGTGCTTCAGGCTTCGAGCGCGCGCTCGGCCCGGCGCTTGAGGCCGCCGGTCTTGCCGTTGCCGCCGCCGTTCGCGTGGCCGTTGGCAGCGACGAACTTGCGGGCCGCTGACTTCAGCGTCTCGGCCTTGTTGGTCTTCTCCCAGAAGAAGTCGGCGTCCTGCCGGCCGAAGTGGCCGTAGGCGGCGGTCTTCTGGTAGATGGGCCGAAGAAGGTTCAGCTCGCGGATGAGCGCCCCCGGACGGCAGTCGAAGTTGGCGCGCACGATCTCGGCCAGGCGATCCTCGGAGATCTTGCCAGTGCCGAAGGTGTGGACCAGCAGCGACACCGGCTCGGCGACGCCGATGGCGTAGGCGACCTGCACCTCGCAGCGGCGGGCCAGGCCGGCCGCGACGACGTTCTTGGCGATGTAGCGGGCGTAGTAGCAGGCCGAGCGATCGACCTTCGAGGGGTCCTTGCCCGAGAACGCGCCGCCGCCGTGGCGACCCATGCCGCCGTAGGTGTCGACGATGATCTTGCGCCCGGTGAGGCCGGAGTCGCCCATCGGACCGCCGACCACGAAGCGGCCGGTCGGGTTGATGAAGAACTTGGTCTTGTTCGAGACCAGCGCGGCGGGGAGAACGGGCTTGACCACCTCCTCCATCACCGCCTCTTTGAGGGTCTTGTACTTGACCTCTTCGCTGTGCTGGGTCGAGACGACCACCGCGTCGATGCCGAGCGGCCGATCATCCGACGAGTAGCGCACCGAAACCTGGCTCTTGCCGTCGGGCCGCAGGAAGTCGACGACCCCCTTCTTGCGCACGTCGGCCAACTTCTTCGACAGCTTGTGCGCCGTCATGATCGGCAGCGGCATCAGCTCGGGCGTCTCGTCGCAGGCGTAGCCGAACATCATCCCCTGGTCGCCGGCCCCCTGCTCGTCGCGGGTGTAGACGCCCTTGCCATCGACGCCCTGGGCGATGTCGGGCGACTGCTGCTCGAGCGCGACCATCACGCCGCAGGTCTTCCAGTCGAAGCCCATGTCGGAGTGGCTGTAACCGATCTCCTTGACGACGCCGCGGACGATCTTCGGGATGTCGATCTGCGCCGAGGAGGTCACCTCACCCGCGACCATCACGAACCCGGTCTTGGTGAGCGTCTCGCACGCGACCCGCGACCCCTTGTCGCCCTTGATGAGAGCGTCGAGGATTCCGTCCGACACCTGATCGCACAGCTTGTCGGGGTGCCCTTCGGTGACGCTCTCGGAGGTGAACAGGTACTCGGACATTGAAGACTCCTTAAACAGCGGGATGAAACGGAAGGCGGCGAGTC
>CAVRRT010000059.1:0-23293 GCA_963723305.1 uncultured Pseudomonadota bacterium
GGGAACCAGGGCTACAATCCGCGCTTCAATGTGTCGTACCAGCCGACGGGTGACCTGAATCTGTACGCCACGATTTCGAAGGGTTTCCGGCCCGGCGGCGCCAACCAGATCCTCCCAACCGGTCCGCCGATCGACTGCCAGCCCGGCACGCTGCAGTTCGGCCCCGACTACGCCTGGAACTACGAGGTAGGCGAGAAGGCGAGACTGCTCGACAACCGGCTCACGATCAACAGCGACTTCTACTATATCCGCTGGTTTGGCATCCAGCAGGTGTTCACGCTGCCCTGTGGCTACCAGTTCTACAACAATGCCGGCGACGGTCGCTCCTACGGACCAGAGCTCGAGATCGCGGCCAAAATGCCGATAAATGGACGTTCACCGTTGCCGGCTCCTATGTCGACTCCAAGATCACCAAGCCCAACGCCGGATTCCAGAATTTTCTGGCTAATGTGGCGACCGAGCCGGATGGCGTGCACGCGCCCGTGCCAGCGGGCGCCCCGGCCACGCTGCGAGGTACCGATCCTGAACGTGGCGAAGGAAACTGTCAGCGCCTCGCTGACCTACAGCCCGCGCTCGCGCCGGACTGGCAAGCTGACGGCACGCGTGGACGACCAGCTGTCGGTCCATCAACCGACGTGGCGTATTTCTTCGGCTACTGAGCTGCCGATCCTATGACATCGCGAATTTCCACATGATTCTCAACCACGACAACTGGTCGGTGAACCTGTTCTGCGAGAATTTCACGAACGAAGTGGCGCTGATCAGCGCCAATAACACCAGCTTCCAGTTCAACATCCCGCAGCAGGTGCGGTACTCGACCAATCAGCCGCGCACTTTCGGCACGCAGATCAACTGAAGTTCTGAGGCTCGCCGGCGGCGTGGCGGCGATCACCCGGCTTGCGGCATGCGAGTCATTTGCGGAACTTGGTCACGAACTCGGGGGTCTCGATGCCGGCCCGCAGCTTAGGGTCCGGCTCCACCGCACCGGTCAAGGTGTGAATCGGGATCACTCCGGCCCAGGAATCGAGCGCGTAATCCTCTTCGTCGTCGATAGGCGGACCGGTACGGACCTTGGCCGAGACCTCATCCAGCGGCATGCGAAGCACGTGGGTCACCTTCCATTCCTTTTCGTTCGGCTGGCGCGCGTGGTCCCAGAGCCCGAGCATCAACTTGTCACAGAACCCCTGCAGTGCGGCCCGCTTCTCCTGTTCACCGAGCAGCTCTGCGACCCCGAAGGCCATCACGGAGCGGGGCACGCACCGAGGTGGGCGCGGTGCTCGTGCGCGTCACCTCCTTGCTCGACCTCCGCCTCCGCAAGGCGGGCGTCACGCTGCGCACCCAGATCGCGCCCGACGTGCCGCCCGTTGCCGCCGCGCCGCACGCCCTCGAGCAGATCCTGATCAATCTCCTCGCCAACGCGCTCGACGCCGTCTCCGGCAGGCCAGGCCCGATCGTGCAGGTGCGTGCGCGCGTGATGGCGGAGAACCCCCGCTTTGCGCTCCTCGAGGTGGCGGACAACGGCCCCGGCATCGCCAAGGCGGTCCGATCGCGGCTGTTCGAATCGTTCTTCACCACCAAGGGGGACGAGCAGGGGACCGGCCTCGGCCTGGCGGTGAGCCGCGAGAATCGCGCGCGGCGCCGGTGGGGACCTCGTGCTGTGCGAAGATCCGGGGAGCTGGATCGAGCCGGCCGTCACCGTGTTTCGCCTGACGCTCCCCGTCTCGCAGGAGCTTTGACGTGCCGGCCGCCCGCGCCGTCCTGGTCCTGGCGCTGGCCTGGACTGCGCTCGCGTGGACTGCGCTCGGCGCCGGCGCGCGCGCCGCCGATCTGGCTCCCCAGGCCGACGCCGACGACGGCGTCGACGACCATCGCGCTCACCCCCGCGCGCGCCTCGCTCAAGCTGGGCGTCGACCAGGAGGTCGAGGTCCTCATCGATCTGAGCGGCCCCGACGCCGCGCGCTTCGTCCCGCTGCGTGCGCTGGCGACGGTGGGGACGATCGATCCGCCCCGTCCCGGTGCGCCTGGGCATTTCACGGCGCTCTACCACCCCCCCGCGGATCGCTTCCCCCAGGTCGCGCTCCTGGTGGTCGAGCTCGGCAACGGCGCGGCGCGCCTGCATTGCGCGACGCGCATCGCGCTCGAAGGCTCGACCCTGTTTCCATTCCACACCAGCGGCGGCGCGGCGGTGACGATGCGGGTCGGCGACCGTCAGTTCGGTCCGCTGGTCGCCGACAAGCAGGGTCACGTCGAGATCCCCATCGACGTTCCGCCCGGCGTGCGGACCGCGCAGGCGCGGGCAGTCGATCGCAGCGGCGGCACGCGCGAGACCGAAGTCGATCTGCGGCTGCCGCCGTTCCCGCGCGTGCTCCTGCTGGCGCCCGCGTCGCTGGAGGTCGGGAGCTTCAGCGAGATCACCGTGAGCGCGCTGGACGAGAACGGCGATCCGGTGGCCGCCAACCAGCTGGCGCTGTCGGCCTCGACCGGCCTGGCGCATCCACTGGGAGGGCCGCCCGGCGAGGCGCGCTTTCTGTTCGAGGCGCCCCTGCGCGTCGCGGCGGGGGCGCTCACCCTCTCGGCCGTCGCCCCCGGCGCTGTCGCGGGGCACGCGGAGCTGGCGGTGCCGATCCGCGCCGCGCCGCCACGCCGCCTGGTCATCGCGGCCAGCAACAATCAACTGATCGTCGGCGACGGGCGGCCGATCTCGCTCTCCATCTCGGCGCGCGACCGGTTCGGCAACGCCACCTCGGCCGCCAATGTGTTCGTGCGGGTCGACGGCCGCCCCACGCCGGTGGCGCTGACGGCGTCGGGGGTTGGCCTCATCTCCATCGTGCCGCCGGCGAGATACGATGGGCGCGAGAACGTGGTGGTCGACGCGACCCTGGGCGACGTCGCGGCGACCCAGAACCTGCACATCACGGGCGGACCGCCGGTGCGGCTCTCGCTGCAGGTGGGGGCGGCACGCCTGGTGGCCGACGGAAAGCGGGGGACCGAGCTACGGGTTCAGGCGGTCGACGAGCACGGGACGCCGACCTCCGTCTCGGGTCTCTCTTGGGAGACCCCCGAGGGGCGGATCCGGGAGGTGCGCGTGCCGCGCGACGGGGAGTACCTCGCCGAGTATGTCCCCGAGCGGACGCGCGAGCCCCACCGGGAGACCGTGGCGGTCATGGCCTCCGAGACGCTGCGGGCCGACGCCAGCCTGGAGGTCACGCCGCCGCCCGTCCGCCTGATCGCCGGGGCGCGCACCGGCCTCTTCACGAACTTCGGCGAGACGGTGGGGCCGGCCGCGTTCGTCGAGGGGCTGGCGCCCCTGCCGGTCCGCGCACGGCGCGTCCATCTCCTGGCCGGATTCTCCGCCGGCTTTCTGCGCGGCGACGTCACCGGCGGCGGCGTCAACATGAACGGCACGGCACGGCTCGAGACCAATCAGTTTCCGCTCCTCGGCGTGGCGCGCGCCGCGTTCTCGCTCCCCTACGCCCTCGGGCTGGCGGCGGAGGCCGACGCGGGCTGGTCATGGGGCTGGGTCCGGGTCACCGCCAGCCCGTCGGGAACGACCGTCATCGACACGGCGGTCGTGAACGCTCCCGCGTTCGGCGGCGGCGGCGAGCTCAGCTATCCGCTCAAGCCGGGCTGGCTGTCGATCGGGGTCCGCTATCTCTGGATCGATCTGGGGCGAACGTCGTCCGGCGACCGGATCAACGGAAACAGCGCCGGTTTGATCGCCGATCTCGGATACAAAATGACGTTTTAGCCATGCTAGAAGGCGGATAGCGATGTTGGGAATCGTGGAGGGTGCGTTCACCGCGCGGTCGGCGGCCGAGCCGACGACGCCGGTGGTGGTGAGCGTTCCACACGCTGGCGTCCGCACGGCTGGCTACGAGGAGACGCTGACGCCCGAGCTGGACGTGCGCGGGGACGCCGATCTCTTCGTCGATCGCCTCTACCGCATCGGTGAGCCCGAAGGGCCGGAGACCTACGTCTCGGCGCAGCTCTCGCGGTTCGTTTGCGATCTCAACCGCGACCCTGACGACGTCGCACCGGGCGCCGTGCCGGAGCATCCCACCGCGCGCAACGCCGACGGACGCGGCTTCATCTGGGCGGTGACGACCACCGGCGCGCCGGCGCTGGCCCGGCCGCTCACGCTCCCCGAGTGGCGCGGGCGCACCGTCATCCACACCGCCTACCACGAGGCGCTCCGACGCTCTCTGGCGCGCGCCCGCGACAAGTTCGGGTTCGCCGTCCTGGTCGACGGGCACTCGATGCCGTCGCGCGGCCGCGTCGGGCACACCGACCTCGGACGGCTGCGGGCCGACGTCGTCCCGGGCGACCGCGAGGGGCAGAGCTGCGCGCCCGCGCTGCTGGCCCTGGTCACGCGCCACTTCGCGGCGGCCGGCCTCAGAGTGGAGGCCAATGATCCCTACAAGGGGGGGTTCATCACCGCCCACCACGGCCGCCCCGCGGATCGAATCCACGCCATCCAGATCGAGCTGCGACGCGATCTCTACATGGACGAAGAGAGGTTCACCGTCGCCGAGCCGGGGTTCGATCGCCTGCGGGGCCTCATCGCCGGGCTGCTCGCCGCGCTGCGCGGCTTTCAGCCCTGACGTAGAGGCCGCGCGGTCAGTCGCCGGGCGGGGCGGCGTGCGCGTAGAGCTCCTCGAGCACGCCGCGGTATTTTTCGATCACCACCTTGCGCTTGACGCTGAGCTTGGGGGTCAGCTCGCCGGCGGCTTCGGTGAGCTCGCGCGGAAGCACCGAGAACCGCTTGACCCGCTCGAAGGGAGCCAGCTTGCCGTTCACGGCGTCGACCGCCTTCTGCAGCTCCGCTCTCAGCTCGGGCGAGTCGACTGCCGCCCCAAACCGTTTGGCCGCCTCCTCGGCGAGCGTCACCAGCGCGACGCAGTAGGGGCGCTTGTCGCCGTAGACCAGCACCTGTCCGAGGAGGGTCGAGGCCGCCTTGAGCGCGCTCTCGATCGGCTGCGGGGCGATCTTCTTGCCGTCGGCCGTGACGATCAGATCCTTCTTGCGGTCGGTGATGCGCAGGAAGCCGTCCTCGAAGACGCCGATGTCGCCGGTGTGGAACCAGCCGTCGGGCTCGACTGCCTCGGCGGTCGCAGCCGGGTTGTTGTAGTACTGCCGAAACACCGGCCCCCCTCGCACCAGGATCTCGCCGTCGTCGGCGATGTTCGACTCCACCACGTCGAACAGCCGACCCACCGTGCCGAAGCGGTAGCGGTCGACCCGGTTGAGGAAGACCCCGGACGTCGTTTCGGTCAGGCCGTAGCCCTCCAGGATCAGAAGGCCGACGCCGTGGAAGAACTCCGCGATCTCGGCCGCCAGCGGCGCGCCACCGGAGATCAGGAACCGACAGCGATCGAGACCAAGACGCGCGCGCAGCTTCGACAGCACCAGCTTGTCGGCCATCCGATGCCCGAGCCCGCCCGGTTGACCGCCGGCGCGCAGGGCTGCCGCGTGGGCCAGGCCGGAGCGAACGGCCCAGCCGGCCAGCGATCGCTTGAGCGCCGAGCCCTGCTTCAGCCCGGCGCCGACGGCGGAGTAGAACTTCTCGTAGATGCGCGGCACGCCGGCCATGAAGGTCGGGCGCACGGCGGAGAGATCCTCCCGGATGTTGGCGGTCCCGCGCGAGAACGCGGTGATGTAGCCGAGCCCGAAACCGGTCCACACCAGGTGCCGCGCCAGGATGTGCGCCAGCGGCAGGAACAGGTACTGCTCGTCGTTGTCGCCGACGTGCAGGGCACGGCCGGCGCTGAAGACCGACGAGGTCAGGTTATCATGCGTCAGCACCACGCCCTTGGGGGTCCCCGTCGTCCCCGAGGTGTAGACGATGGTGAACATCGACTCGGGTCCGACGGTCTCGGCGTGCGCGTCGAGGTCGTCGGGGTGCCTCTCCAGCCACTGCCGTCCCGCCGCGCGCAGGGCTGAAAGCGGCCGCACGAAGTCGCCGCCGGCGCCGGCACCCTCGCCCTCGCCCTTTTGCCCACCCATCTGGACCATTCCCGTGACGGTGAACAGACGGTCGCGCAGCGGCAACAGCTTGTCGCGCTGCTCGGCGTCCTCGATGATGACCAGCTTCGCGCCCGCGTCGCGGATGATGAACTCACACTGCTCGGCCGTGTTCGAGGCGTAGATCGGCACCGTCACGCCGCCCGCCAGCAGGATGGCCACGTCGCACAGGGCCCACTCGAGCCGGGTCTGCGCCAGCAAGCAGACGCGGTCGCCCGGGACCAGGCCGGTGGCGACGAGGCCGGCCGCGATCTCCCGCGCGGCGGCGTCGGCCTCCCCGAAGGTCATCGGCTCCAGCTGCCCTGGTCGTAAAACCGAAAGGCCGCCCGGGTGGGGGTCTGGGCCAGGCGCCGCTTCCACATCGCGACGGCCGTCCGAGGCTCGTCCTTGCGCAGCTCGGCGACCTTCTCCTGAAACAGGGCGGGGGCGGACGACGGGGAACGCTCATCGGATCACATAGTATAGAATTTCGGGCATGTCCGCGAAGCCCCTGCCCCGCTGGCGCCTGGCGGCGCGCGCCGCCGGCATCTGGCTGCGCGTGGGCAAGCACTGGATGCGGTTCTGGGTCGGCTGGTGGCTGCTCTGGCTGCGGCGCGCCGGGCGCGATCGCCGCCGCGCCTGGCTGGGGCGGGTGGTCGTCGATCTGTTCCGGGAGCTGGGCGCCACCTTCATCAAGGTCGGCCAGATCATGAGCACGCGACCCGACCTCATCCCGGAGTACATCTCGCAGCGCGCTCGCCGAGCTGCAGGATCACGTCGGCCCGTTCTCGTTCAAGGACGTCATCCGCACCATCGAGGGGGATCTGCATCGCCCGCTGGCCAGCGTCTACACCGAGTTCGCCCCGGTGCCGCTGGCGTCGGCCTCGGTGTCGCAGGTCCACAAGGCGCGCCTGACCGACGGCCGCATCGTGGCGGTCAAGGTCCGGCGGCCGAACGTCGTCGAGCTGTGCACCTTCGATCTGGCGGTGATGCGCATCGGCGCGCGGATGCTGAACGTCATCCCCTCGATCTCGACGCTGGCGCCGGTCGACACCGTCGAGGAGTTCGGGCGCGCCATCTTCGCGCAGCTCGACTTCCGGATCGAGGCCCGCAACAACCGCCGCTTCCGCGAGAACTTCCGCGACAATCCCGAGGTGGTCTTCCCCGAGGTCATCGAGGCGCTGTCGACCGAGCGGATCCTGACCATGAGCTTCATCGAGGGCACCAAGATCCTCTCCACGCCGGCCACCCGCTCCGATCCCAAGCGCGTCGCCCGGCTGGGCCTGGCCACGCTCATGAAGATGATCTTCGAGGACGGCTTCGTGCACGCCGATCTGCACCCGGGGAACATCTTCATCACCCCCGACGACAAGCTGGCGCTGCTGGATCTGGGCCTGGTGGGCGAGCTGGACGAGCCGCACCGCAAGGGGTTCGCGCGCTTCTTCGCCGCCTGGGCCCAGCGCGACGGCGACGCGATGGCGCACATCATGTACGGGATGTCGGACAGCGCCGGACGCCGCGCGATCCGGAGGCCTTCGAGCGCTACCGCGCCGCCATCATCGAGTTCGTGGGGCGCTACTGGGGCCACCGCCTCGGCGAGGTCCAGGTCGGCAAGGTGCTGCTCGACATGCTGGGGATCCTGCGGCGCCACCGGGTGCGGGTGAACCCCAGCTTCACGATCGTCAACATCGCCATCGCGGTCACCGAGGGGATCGGCAAGCAGCTCGATCCCGAGCTGGATCTCATGAGCGAGGCGCTGCCCTACTTCCTGGCGCATCCGATCGACGGCGCCGCCAAGGCCTAGCCGCGCAGCCGACACTCGCCCACCCAGCCGAGGGCGTGACCGCCCGGCCAGGCCTGACAACCGAGGCGGGCGACCCCCGCTTGATGCCACCCGGCAAATCCGCGTAATATGCGGACTCTTTGGCTTGGCGCTATGACATGTTCGTCAGGGTGACGGATGGAGCAAGCCCGCATTCCCGAACGGTACAGGCTCATCGAAGAGGTGGGGCAGGGTGGCATGGCGGTCGTGTATCGCGCGCAGGACGAGACGCTCAAGCGCGAGGTGGCGATCAAGGTCCTCCACCAGCACCTGGCCGGTGAGCCCGAGTCGCAAGGCGCGCCTCGAGCGCGAGGCGCAGGCCGTGGCCAAGCTGCGCCACGAGAACATCCTCGAGATCTTCGACTACTCGGGGACCGGGTCGGCCACCTCGTACATCGTCACCGAGTTCATCGACGGGCAGACCCTCCGGCAGTTCCTGAACGGCGCGCCCGCTCGGATTCGCCGAACGGGCGGCGCTCATCTGCGTCGAGGTCTGTCGCGCGCTGGCGCACGCGCATTCGCTGGGCGTCATTCACCGCGACGTCAAGCCCGAGAACGTGATGATCCGCAAGGACGGGCTCATCAAGCTGATGGACTTCGGCATCGCCCAGGTCCTGGACTTCCAGCGCATGACCGTGACGGGGCAGCTCCTGGGATCACCGGCCTACATGGCGCCCGAGATCATCGAAGGCAAGCAGCTCGACTTCCGCACCGACGTCTTCTCGGTCGGCATCATGCTCTACCTGCTGGCGACCGGCGTGCTGCCCTTCGCCGGCAAGAACCCGCACGAGGTGTTGCGCCGGATCTCCGAGGGAAGATTCGCCGATCCGCGCAGCGTCAGGCGCGGCGTCGATCAAGTGCTGGCGCGGATGATCTCCCGCGCGCTGGCGCGCCGTCCGGACGATCGCTATCCCGACGTGGCGCTGCTGGCGGGCGAGCTCGCCGCCTACCTTGGCCGAGGCGGGCCTGACCGACGTGCGCGCCGAGCTGCGCGGCTACTTCGCCGATCCCGCCGCCTACGAGGCGGCGCTGCCGGAGCGGCTGGCGGCGGCGCTGACCGCGTCGGCGGACGCCCAGCTGGGGGCCGGCCGCCGGTCGAAGGCAATGGAGCTGTGGAACCGCGTCCTCGCCTTCGACCCTGAAAATGGGTCGGTGAAGGCCGCGCTGCGACGCCTCGAAGGGCGCCAGCGGCTGCGCCAGGTGGCCGCAGGCTGCGCCATCGCCGGCGCCGTCGCGGCCGGCGGCTGGGCCGTCTCGCATGACCGGAGATCCCGCCCGCCGGACCGCACCGCGGTCGCCGTCACGGCCGTGGCGCCCGCCAGCTCGCGGGCGACGGGCGCGGGCCCGACCCCCACCCCGGCGGCAGCGCTCGGCATGCCCCCGGCGCTGGCCCCCAGGCGTGTTCTCGCCGCCGCCGGTCATCCGGCCTCCCATGCGCGCGGCGAGAGCCACGCTGCCGCAGCCGAGCATCTTCCGGCGCCGGCCGAGCCGACGCGCACCTTCACGCTCGGGCCGACGCCCCAGAACGTCGACGTCTACCTCGATGGCAAGCGGCAGTTCTCCTACGACGCCGGACCACACCACGATCGCCGTCCCCTGGACCGTCGATCACGTGCTCGAGCTGCGCAGCCCGAGCGGCTGCTGCTTCGTGGAGCGCGTCGAGATCGGGCCCGATCACCCGCTGCCGTCCGACGCCATCATCGCGCGGCGCCTGAAATGGCGCCCGGCGCACCTCCTCGTCACCACCGATCCGGCGGTCGGCACGGCGCGCGTGCTGGTGAGCGACCCCAACCGCAAGGTCTCGGTGACCACCGGCCGTCCCGGCGAGGAGATCGACGTCCCGTTCTTCCCCGAGGACGAATCGAGCAAGGAGATCGATGTCTCCGTCGACGCGGGCGACGCCTTCGCCACCGAGAAGGTCCGCGTCCGCGCCGGCCAGCGTGTCACCGAGGTCGTCAAGCTGAAGACGGGCGCCGCCACCGAATGAGCCTGGGACTTCTGGCGGCCCTGGCCGGGGCGCTCGTGGTGGCGACGCCGGCCCACAAGCTGGAACCGCCGCAGGCCACGCCGCACGAGGCCTTCGATCGCGGGCGGACGGCGTTCGGGCGCGCGGAGTACAAGCGGGCCATCGAGATCCTGCACCCGCTGCTCTACCCCGAGGTGCTGCTCGACAGCGAGGGCGAGGTCGTCCAGGCGCACCGGATGCTGGGGGTGGCCCACCTGTTCCAGAGCCAGACCGAGGAGGCGAAGCGCGAGTTCCACAAGCTGCTCGAGCTGCGTCCCGACTACCGCTTCGATCCGCTGCTCGATCCGCAGCAGGTGGTCGACGCCTTCAACGCCGTCGTCAAGGAGGAGGAGACCGAGATCTCGGCGATCGAAAAGCGTCGCCAGCACCGCGACGCCGAGCTGGCCGCCCGCCTGCAGCGTGAGGCGCGCCTGCATCCGCCCCTCACGACGGTCGTTTACTACGAGCGGCATTCCTATCTCCTCAACTTCGTCCCCTTCGGCGCGGGTCAGTTTCAGAACGGGCAACGGCGCAAGGGGTGGCTGTTCTTCGGAGTAGAGACGGCGCTGGCCGCGATCTCGGTGGGCGCGCTCACCGCCAACTTCGCCCTCTACGGCGCCAACCCCTACCGCAAGTGCGTGCCGGCCCCGCCGGCGACGGCCACGACGGTGGTCTCTGGCCCCTGCCCGTCAGGCGACGTCATCGACCATTCTCAAGAGGAGACCTCACGCACGCTGCTGCACCTGCAGCTCGTCTCCGGGGGGCTGTTCTTCGTGGCGGCGATCTGGGGCGTGGTCGACGCCCTTCGTCACTACCAGCGCGACGTGCTGGTGCCCGAACCGGCGGCTCCCGCGCCCCCCCCGGCCCTGCAGGTCGGCCTCTCCCGCTACGGTCTCTCGGCCGCCCTGCGATTCTGAAAGAAGGAGCAACCATGGCCACACTCAAAATCCAGCTTCCCGGCAAGGGGACGCAGCTCTACCGGATCCACAAGAAGCTCACCTCGCTCGGGCGCGGTGAGCAGGCCGACGTGCCGCTCCCCGATCCGTCGCTGTCGGACAGCCCGGCCCACATCCTCTTCGACGGCCGCGAGTTCAACCTGGCGGCCACCGACCGCGACGCCGAGATCTTCGTCAACGGACGCAAGCGGACCAAACAGAAGCTGGCGCACGAGGATCGCATCCGGATCGGCGCGGTCGAGCTGGAGTTTTCGCTCTACGACCAGCCGGGCGCCGAGGAGGCCCCGAGCGCCGTCGACGCCACCGAGCTGGCCTCGTACAAGAAGCTCTACGAGTTCAGCGGCAAGCTGATGGCGACCTATGAGCTGCCGACACTGGTCGATCAGCTGCTCGACGTCATGATCCAGGTCTCCAACGCCGACAAGGGGTTCCTGGTGCTGATGGAGTCGGGCGAGCCGGTGGTCAAGGCGGCCCGCAACCTGCGCCGCGAGACGATCTCCGACGCGGTCACCCAGCTCTCCGACTCGATCCTGGCCCACGTCATCAAGACGCGGCAGCCGCTCATCATCAGCGACGCGCTCCACGACGAGTCGTTCAAGAACTCGCTCTCGGTGGTGAACCTCAAGCTGACCTCCGTCATGTGCGTGCCGCTGCTCGAGCGCGGCAACATGCTGGGGGTCATCTACGTCGGCAACGACAATGTGGCCGAGCTGTTCGCCGTCTCGCACCTGGAGGTGCTGTCGGTCTTCGCCGCCCAGGCCTCCCTGCTGGTCCGCAACGCGCTCCTGGTCAACGAGCTCAAGCTCGACAACCGCTCGCTGCAGAACCGCATCGAGCAGATCCGCTTCGGCGAGATCCTCGGCTCGGCGCCCCGCATGCAGGAGATCTTTCGCCGGGTCCAGAAGGTGGCCGCCACCGACATCTCGGTGCTGATCACGGGCGAGACCGGGACGGGGAAGGAGTTGATCGCGCGCGAGCTGCACAGCCGTTCACAACGCGCCAAGAACCCGTTCATCACCATCAACTGCGGCGCCATCCCGGAAAACCTGCTCGAGTCGGAGCTGTTCGGGCATGTGCGGGGCGCCTTCACGGGCGCGGTGGGCAACAAGATGGGCCGGTTTCAATCGGCCGACCGCGGCACGCTGTTCCTCGACGAGATCGGCGAGATGCCGCTGGCCTTGCAGGTCAAGATCCTGCGCGCGCTGCAGGAGAAGGTCGTCGTGCGGGTAGGCGACACCCACTCGGAGACGATCGACATCCGGATCCTGGCCGCCACCAACCGCGATCTGGAGGTCGAGATGAAGGCCGGCCGCTTCCGGGAGGATCTCTTCTACCGCCTCAACGTGGTGCAGCTGCACCTGCCGCCGCTGCGCGATCGCGGCGACGACATCGTGGTGCTGGCGCGCTACATGGTGGGGCGCTACGCCCCCGAGTACGGCGGCCGCGTCCGCGGCCTCACGCCCAACGCCATCGCCGCCATCAAGCGCCACCGCTGGCCGGGCAACATCCGGGAGCTCGAGAATCGCATCAAGAAGGCGGTCGTGCTGGCCGATGGCGGGCTGCTCGGCCCCGAGGACCTCGACCTTTCGCCCGACGACCTGCCGGCCATCCTGCCGCTGGCCGACGCTAAGGAAAAGTTCCAGCGCGACTACATCAACGAGATCCTGGTGCTCAACAACGGAAACCGCACCAAGACCGCCCGCGACCTGGGGGTCGATCCGCGCACCATCTTCCGCCACCTCGAGAAGGGCGAAGGGGGCGCGTTGCTCGATGACGGGCCCGACGCCGGCGGCACGGAAGGCGTCTGAGCCGCGCTGAGGGAAACGACTGTGCGAATTCACCGCGCCCCTGACAGCAATGTCCGACCCGCGCCGGCGCGCCCGCGAGGCGGCCGCGCACGTACGGCCGTTCGGCGCCTGGCACGCTCCCTGCTGTCATTGAGGCTGCTTCACCTCGTCCTGCTCGCTTCAGCTTCACCGATGTCAGCCTGCATCATCCCCGTCGCGCCGAACTTTCAGGATCCGCCGAGCCCCCCCGACTCGCCGCCCTATTTTTCGGGGTTTAGCCCAATGCCCGGGCCGGTGGTCACGGTCCCCGACCCCGACGGGCAGGGGCAGGTGTTCTCCGCGTCCGTCACCGACCAGGACGTCAACGCCACGATCTTTGCGCGGTGGATCATCGACTATCCGCCTTACGGCAGTAACACGCGGTACGCGGACATCGGACCGTTCACTCCCCCCACCGACGGCGTGCCGATCGGCCATCCTGTCAGCCAGGCGGTGACCTGCGGCCTCCTCAATTCGACGATGGCCCCCCCCAACGGAATCCATCTGTTCGAGTTCGTGGTTGCCGATCGTCCGCTCAGCAACGATCTTCAGAATCTCGAGGCGACCAACGATGGGACCGGCATCCCCGTGCTGGCGAACTGGACGTTCGTCATCTCCTGCCAGGCAGGCTCGACCTCGGCCTCGCAATGACGACCAACCTGAAGCCGCGTCTGCTCCTGGTGACCGCGCTGACGCTCCAGGCCTGCGCCGGCTCCAAGTCCATCACCGGTGATACCAGCGGCAGCGGTGGCAGCATCATGGCCACCGGCGTGGGCGGTTCCGTCGGCCTCGGCAGCGGCGGCGCCAGCGGCGTTCACTGCACGACGACGGCCTGCGTTCCCGCCCTCTCGACCCCCCTCACCTGGGACGTGGAGCTCGCCCCGCCCAGCGGCTCGAACGCCGCCTTCACCCAGCTCACCGACGTCAATCTCGCGACCGCGCCCCTCACCCTCTCCGCCTCATCACCATCGAGCGTAGCGGCGACGTTCGCGGTGCCCACGAACGCAACGGCGCCGTCGAGCGCCAACGTGGTGCTGACCGTCCCCTCCTCGATTCCGGGGCGACCCGATCCGACGTTCCAGGCGCCGGTCGTCACCACGGCAGGCCTGACCGCCACGGTGACCGTCCCGGCTCCGCTTATCGACGCGGCTGCCACTGCCACGATGGCGCTCATCCCGCTCCCCCCGGCCGATCAACAGAGTCCGCCGTATTCGTTCTCCGTCACGCTCGCCAGCACCGTGCAGGTCAGCCTCCCCACCGATAACCTGTCGATCAGCGGGACGCTCACCACGGCCATCGCCGCTGCCCCGAAATCGACCTTCGTGGCGCAGGCCTTCCAGAACGGCGCTCAGGTCAGCAACGCGCCGCTGACGGCCCCGTCCACCGGCTCGACGTCCGGGGCGCTGTTTCAGCTGCTGCTCCCGTCGGCCGTGGCGGCGAACGGCGCGCCGCTGACGATTCAGCTCACGCCGCAGAGCAGCCTGACTGATCCCTGGTTCGTCTCCGCCCCCATCGCGCCCCCCTTTCCGGCGATGCTGCCGACGATCATGCTCCCCGCCTACCTCACTCCCAGCCAGTTCAATGTGATCGTCTACGGGCCGGAGGGCATGACCAATCCCGTGACCGGCGCGCTGGTCCAGGCACAGGCCCTGATCGGCGCCAGCACCGGGGGAACCGCCGGATCGGCCGATTTTGCCCGCAGCGCCCTCACTGACGCGACCGGTACCGCCAGTCTCTCGCTGCTCCCGCCCAGCGCCCACGCGATGATCGACTACAACGTCGCGGTGATCCCGCCCGCCAACTCTGCCTATGCGACCCAGTGCCTTTCGCCCGCGACGGCGAACCCCAGCACCGTCACGCTGGCGATGATCATGCTTCCGCTGCGGGCGGTGATGACCGGCACCGTCACCGACAGCCACGGCTATCCGGTGGCCAACGTCAACGTTACGGCGACACCGGGGCCGACGGCGACCTGCGGGTCGACGCCCCCCTCGGCGGGCAGCACGACCACCGGATCGGACGGAACGTTCGCCCTCCCCCTCGATCCAGGAACCTATCAGCTCGACTACGATCCCCCGTCCGGCGCGGCGGCGCCCCGCCTCACCGAGCCGACGTTGTTCGCCGTGGCGGCCGGCGCGGAGATCCCGCAGCACGACGTCTCTCTGCCGGCCGGCGCCCTGGTCGTGGGGACCGTGGTCGCGCAAGATCTGACGCCGCTGCCGTCGACGACGGTTCGCCTCTACGAGCCGCGCTGCTCGGGCTCTGCTTGCACCGGCCCCATGCGCGTCCCGCCCTGGCTGCGCGGGCAGACGGTGACCGACGCAAACGGCCAGTTTCGCGTGGTGGTCCCGCTTCCCAACTGAGCCGCGCGCCGCGGGGCCATTTGACAGGCCCAGCGGCGCCCCGTAGGGTTCGTGGCGCTCCCCGGCGCTCCGGGGACGACGACGCGAGCGGCGCTCCGCTTGCGCCCCAGACTGCGTATGTCCCCTGAATCACCCGCCTCTCCACCCGAATACCGCCGCTACCGCCGATTTCTGTCCGGGGTCGTGTTGACGTTCGTATCGCTGGGGAGCTGCTACCTCTTGGTTTCGGTCGGCGTCACGATCTCGCGCCGGCGCCACGCCGAGCCGCTCGGCCCCCCGGTCGGCGCCTCGTCCGCCGACCTCGAGAGCTGTGCCGAAGAGCTGGGCGACGTCGAGCAGGGGCTCGAGCGTCACCTGGACAACTTCGACCATCTGGTCGCGCACTACGACGCGGCCGAGGCGCAGCGCTGGGCGGAGGACCGCGCCTTCTGGATCGGCCAGTGGCGGGCGGCGGGGAGCCGCTGCCGCTACGTCGCTCCGCGCCCTGGACCGCTCGCAAAACAATGGGAACAGCTCGCCGTGATCCACGGTGAGCTTCGCGAAACGGAAGCCAGCTACGGCAAGGAGCTGATCCGTTTCGGTCAAACTGAGGCACCGCGGCTCGATCGACTCCGCGAACGCCTCGCTTCCGTCGGCCGCCAGATTGGATCGAGCGCGGCCGGCTCACACGATTCAGGAGAGATGAACCAATGATCAGCGACGTGAAGAACGACGTAACAAACGTAGACTCCGCCTTCCAGATTCCGCCCCCCGCATCACCGCGCCAGGACACTTCGACAGTCGACGCATCGACGGTCGACGCATCGGCGGCCGACACACCGACGGTCGACGCGTCGGCTGCGGCGGTACCGCCCGCAGAACCGGCCGCGCCGACGATCACCTTCGCCGAGCTCGGGCTGCACCCCGACGTGCTCCGCGCCGTCGAGGAGATGGGGTTCACCGAGCCGATGCCGGTGCAGGCCGCCACCATGCCGCTGGTGGTCGCCGGGCGCGACCTGATGGTTCAGTCGCGCACCGGCTCGGGCAAGACGGCCGCCTTCGGCATCCCCTTCGCCAGCAACATCGTCCGGCCGGAGGACAAGTTCGTGCAAGCGATCGTGCTCCTGCCGACGCGCGAGCTGGCGCTCCAGGTCGCCTCCGAGCTGGCGAAGATCTGCGCCCACCGCGACATCACGGTGGTCCCCGTCTACGGCGGCGCGCCGATGGGCCGGCAGGTTGAGCAGCTGCACGCCGGCGGGCAGATCGTCTGCGGCACGCCGGGACGCATCCTCGATCACCTGCGGCGCGGGACGCTGCGGCTCGATCGCGTCCGCTGCGCGGTCCTCGACGAGTGCGACGAGATGCTGTCGATGGGCTTTCAAGAGGACATCGAGGACATCCTGGAGAAGACCCCCGCCGAGCGACAGACCCTGCTCTTCTCGGCCACCGTGCCGGAGGGGATCCAGCGGCTCTCCCGCCGCTACCTGCGCAACCCGGAGTTCCTCAAGCTCTCGGCCGACTTCATCGGCGTCCACGACATCAAGCACCTCTACTACTCGATCCCCGCGCTTCACCGGGAGAACGAGCTCTTGCAGATCCTGGCCTTCGAAGAACCGGTGTCGGCCATCATCTTTTGCAACACGCGCGAAGAGACCGGGCGGGTGGCGGAGTTCTTGCGCCAGCACGGCCACGACGCCGAGGCGATCTCGTCGGATCTCTCGCAGCCCGATCGCGAGCGGGTGCTGGGGCGAATGCGGGCCGGCGGCATCAAGTTCCTGGTCGCCACCGACGTCGCCGCGCGCGGCATCGACATCGAGAACCTGTCGCACGTCTTCAACTACACCTTCCCGGAATCACCGGAGATCTACATCCACCGCACCGGCCGCACCGGTCGCGCGGGGCGCAAGGGGACGGCGGTGTCGCTCATCGGCCCGACCGAGGTGGGGTCGTTCTACTACTTGAAGCTCCTCTACAAGATCAAGCCCGACGAACGCGCGCTGCCGTCGGAAGCGGAGATCCGGTCGCACCGTGAAGGGGAGCGCGTGCTGGTCCTGCGCCGGGCGCTGGAGACCGATCCGGGGGCCGAGTGGCGGGCGCTGGCCCGTCGCCTCATCGGCGCCATCGACGGCGAGCGCCTGGTGGCCGCCCTCCTCGCCCACTCCTACGCCAGCGTCGAAGGGATGCCGGTGGCGCCCAAGCCCAAAGCGCCGGCGCCGGTTGCGCCGCGCGCCCCGGCGCCGTTCTCCTCCGAGGCGCCGCGCGCCCCGGCGCCGCGCGCCGAGGCGCACGATCGCCCGCTCGATCGCCCGCGTCCTCACGATCGAGATCGCGGGGGGCGCCCGCCCTTCGCCGATCGTCCCGATCGCGGTCGTCCGGATCGCGCTGCCCGCGGACGTCGCGATGAACGCGGTCCCCGCGACGAGCGCCCGCGGCACCCCGAGCGGCCCAGCCCGGCTCCGGTGCGCACCGAGCCGCCGGCCGCCGAGCGGGAGTTCTGGGAGGTCTGGGGTGAGGAGCGCGCACAAGGAGGTGCCAACCCAGGCACGAGCACAGGCGCGAGCACGAGCACGGGCACCAGCACCAGCACGACCGCACCTGCTCAGACGCCGGCGCCGACCGCGGATCAGACGCACCAGCGGACCGAGCAGGCGTACGAGCGCACGGGGACGGAAGCCGCGCGACCGAGCACGCCGGACAACGTGGCACGCCTTTACCTGAACCTCGGCCGCAAGGACGGCGCGTCGGAGAAGGAGGTGCGCGACCTGCTCTCCACCCACGTCGGCCCGGTCGACGTCTCGGAGGTCGACGTGATGAACACGCACACCTATCTGAATGTTGCCCCCGGCGACGCCGAGAAGATCGTCGGAACGCTCACCGGCAAGGAGCTGGGCGGCCGGCAGATCGTCTGCGAGCAGGCCAAGCCGCGTCGGCGATAGGGTCCGTCTAACGGTCCAGGCGCACTTCGACCAGATCGTCCTGGCCGCCCCGACGGGTGGCGGCCAGGGTTCCGCAGGCGGCGGCGATGTCGGCGCCGCCGGAGTAACGCCGGACCACCGGGACGCCCAGCGCCGCCAGCGCGTCGCGAAACGCGCCGAGCTCCTCGGCGGTGGCGCGCCGGTAGCGCCCGGTCTCGTCGGTGACGTCGATCAGGTTCAGCTTCACCCGCATTCCGGCCAGCAGCTCGCCGAGCGCGCGCGCGTGCGCCGGCGAGGCGTTGACGCCACCGATGACGACGTAGGCCAGCGTGGCGCGCACCCGCCGCGCCTCGGCGTGATCGCGGACGGCGGCCAGCACCTCGGCCAGCGGCCAGCGATCCTCGATCGGCATCAGCAGGCGCCGCTCGGCGGCGGTCGGCGCGCCGAGCGAGAGGATGAGCCGGAAGTGATGCCCTTCGGCGGTGAAGCGACGGATCGCCGGAAGCACGCCGGCGGTGGAGATGGAGATCGCCTTGCCGGAGATGGCCGGCCCCGCCGGATCGCTCAGGATGCGGGCGGCGCGGATGACGTTCTCGTAGTTGAGGAACGGCTCCCCCATCCCCATGAACACGGCGCCGCGGATGGGGTGGTCGGCCTCGGCGGCGATCTGTCGGTGCTGGGCCAGGATCTCCCAGGTCTTGAGGCTGCGGATGCCGCCCAGGCGGCCCGTCGCGCAGAAGTCGCAAGCGAGCGCACAGCCGACCTGGGAGCTGAGACAGAGGGTGTACTTCGCGGTCGGCAGCGCCTCCAGCGGGGCAGCCTGGCCGGCCCGGCGCCGCTCCTTGAGAGCGCGCGCCGCGGCGGGATCCGGCAAGGGGATGCGGACCGCCTCGACGGCGTGGCCGTCCTCGGTGCGAAACAGATACTTGACGAACCCGTCGGCCGCGCGCCGCCGCTCGAGGATCTCCAGAGCGGGCCAAGCGCAGGCGCTCTCCAGCGCGGCCGCCGTCGCGTGCGAGAGCCCCCGCACCGACCCCGGCGGAAATCCCGCCGCGCCAAGCCCCTGCACCCGCGCGAAAATTCTCTGGGCCACCTCGGCTCTCACCCCGTGGGCGGCGAGGGCGTCGCCCATCTCGGCGCGATCGAGATTCCGCAGATTCAGCACGTCGGCCACCTGGGCGAGGAAGGTAGCACAGCGGATGTAGCACCCCGGACTTCGCCCCTCGGCCCGCCAGGTCGAGCCTTGGTGGACCCATGGACGCTCCGTCGGGGCACATGTTATTCGTTGCAGACGTGACACGTCCCGTCCGGTTGATTGCAGCGACAGCGACGATGTTGCTGGCGGGGGCGCTGGTGGTGGGCTGCCACGCGGCCGACAAGCTGTTCTGCTCCAGCGAGGGATGTACCTGGAGCGACCTCGACTGGGCGCGCCTGCAGACCCTTTCTCCGCTGCCGGCGCCGCCGCCTGACCCGTCCAACCGCTACTACGACAGCGCCACCGCCGCCGCGCTGGGGCAGGCGTTCTACTTCGATCCCCGTTTTTCGGGTACCTCGACGCTGGTCGATTCCATTGGACGGCCGGTGAGCGCCGCGCGGACCGCAAAAGGCGATGCGGTCAACCTCTCCTGCGCCTCCTGCCACGATCCGAGCCGCGCCGGGACCGACGAGACCTCGGTCCCGAACACTGTGTCGATCGGCGCCGGCATCTACGACGTCAACGGCCAGCAGACGCTGAACGCGGCCTTCTTCCCCCTGCTCTACTGGAACGGCCGCAGCGACTCACTGTGGTCACAGGCGATCGTCGTCAACGAGTCGAACGTCTCGATGAACGGCAGCCGGCTGCAGACGTTCTGGACCGTCGCCACCAACTACGCCGACCGCTACAACGAGGTCTTTACCGACTATCAGCTCCCAGGCGCGATCGATGTCAGCGAGTTCCCGCTGCAGGGAAAACCGGGGACCGTCCCCGGGTGCCAGGCCGGCAGCGCGACCGAACCGTTCGGCGACGCTTTCGACTGC
This sequence comes from uncultured Pseudomonadota bacterium, assembly GCA_963723305.1. Taxonomy (GTDB): domain Bacteria; phylum Myxococcota_A; class Polyangia; order Fen-1088; family Fen-1088; genus JADGRB01. Next base: position 19,886 of record CAVRRT010000059.1, read on the forward strand.
ATGAGCGACGCCGACCAGGCGACCGTCAACCGGGTGTTCGTGAACTTCGGCAAGGCGATCGCCGCCTACGAGTACACGCTCGCCAGCCGCGACGCCCCGTTCGATCGCTTCGTTCGCGACGGGCCGGGCGCGGGTTGGATCTCGCCGCAGGCCGAGAACGGTGCGCGGCTGTTCGTCGGCAAGGCCTCTTGCATCGATTGCCACAATACCCCGCTCCTCTCCGACGGGCGTTTCCACAACATCGGTGTTCCACAGACCGGCGACCATGTGCCGACGGTGGACGATTGCCCGTCCACTTCAACGACCTGCAACTGCGCACCCGGGGCGGAGCAAGCCGACTGTCTCCCTTCGGGCGCCTGGGCGGGCGAGCTCAAACTGGCCGAGGGCAAGTTCCGGCGCGACATCAAACCCTGGAGCGACGCGCCCGATTCGATCGAGCCCTGTACCACGACCGAGATCGCCGTCGCGATCGACTGCGTCTTGAAGCCGGACGCCAGCGTCGCCGCGCCGGACGCGACCCAGAAGGGGGCCTGGCGGACACCCAGCCTCCGCGACGTCGCGCTCACCGCGCCGTACATGCACGACGGCTACTACCAAACGCTCAGCGACGTCGTTCAGCACTACAACATGGGGGGCGTTGCCAGCGCGGCGACCGCGTTCCAACTTCCACTCTGCGGCAACGGCAACGGCAACGGCAACGGCAACGGCGACGCCGGCGGCTACGCCTGCATGGCGGCGGGCGCCCCGGCTCCCCACCTGGCGGTCGAGATCAAGCCGCTCGACCTGAGCGCCGACGAGGTGACCAATCTGGTCGCCTTCCTGGGCACGCTGACCGGCGCGCCACTGCCGGCAAGCGTGGCCCTTCCCCCGCCCTCCGACGCCGGCGTGTCTCCTCTTCCACCTCCCGATGCCAGCGTTCCGAGGGACGCGAGCCTATCGCAATGAGCCCGCGCGCTTTCATGCTGGCGGCGCTGGCGTTCCAGCTCTTTTGGTCGCTCCCGCGCAGCGCGCGCGCGCAGATGCCGCCGGCGGCCGAGCCGCCCGCCGACGCCGCGGGCCCTGACGCCGCCGACACGGATGCCAGCGGCGATGCCGGCGCGACCGAAATCGAGAACCTCCGGCAAGGTCTCGACGATCTCGAAAGACGCCTCGATGAGACGCAGCAGATCGCCACGCTCCGGCGCCCCATCGTCAGCGTGGGGGGCTATGTCGACTTCGGCTTCTTCGTTCCGGAGGGTGACGGCGTGGGCGTCATCCAGGACGAGGGGCCCAACCGCTATTTCCCCCAAGACGCCAACAAGTACGCCTGGGTCTTCCTGGGCGACCTGCTGGCGCCGGCGGTGAACTCGCGCGGCGAGCCGGCCAGCCTGGGGAACTTCCCCGGCGTCAACCGTTTCGACAGTGTGAACTCCGACGGCGCGCCGAGCTTCATCGTCAACGAGGTCAACCTGACCTTGAACGCCGCGCTGGCAAGAAACGCGCTCGCCACCGCCAGCGTGGACTTCATGCCCCGCTCCGGGCAGGACTTCTCGATCGGCGACTTCATGGAGGTCGACATCGCCCAGCTCGAGTGGATGCCGACCGCGTCGGGCCGGACCTCGATCTTCGTGGGGAAGTTCGATTCGGTGATCGGCATCGAGTACCGCGACCGCAAGTCGACCCAGCGCTTCGGCGTCACGCCCTCGCTCATTGCCCGCTACACCACGGGCACGCCGCTCGGAATCAAGGTCCGTAGTAAGTTCGGCGATGACGAGCGGGTGGTGATCGCGGCGGCGGTCACCAACGGATCGTCGAGTATCGAGGCGTTTCATTTCTATGACGAGATCGACAGCAACTCCGGCAAGACGCTGAGCGGCCGCCTCTCGGTGCGCCCCTTCCCGTTCGACCTGCAGGTCGGCCTGTCAGGGTCCTGGGGGCCGCAAGACCACGCCATCGACAACACGAACGCCATGTGGTTCGTGGGGGCCGATCTGCTGGCGCACCTCGGGCCGCTCGACATCAAGGGGCAGTGGCTCAAGGGGGGAGCGCCGGGCGAGACGGGTCCGGTCTACGATCCCGCGCACCGCCCCTATGGCCTGGCGTTGCACTACGGCGCGTATCTCGAGCTCGATTGGATGGTGACCCCGGTGTTGGGTCTTCTCGCCCGCGGAGACGTGCGCGACGCCGACGTCTGGCTCGGCAATCCGAACAGCCTCACTGGCGGCGACCGCCTCTACATCACCCGCTCCTGGCGCGCCACCGGGGGCGTGCGCGTCGTCGTCAACGAGCATATCGTGGTCAAGGCGGAGTATCTTCACAACGGAGAGTACGGCGGCATTCCCCAGATTCCGGACGACGTCTTCACCACCTCCCTCGTCCTCTCCTACTGACTGAGCATCGAGGTCGAATATGAACCGCACGCACAACCGTCGAAAGTGGCAGGCGCACGCCATCGCCGTTGCGCTGGGGGCGTTCGCCGCTCTGACCAGCGCGCGACCGTCGGCCGCGGCTGAGGCGAAGGGATTCCGCCTCCCCTACCGCCGCCGAGTTCGCCCGCCTCGAGCGTGAGGTGGCGGAGCAGCGCCAGCTCATCATCCAGATGCTGGCGGCCGAGCAGGAGCGCTACAACATCCTCCTCAAGCTGCTTCAGTCGGGCGGCCAGGCGCAGCTGGGGGCCGCGGGAACAATCGGGGCGATCCCCCCGCCACCGTCGGGGAACGGCGAGCCGCCGTCGCCGGTCGAGGCCGAGCCGACTGGCGCCTCGGGCAAAGAGAGCCCTTCCTTCGGCGTCGTAACCGGTCACGTGCAGGCGCGGTCAGGCTCGCTGAAAGACGCCTACGTCTACCTCGATCAGATGCGCGGCCCGCCCGCGCACGGGCGGACGTTCGAGATCAAGCAGAAGGACAAACAGTTCCTGCCGCGCGTGGCGGTGGTTCAGCGGGGAACCAGCGTCGTCTTCCCTAACCTGGACGCCATTTATCACAACGTCTTCTCTACCTCGGGGCGCAACAGCTTCGATCTGGGCGCCTACCGCGCCGGTGAGACGCCCCGCTCGGTCGTGCTGGCGACGCCGGGTGTGGTCGACGTCTTCTGCAACATCCACTCCCGCATGAGCGCCGCGATCCTCGTGGTGCCGAGCGCCATCTACGCCAGGATCGGCGCCGACGGCAGCTTCCGGATGGAGAACGTCCCGGTGGGAACGCGCAAGTTGGTGGTCTGGAGCCCGACCACCAAGCCGGTGCAACAGAAAGTGGACGTCACCGCCGCCGGCAGCCAGACCAGCTTCACGCTCGACGAGCTACCGACCGGCACCCACCTCAACAAGCTCGGTCAGCCGTACGGCTCGTACAAGGAGTAGTGACGGAATGAGCGCGCGCGGCAGATCGACGATCGGCCTCGGAATCTGCGCGATCGTTGCCGTCGCCGCGG
>CAVRRT010000060.1:0-18289 GCA_963723305.1 uncultured Pseudomonadota bacterium
GCCAACAATGGCAATCAGTACGGTGCCGATACGCTGACGCTGTATCGCTGCTGGGTGCAATTCCATGCGCTGGACTTCGACGCCATGCTCGAGTCCTGCACGCCAGGTGCTCGCGGACAACCCGAGCCGGGACCGCCATGCGCCGCTCGACCCTTCCCGCAGAACAGCGGCCGGGATCGCGAGGAATGGCTATCTCGGCCTCGGCGACACCTGCACGGCGCGCGTTCATCTGGTCGACGTGATGCAGCGCATGGATAACGAGCCGGTGATTTTCGACTGGTACTGGCGGCTCGCGCTCGAATGGGGACTCGCGAGCCTTGCGCTGACGCTGGGCGATCTCGACGAAGCGATGACCCACGCCGCGCGTCTGGTCAAGCTGGCGACCGGCACGGAAGAGCGCACGTGGCAGGGTTTGTCGTGGGAGATCCAGGCACGCGTCGCGCTGCGTTTTGGCGCGGTGGCGGACGCCGTACGGTATGTGGAAAAAGCGTTCGTTGCCACGCAGCATTTCCAGACTCCGCTCGCGGACTGGCGCATCCATCGCACGGCTAGCGAGGCCTACCGCTTGAGCGGCGAACACGGTGTTGATGTCGAACGTGCCCTCGGCCTGAAGGATCAGATAGCCGACGCCCTGCGCGGAGCCGAGATATTCGCCGACCACCGCGCCGACGAAGGCGAGGCCCACCGCGTTATGCAGGCTGGCGAACACCCAGCTCATCGCCGACGGCAGATAGATCGAGCGCAGCAGCTGGCGCTGGGAGGCGCCCAGCATGCGCGCGTTGGCGAGCAGCACCGGGCTCACCTCGCGCACGCCCTGGTAGACGTTGAAGAACACCACGAAGAAGACCAGCGTGACGCCGAGCGCCACCTTCGACCAGATGCCGAGCCCGAACCACACCGCGAAGATCGGCGCCAGCACGACGCGCGGCATCGAGTTGAGGCCCTTGATGTAGGGATCCATCATCGCCGAAGCCGTGTCGGACAGCGCCAGCCACAGGCCGATGCCCAGCCCCGCGGTCGCGCCGATGACGAAGCCCAGCAGGGTCTCGAGCAGGGTGACGCCGAGATGGACGAAGATCTCGCCCGTCGCGAACCAGTCGACGATAGCCTGGAAGATCTTGACCGGCTCGCCGAAGAAGAACGCCGCCTGGTTGTCGCGCTCGAAGAAGAATGGCGGGACGATGCCGGGCGTCGTGAAGACATGCCACAGCAGCACCAACCCGGCGAAGACCGCGAACTGCAGGGCGCGTAGCCGCATCTCAGGCGACCTTCTGCTGCTGATAGGCCTTCAGCACTTCTTCCTTCATGGCGCCCCAGATCTCCCTGTGCAGGTCGAGGAAGGCGGGCGTCATGCGGATCTCCGACACGTCGCGCGGCCGGGGCAGGTCGATCTTGAAGTCGCCGATCGGATGCGTGCCGGGCCCGGCCGACAGCACCACGACGCGATCGGAGAGCGCGATCGCCTCCTCGAGATCGTGGGTGATGAACAGCACCGACTTCCTGTCGACGGCCCACAGCGCCAGCAGCTCGTTCTCCATGAGCTGGCGCGTCTGCACGTCGAGCGCGGAGAACGGCTCGTCCATCAGCAAGATGTCCGGGCTGAGGATCAGCGTCTGCGCCAGCGCGAGGCGCTTGCGCATGCCGCCCGACATCTGGTGCGGATAACGATCGCCGAAGCCCGCGAGGCCAACGCGGCGCAACCACTCCTCGCCCTGCTTCAGCGCCTCGCCCGCGCCACGCCCCGGAACTGCAGACCCGCGATCACACTTCAAGGAGCTGTCCGGGCAGCTCATCGCGCTGTCGCGCCGGAACACGAACGTTCAATCGCTGGCGCTCTCGCTGCGGCAGAAGCCGGCCCTGATGGCCGCCTGCGAGACCAGCCTGGCGGCCGTCGAGAGCGCCCTGGCGAAAGAGACCTTCAGCGCCACGCGATAGAGCGACGGGGCGAACCGCCCGCGGAGCGGTAACATGGGCCGATGCTCGCGGCCCTGCTGGCGGTGGTCCTGGCCACCGCGCCTCAGCCCTTTCAGACAGTCGGGTCGCCGGCAGGTGTCGCGGAGGCAGTCGCTTCGCAGGGAGCTGCCTCGGCGGCAGCGCCTTCCCCGTTGGCGCTCGGCAACCGGGCCCCGGCACTGATCGGGGTGACACCGGAAGGAAAATCCGTCGCCGCCGACTGGTCGAGCGGCGCGGCCACGGTGGTGATCTTTTTCGCCACCTGGTGCCAGCCCTGTCACCGCGCGCTTCGCGAGCTGCGCGCGATCGGCCAGACGGCTGGCCCGCGCGTGCGGTTCGTGCTGCTCGACGCCGGGGACGATCCGTCGAAGGTGCGGCGCTTCATCGGGGAGAATTCGATTCCGGAAGGGGCGGTGGTCATCGACGATCCTTCCGGCAGCGAAAAGGATCGCTGGGGTTGCCCGATCCTTCCAACGCTCTTCATCGTCGACCAGGCGGGGATCGTCCGCTACATCAACCACGGCTGGGGCGACGGGTCGGAGGCCAAGTATCAGCGGCGCGTTCAGAACGTCCTCCGCGGACCATGAGCCTCTAGACTATAGACTAGAGCCGAAGCAGCTTCTCCATCCGGAGAACGGGGACCGAGACGCCGGTGGCGAACAAGCGCTCCGGACCACTGCAGGGAAGGAACCCGGCCCGCCGGTAGAACGACACCGCGTTCAACGACATCGCTCCGTGGATCCGGGCGGCGCCGCGTCGTCGCGCGCGCTCCACGACCTCGGAGAGCAGGAAGGCACCGATGCCGCAGCGTTGAATGTCTCCGTCGACGAAGAGCGCCCTCAGGCGGTCGGTCGGCGGATCGAGCTGGGCCACGCCGACGAGCTGCCCCTCCCGGTCGGCGGCGATTGTCTCGACCGGACCGAGCGAATCGACGAACAATGTCTGCGCGTAGCTGGCAAAGACCGCCGCGCGCTGAGACGAATCATAATGATCGCGGCAGCCTCGCTGCACCGCCCGTTCAATGAGGCCCAACACGGCGTCGACGTCCTCGAAGCCGACTGGCCGCACGCTCAAGGGTGCGGTGAATGTTGCCTCCCGGTCGCGCCGCATCCTGTCAGTCTGACACCAGCTTCGCACGCGTCGAGCCCGCGAGATTGGTTGAGGTGGTCTGGCGGAAGCTGAACCCGCGGGCGGCGCGCCGGCGCTGGATTTCTGGATTTGTAGATTCGAGGCGATTCGTGGTTTGGTGCGGACGCGACCATGACGACACCTCGAGCCGCGCTTTGCATTTTGACGCTGGCGACGCTCCCGGCCCTCGCCGTCGCGGCGGATCCCGCTTCCGTTCCTTACACCTGGAAGAGCGTCCAGATCGTCGGCGGTGGTTTCGTCGACGGGTTCGTTTTTCATCCCACGGCCAAGGACGTCCTCTACGCCCGTACCGACATCGGGGGCGCCTACCGCCGCAATCCCAAGACCCGCCGCTGGGAGCCGATGCTCGACTGGATCCCCTACGCCGACCTGAATCTCATGGGCGTGGAGAGCATCGCCCTCGATCCCTCGGACCCCAGCAAGGTCTATCTGGCCTGCGGCACGTACACAGCTCCGGAGGTTCCAGAGGGAGCGATCCTGCGCTCCTCCGATCAGGGGCACACGTTCGCGCGCACCAACGTGCCGATCAAGTTCGGTGGCAACGAGGCTGGTCGCGGCAACGGCGAGCGGATGGCCGTCGATCCCAACGACGGCCGCATCCTCTTCCTCGGCACGCGCAAGAGCGGCCTTTGGAAGAGCGCGGACGGCGCGGCGACCTGGAGCAAGGTGACGACCTTCCCCAGCGACGTGCTGCAGCTCTCCGCCCAAGAGGCCAAGCTGCCCGCCTGGAGCGGCGCCGGGCGCAGCAGCATCGTCTTCGTGGTCTTCGATCCCAGGAGCGGCACCGCAGGCGAGGCCAGCAAGACCCTGTTCGCGGGCGTATCGGTGATGGGGAAACCGGGTCTCTTCCGCAGCGACGATGCGGGGCAGAGCTGGAAGATCGTTCCCGGGCAGCCCACCAAGTACCGTCCCAACCACGCGGTCCTCGGCTCCGACGGAAACCTCTTCCTCAGCTACGGCACCGACCCCGGTCCCATGCCGATGGTCGACGGAGCGGTCTGGAAGCTGGACACGCGCAGCGGCGTCTTCACCGACATCACGCCGGACAGACCAAACGGCGACCGCAAGTTCGGCTACGGAGCCGTCTCCGTCGACGTGCATGACCCCAAGGTGTTGCTCGCCAGCTCGTTCCATCGCCCCAAAGGTGAGGACCTCTTCCGCAGCGTCGACGGGGGCGCGACCTGGAAACCGGTCTTCGGCGGCGGCGGCGTCTTCGACTACGCCCTGGCGCCCTACGTGAAAGACACGGACATCCACTGGCTGTTCGACGTCGAGCTCGACCCGTCGAATCCGGCGCACGCGATGTTCACCACCGGCTACGGCGGCTGGGAGACGTTCGACCTGACGAACCTGGACGAGAACCTCCCCACCCACTGGAGCGTCATGAGCCCGGGCATCGAGGAGACCGTGGCGCTCGCCCTCTACAGCCCCACCAAGGGTGCGCCGCTGGTCACCGCCATCGGCGATTACTCGGGCTTCGTGCACCGGGATCTCGACAGGCCCGCGCCCGACGGCAATCCCAAGCCGCCCTTTTTGGGGAACACCAAGGACGTCAGCGGCGGCGCGCTCAACTCGAGCGTGATCGTCCGCGTCGGCCAGGCGCGCAACGCGGGCCAAAACCTCGGCTACTCGCTGGACGGCGGGAAGAGCTGGCACGAGCCGGTCTCCGTCCCCGATCCGAAGGCCAGCGAAGGGGACATCGCCGTCTCCTCCGACGGTGGCCGGTGGGTCTGGACGCCCCGCGACCTCGTTCCGTACGTCACGTCCGACAAGGGAGCGAGCTGGATCCCCTGCGCGGGGCTGCCCCAGGGGACGCGGGTGGTGGCCGACCGCGTGAATCCCAAGCGCTTCTATGCCGTCGCGCTGTTCGAGGGAAAGTTGTTCGAGAGCGTCGACGGCGCGGCGCACTTCAGCGAGCGGCCACTGGTCTTGCCGGGTGGGCTCCCCAGGCGGGGCGGCGGCGGCAATGACAACCACACCGATCGCGGCGATGACCGCGGAGGCCAGGACCGCATCTACGCCACCCCAGGCCGGGAGCGGGATCTCTGGCTGGCGGCCTACGACGGCCTCTACCACGCGCCGGCGGGAAAGGGCGAGGCGTTCGGTCGCCTTCCCGCCGTGGAGCAGATCCACGCCTTCGGTTTTGGCAAGGCCGCTCCCGGCGCGAAGCTCCCCGCGCTCTACCTGGTGGGGACGGTGCAGGGACAGCGGGGCTTCTTCCGCTCGACGGACGGCGGCGCAACCTGGCTGCGCATCAACGACGATCAGCACCAGTGGGGGCTGGTCCTCCAGATCACGGGCGACCCCAAGAGGTTCGGTCGTGTCTACGTCGGTACCCACGGCCGCGGCACCTTCTACGGCGATCCAAAGCCGGCCAGATGACCCGCGAGATGAATCGCTAGACGGCTCGCTCGATCACCTCCACCCCGGACCACCATGCGCAGATCACTCCGCTCGCTCCCATTGACCGCGCTTTTTCTCGCCGTTCAGCCGCTCGGCTGCCTCACCCCGCCGGGACTCTTGAACCCGTCGGGTGCGGCCTCCTCGACGGGAGCGTCAGCGGCCGCTCCCGAGAAGATGACAGAGCTGGACGCCTGGGCCGCGGTCGCGCAGATGGCGCCGGGCATCAACATCGGCAACACGCTGGAGAACACCACCACCTGGGAAACCGGCTGGGGGAATCCCCCCATCACCCAGGGCTTCGTGGAGAGCCTGGCGCACCTCGGGTTCAAGACGGTCCGCTTGCCGGTGGCCTGGGACACCTACGCCGCGGACGGGCGGATCGACGCCGACAAGCTCAGGCGGGTCAGCGAGGTGGTCAACTGGATCACCGGCGCCGGCATGTTCTGCGTTCTCGACATCCACTGGGACGGGGGCTGGATCGACTCCGACAAGAAGGAGATGTTTCCCAGGACCTTCGCCACCTTCAGCCCCGAGGCGGAGAGGAAGTTCCGCTCCTACTGGGAGCAGATCGCCGGCTTCTTCGTGGGGAAGAACGAAAAGCTCATCTTCGAGGCGCTCAACGAAGAGACGAACTTCAGCAACGAAGGCTCCACCGCGCAGGCGTACGCCACACTCACCCGCGTGAACCAGCTGTTCATCAACACCGTACGGAAGACCGGGGGCAACAACGCGAAACGGCTGCTCGTCGTCGCCGGGTACAGCACCGACATCAAGAAGACCTGCGACAGCGGATACAAGCTGCCGACCGACACCGTCCCCGGCAGGCTCTTCATCTCGGTGCACTACTACACCCCCTACCAGTTTTGCGGTCTGACCGAGGACGCCGACTGGGGGAAGATGATGACCACCTGGGGAAGCGCCGACGATACGAAGCAGCTGGATCAGCTCTTCGACACGATGAAGGGCTTCTGCGCCAGCAACGACATTCCGGCCTTCATCGGAGAATTCGGGGTGACGTCCAAGAAGGAGTCGGCCTCGCGCATTCGCTGGATGTCGGCGGTGGCCAACGCCGCCGTCTCAAGGCGGATGGTTCCGGTGCTGTGGGACACCGGCACCGACGTCGCCCGCCAGAAGCCCTACACGGCCGGTCCGGATCTGCTGGCCACGCTGCGAAACCTGGGGCCTGTCGGTCCGCCTCCCGGGCCGACGGTGAGGTGAAATGAAGCGCGACGCTCCTTGCCTGAAGGCGTGGCACCCCGGAGCCAGCGCGAACGTCCGCCCCTTGTCCGAAACCTCTTGTCCGTCCATCACCGCCACCGGCGGCATAATCTTGGTCATAGCTTGCCGCCAACGGTGATTTCAGTGACCGCCGGTTTGCCGTTGGCGGCGCGGATCTCGAACCGAACGTAACGTGCCGGCGTCGGCCCGAAGGTGGCGACCTTCATCCTGCCGTCCGCCGGCCAGGTCCCGGCGGTGGCGTCGCTGAAGCTGCTGCCGTCGGTGCTGGTCGCGATCCGGTAGTCGGTGACGTTACCTTCCGTGCTGCTCTTCTCGAGGTGGTAGCGCGGTACGTAACCGAGCCACCCCACGTCAGGCCGCAGGCGCCCCAGGTCCAGCGTGATCGATTGCGGCAGCGCGCCCGCCGGCTGCCACATGCTGGTAAACTCCGTATCGTTCTTGCCGTCGATCGCGGCGTCACCGTCTCCGCTGGTCGCGGTGGCGGAAACGGGGGTGTAGGGGCGCTCGTCCTGCGGGCCCTGCGCGGGCAGCGGCGGACGCGCGGCGTTGGGAGTCCACGACGCGCCCACGTCATGCAACAACGTGACGATCTCCGGGGGCAGTTTGCCGTCGCGATTGGGCGGGCAGTTGAGCACGAAGTTGGTCCACTTCGGCTCCAGGTCGGCGAGGTGGCGATGAACGATATCGGTGACGGTCATGAGGCCCCCCACGTCGGGCGCCCAGAACCAGTCGTTGCCGCCGCTCGCATTCACCTTCTGTTCTTGCTGGGCGGCGTAGCTGTTTCCGGCCGGCGCCCACCCGCCCCGCGGCTCTTCGAAGTTGACGATCTCCACCTCCCAGGGATCGGCCAGGTGCGTGTGATCGGTGAGCAGGCAGTTCGGTTGCAACGACTTCACCAGGCCGCGGATCTCCTCATAAGCAACGGCGTTGTGCCCCATCTGCCAGGACCAGCCATCGATGACCAGGATGGGAATCGGCCCGTAGTTGGTGAGCAGCTCGCTGATCTGCGTCTTGACGTACGCCAGCTTGGCGGGCGTGAGCTGACCGGCGGCGACGCCTTCGGTGGTGTCCCAGATCGAATAGTAGAGGCCGGGCAGAAGGCCGCGGCTGCGGAAGGCCTCGACGTAGGCGCGCACGACGTCCCCCTTGCCGTTGCGCCAGGGGATGTGGCCCACGTTGAAGTCACTGGCGGCGCTCGGCCAGAGGGCAAAGCCGTCGTGATGCTTGGTGGTGAGCACGCCGTACTGCATCTTGGCGGCGACCGCGGCCTCGGCCCACTGGCCCGGATCGAGCCCGGTCGGGTTGAACTGCGTGATGTCCAGGTTCGGCTTCGACCATGCGCCGGTGTACGTGAGGATCCCGAAGTGGATGAACATGCCGAAGCGCAGCTCGACGAAATCGCGCTGAAGCTGCGCCAGCGGTCTCGGCGGGGCGGCGCGGCCGCCGGGGTTGGCGGCGGGCAGTTGCTCGCGATGGGTGCAGCCGGTCGAAGACGACGTGGCCGCCGCGAGCAACATGGCGGCGAGCGCCGTCAACGGGAGGCGGCGGCTCATTGCGCGACAGTGTATATCCGCGCCGCGCCGCGCCTGTGGAATATGTGGAAGTTGAACTGGAGATCGCCCCGCAGCCGTGGAAACATCGCGCCCCTTTCGAGGAGGTGCCGTGGGTCGAGTCGAGCGTCTCATCTTGTTGGTCGCGGCGGTCGGATGCGCGGGCTCGCGCGGTCCGGGTCAGCCGGCGTCGGTCAACGTGCAGAGCGCCGCGGGCGGCGTTCAGCGACGGCCCGACGGCCTCGTCGTCCGCGCCGGCGACGGTCTCTTGAAGCTGGAGATCTGCGCCGCCGACGTCGTTCGCGTGGCGTACGCCAAGAACGAGGCCTTCTTCAACCACCCGAGCTTGGCCGCCGGGCCGAAACGCTGCGCCGGCGCCCCTTTCGAGGTGACCGAGGCGGGCGGCATGGCGACCGTCGCGACGTCGAAGCTGCGCGCGCGCGTCGACCTCGCCACCGGGCGGGTGGCGTTCCTCGACGCCGCCGGCACGCCCGTGCTGGAAGAGAGCGACCGGACGATCCTGCCGGCGATTGTCCAGGGCGAGAGCACGCAACACGTGCGCCAGGAATGGATCCCGCACGCCGACGAGGCGCTCTACGGCCTGGGCGAGAACCAGCTCGGCCTCCTCGATCTGAAGGGCTACGACCTCGATCTCTGGCAGCACAACGGCACCATCGTCATCCCCTTCCTGGTCTCGAGCCGCGGGTGGGGGATCCTCTGGGACAACACCTCGTTCACCCGGTTCGGCGATCTGCGCGAGCTGGCGCCGATCCCGGCCGAGCAGCTGTTCGACGCTCAGGGCCAGCGCGGCGGCCTCACCGGTTCGTACTACAGCGGCGCCGATTTCAAGCGCCTCGTCGGCGAGCGCGTCGACCGCGTCATCGACATCGCGCTCTCCAGCAAGGAGAAGAAACCCAACCAGCTCATTTACGCCGGCTTGCCGGAGGGCGACGCCAGCGTGCGCTGGAAGGGGGAGATCGAGCCAAAGACGACCGGCGACTACACGTTCCAGACCTTCTCCAACAGCGGCATCAAGCTCTGGATCGGCGATCGGCTGGTCATCAACCACTGGCGGCAGGGGTGGCTGCCGTGGAAAGAGGTGGCCCGGGTGCGGCTCGAGGCCGGGCGCCGCGCCAAGATCCGGCTCGAGTGGAGCAAGGACCAGAACATGGAGACGGTACAGCTCCTCTGGAAACCGCCGGTCATCTCTCAGTCTCCGTCGCAAGGCACGGCGACGACTTCGCTCTGGTCGGAGGTGGGCGACGGCATCGACTACTACTTCGTCTACGGGCCCGAGCTGGACCAGGTGGTCGCCGGCTACCGGCGCGTCACCGGCCCGGCGCCGATGATCCCGCGCTGGGCGCTGGGGCTCTGGCAGAGCCGGCAGCGCTACGAGACGTCGAAGGCGAGCCTCGACGTGGTCGAAGGTTTCCGCAAGCGCGGCATCCCCTTCGACACCATCGTGCAGGACTGGTTCTACTGGAAGGAGAACGCCTGGGGCTCGCACGAGTTCGATCCGGCGCGCTTTCCCGATCCGAAGAAGTGGATCGACGACATCCATGCCAAGCACGCGCACCTCATGATCTCGGTGTGGGGCAAGTTCTATCCCGGCACCAAGAACTTCGAGGCGATGCGGACGCAGGGTTTCCTCTACCACCTCAATCTCGCCGAGGGGCTGCGCGACTGGGTCGGCGACGGCGGCTACCCGTACACCTTCTACGACGCGTTCAACCCGGAGGCGGGCAAGCTCTTCTGGTCGCAGATGAACGGGACACTGTTCAGCAAGCACGTCGATGCCTGGTGGCTGGACGCCCCGGAGCCGGATTTGCTGCCGACGCCCACGCTCGACGGGCAACGAACGCACATGAACCCGACGGCGCTCGGCTCGGGGCCGCGGATGCTCAACGCGTATTCGCTGGTGAACAGCAAGACGGTCTACGAAGGGCAGCGCGCGGCGGCGCCCGACCAGCGCGTCTTCATCCTCACCCGCTCGGCGTTCGCCGGACAGCAGCACTACGGCGCCGCGGTCTGGTCGGGCGACATCTCCTCGACCTGGACCGCGCTGCGCGCGCAGATCCCCGCCGGCTTGGGCCTGTCGGTCTCGGGCGTTCCCTACTGGTCGATGGACATCGGCGGCTTCTCCGTCCCGGCGCGCTTCTCGGCGGCGCACCCATCATCCGAAGACGTGGAGGAGTGGCGCGAGCTGAACACCCGCTGGTTCCAGTTTGGCACCTTCGTGCCGCTTCTGCGCGTGCACGGCGAGGCGCCCAAGCGCGAGATGTGGGAGCTGGGCGGCGAATCGAGCCCGGCCTACAAGACGGAGCTGAAGTTCGACCGCCTCCGCTACCGCCTGCTCCCCTACGTCTATTCATTGGCGGGCGGCGTTACCCACGACGACGGAACGATCATGCGTCCGCTGGTCATGGACTTTCGCGCCGACGCCAGGGCGCGCGACGTGAGCGACGAATACATGTTCGGCCCGTCGTTCCTGGTCAGCCCGGTGACGACCTACAAGGCCCGCAGCCGTGCCGTCTATCTGCCGGGCGCTTCCGGCTGGTACGACTTCTGGACCGGCACGGCGACCGCCGGCGGAGAGGCCCTCGACGTGGCGGCGCCCTACGAATCGATGCCGCTGCACGTCCGGGCCGGCTCCATCGTGCCGACCGGTCCCGAGCTCCAGTACACCGACGAGAAGCCGGCCGACCCCCTCACGCTCTGGGTCTACGCCGGCGCGGACGGCGCCTTCACGCTGTACGAAGACGACGGCCTCACCTACGGCTACGAGAAGGAGCAGCTCACGCGCATCCCGCTCCACTGGAACGACGCCGCCCGCACGCTCACCATCGGCAAGCGCGAGGGCGCCTTCACGGGCATGCCGCAGCAGCGGACCTTCGAGGTGGTGCTCGTCTCGAAGGCGAAACCGGTCGGTTTCTCGTTTTCCCCCAAGGCCGACCAGACTGTCCGCTACGACGGCGCCGCCCTCGAGGTGAAGCTGTAACGACCTGACGAGAGAGCCCGGCGAGCCAATCGGCGAGCCATGGCCGACCGCGGCCTCACTGGCATCGTGGTCGACCAGGCCCAGCATGAGGCGCGGCGCTTGGATCGGCCGAGCCGGATTTGATACGGTGGCGTAGGCCCGCTCCAGACATCCGGGCCAAGAGAGAGACCTTGCTCTACGACGTGATCATCGCGGGGGCCGGCCCGGTCGGCCTGTTCCTGGCCTCCGAGCTGCGGCTGGCGAAGCTCTCGGTGCTGGTGCTCGAACAATTGGAGGATCCGCACTCACCCCTCAAGCGGCTCCCGTTTGGAATGCGAGGACTCTGGGGCCCGAGCATCGAAGCATTCTACCGGCGCGGCCTCCTGGAACAGATCGCGGCGCAAGGTGGTGCCGACGCTGGTGCCCCTGGCCAGCCGAGACCTGGAGCAATGGCGTCCGGATCGGAGCGCCGCGGGCCTGCCGGCCACTTCGCGGGCATCCAGTTCGACTACCGCAACATCGATTCGTCGCGGTGGACGTACCGATTACCGGGCCCGGCCGACACCCTGTTGGGGAGCGAAATGGAGCACATCGAGCGTGTCCTCACCGCTCACGCGCTCTCCGTTGGAGTCGAGATCCAGCGCGGCCAGGGTGTCGAAGGCTTCGACGCCTCGAACGATGAAGTCACCGTCCGTGCCGGCCAGCAACGCCTCCGCGCGCGCTTTCTCGTGGGTTGCGACGGCGGCCGCAGCACGGTACGCAAGCAAGGCGGCTTCGAGTTCGTGGGGACCGACCCCGAGTTCACGGGATACTCGGTCCAGGTCGAAATCGCCGACCCTTCGGTGCTGCCGCTCGGCCGTCATTACACGCCGACCGGCATGTACACCCAGTGGCAGCCGGGGGTGATCGGGATGGTCGACTTTGACGGCGGCGCCTTCCATCGCATTCAACCGATCACCTGCGAGCACGTGCAGTCGGTCTTGCGGCGCCTGTCCGGTACGGACGTGACCCTGAACGCGCTCGGCCTCGCCTCGACGTGGACCGACCGCTCGAAGCAAGCGACGACCTACCGCCGGGGACGCCTGCTGCTGGCGGGCGACGCCGCGCACATTCATTCGCCGCTCGGCGGACAAGGATTGAACCTCGGACTTGGAGACGCAATGAACCTCGGGTGGAAGCTGGCTGCAACCATCCGCGGCAACGCCCCTGATGGCTTGCTCGACAGCTACACCACGGAGCGGCATCCGGTCGGGGCGCGCGTCCTCGATTGGACGCGGGCCCAGGTCGCGCTGATGCGACCGAGCTCCCGCGCGCTGGCAGCGATCCTCCGCGACCTGATGGAGACGCGCGACGGCGCGACCTACTTCGCCGAACGTGTCTGGGGCGTGTCCCTCCGCTATGACCTCGGCGACGAACACCCCAATCAACATCCCAATCAACATCCATTGGTGGGCCGCAGCTGCCCGGACTTCGAGCTGGAGGACGGAACGAGGCTCGGCACGCTGCTCGGAGATGGAAACGGCTTGCTGTTGGACTTCGGCCCGCAGGCGTCGCTCCAGGCGCTCGACGGCCTCTGGGGCGACCGCGTCCGGTACGTGGCCGGCGAGGCCAAGGATCGCCTTGGCCTCCGCGCGCTGCTCGTGCGTCCTGATGGGTTCGTTGCATGGGCCAGCGATACGGCTCCCAGTCCGGAAGAAGTCACGCGAGCCGCGGCGAGATGGTTCGCCAGCCGCTGATTCACATCTGCCGATCTGGGTTGGAGGTCGGGACCTGGCATACCGGCCCCTGCCAGTCGCTCCCGCGCTACGACGGTGGCGGGGTCCAGGCGCGGCAGGCCGGGATGTCGCCGGCGCTGGTGGTGGCCTCTATCTCCTGCGTGCGCGCGCCATTCGGATCGCGCTCCATTCCGTAGACCGAGCCGGGCGTGCCGCCGGCCGGCGGATCGGCGACCTGCACGATGACCGAGTACTCGAATCCCGCCCGCATCCGGAAGGCGAAGACGCGCGGTTCGAGCTGCGCGGTGAAGGTGGCGTTCTGGCCCGTCACCACCAGGCCGTTTGCGGTTTTTACGAAGTGGCATCCCGGCAGCAGCTCGAAGGCGCTGTCGACCGTGGAAACGTCGCGGCCGTCGACCGAGGTGATGAACGAGGTCGTTCCAGCCCCCGGCGCGGATCCGCCGGGCAAGAGGGTGTTCAACCGGGCGACCTTGCCGGGCCGAAGGTGGGTGTTGGCGATGGGGTAAAGCGAGGTCCCGCGCTGGGCCGTTGCGGGCCCCATGCAACCGAGGGCCAGGAGAGCGCAAGCGAGCATCGGCCTCAGCATCTGGCGAGCATACGCTTGCTGGTGGAGGTCAAGGGTAGTTAAGGTGCCCGGCATGAAGGCGCCGCGCGTTCAGCTGATGGCGACGTGCCTCGCCGACGCGTTCTTCGACGACGTGGCGCGGGCGACGGTCGAGGTGCTGGAGCATCTCGGGTGCGAGGTCACCTTTCCCCAGGATCAGACCTGCTGTGGCCAGCCGGCGTTCAACAGCGGGGACTGGCCGGCCGCCCGCAGCATCGCCCACCACTGCCTGCGCGTGTTCGCCGACGCGGCGCCGGTGGTGGTCCCCTCCGGCTCCTGCGCCCGCATGGTCTCGCACGGCGCGCTGCTGCTGTTCGAAGGAGAAGCGGAGGAGGCGCGCGCGCAGGCGGCAGAGCTCGGGCAGCGAACCTGGGAGCTGGGCGATTTCCTGGTGCGCGGTCTGGGCGTGGCGAGCTGGCCGGGGCGGCTGGCGATGCGGGTGGCGTTTCATCGCTCCTGTCACTCGCGCGGAACGGCCTACGCCGAGGGCGCGCTGACGCTGCTGCGATCCATCGAAGGGGTCGAGGTGGTCGAGATCGGCGAAGCCGAGCAGTGCTGCGGTTTCGGCGGAACGTTCTCGGTCGCCTTTCCGCACATTTCGGGCGCGATGGGGACGCTCAAGATCGACCACCTGCTGGCGGCGACGCCCGACGTCCTGGTCTCCGCCGACGCGAGCTGCCTCATGCACCTGGCCGGCCTGGCCGAGCGGGCAGGGCGCCCGCTGCGCACGCTCCACCTGGCGCAGCTGCTGCGGGATGCGCTGCAATCGGCGGCGGCGTGAGCAGGCGCGGCGAGCCGATCGATCGCTTCGCCGCCGCCCAGGGCGAAACGCGCCGGAGCGCGGTGCGCCTGGGAAGCAAGGCCGGCCACGAAAAGCGCACCGAGGCGCTGGCCCGCGACTACGCCGATCCCGATCGGCTGCGCCGCCTGGCGGGCGAGATCAAGCAGCACACGCTCGATCACCTCGATCTCTATCTCGATCGCGCCGAGACCCACCTGGAGGCGAACGGGGCGACGGTCCACTTCGCGGCCGACGCCGAGGAGGCCTGCCGCACGGTGCTCGGCATCCTCGAGCGGCGCGCCGCCAAGCGGGTGGTCAAGACCAAGAGCATGGCCACCGAGGAGGTCGAGCTGGGCGCGTTCCTCGAGCGCCACGGCATCGAGTCCGTCGAAACCGATCTCGGTGAGTTCATCGTGCAGATCGACGCCGACAAGCCGAGCCACATCGTCAAACCGATCGTCCACAAAGACCGCCGCGAGATCGCCCGCAGCTTCGAGGGGCACGGCCTCGGCGCCTACGACGACACGCCCGAGGTGATCACCCGCCGCGCGCGCCAGCACTTGCGGCGCAAGTACCTGGAGGCCGACGCGGCCATCACAGGCGCGAACTTCGTCTCGGCCGAGAGCGGTCGGCTGGTGCTGGTCACCAACGAAGGGAACTCCCGCTTCTGCCTGGCCGCCACCCGCTGTCACATCGCGCTGGTCGGCATCGAAAAGCTGGTCCCGCGCGATCGCGACCTCAGCCTGTTCCTGAATCTGCTGGCCCGCTCGGCCACCGGGCAGACGCTCTCGGTCTACACCGAGCTCATCAGCGGCCCGCGCGCCACCGGGCAGCCCGACGGCCCCCAGGAGCTGCACGTCATCTTCCTCGACAACGGCCGCAGCGAGATCCTGGCCGGCGACTGTCGCGAGATCCTGCGCTGCATCCGCTGCGGCGCCTGCCTCAACGTCTGTCCCGTCTACCGGCAGGCCAGCGGCCACGCCTACCGCGGCGTCTACTCCGGCCCGCTGGGCGCGGTGCTGACGCCGCTCCTGGCCGGCGAACACTTCAAGGAGTTCGCCGATCTCCCGCGCGCCTCCAGCCTGTGCGGCGCCTGCAACGAGGTCTGCCCGGTCGACATCCCGCTCCCCGATCTGCTGCTGCGCCTGCGCGATCGCGGCAAGCGCGCCGGCGCTCCCCAGGCCGGCGCCGCGCCGTCGATGAAGTCGTTCGCGCGCCTGGCCTCGAAGCCGGCGGCCTGGCGGCGCGCCCTGCGGGCCGGCAAGCTGCTCGGCCTGGTCCCCGATTTCTTGCGCCCGCGCGCGCTGCGCGTGTGGGACGAGAACCACGTCCTGCCGCCCTGGCGCGGCGGGGCGTTCCGCAAGTGGATGGCGGACCGGAAGAAGAGGCAACCGTGAGCGACACGCGCCGGCTCATTTTCGAACGCCTCAGGGCAGCGCTGGCGGGCGTCGCCGACAAGAGCCCGCTGCCCGAGTATCCAGCCGACGTGGCGGTGTCGCTGGGCGCGCGGACGACGGGCGATCCGCTGCCGCGCTTTCGGGAGAACCTGGAGTCGGTCGGGGGGCGATCGTTCACCGAGGTGGCTGCGCTGGCCGCGTGGCTGAAGGAGCAACGCGCCACGCGCGGCTACTGCGATCCCGCGCTCGCCGGCTGGCTGACGACGGCGCTCGGCGAGGGGTTCGCCCTCGAGACCACGCTCGACCGCGGGCGCATCGACGATTACCAGTTCGGCATCACCCGCGCCTGGGGAGCGGTGGCCGAGACCGGCTCGCTGATCCTCGACGACGCCACGACCTCCAGCCGCCTCGGCGCGCTGGCCCCCTGGATCCACATCGCGGTCGTCACCCCCGATCGCATCCTGCCCGACGTGGGGAGCGCCATCGCGGCGCTGGGGGCCGACCCGAACGTCATCTTCTGCACCGGTCCGTCGAAGACGGCGGACGTGGAAGGGATCCTGATCGAAGGCGTCCACGGACCGGGCGAGCAGGTCGCGCTGATACGGGTCTGAGATCACCTCGGGCGGCGCATCAATGCTCGCCGTCGCTCTCCTCCATCTTCCGGACGACCGTCGCGATCGTCGCAGCGTCAATCCCGGCTCGCTTCATGAGGGCGGTCGCCCGCTCGACGTCGTCGGAGTCGATGGCATCAAAGAACTCGTCGACTTCGCCTATGGCTGCCAGCTGCTCCAGCACCAGCGTGCCCTCGAAGTCAGTGTCATCCATCGACGAAGAATAGCGGGTGACGGACGATCATCGCGGAGGACTCCTACCAGAGCGGCGTATAGACGTTGCCGGGCGAGACCGAGTTGACGCGCACCTCGTGTGCCGCCTCGTCGACGGCCAGCGCCTTGGTCAGCGCCGTGATGCCCCCCTTGGTGGCGACGTAGGTCGTGGCGTGGAGCTGGCCCATGGCGCCGATAGGACGGCTGCCGAATTTCTGGACACGCCGATTTTCGGCGGAGCCATGCGCGGAGCGTGATAGACGACCGGCTGTGGGCTCGGCGACGTCCTTCGGTGACGACCTCGATTTTCTCCAGCGCCACACCGAGACGGTCGTCATTTGTGAGGCCGGCGGTGGGGCACGCGTCGCGCTCTGCCCGGCGCTGCAGGGGCGCGTCGCCACCAGCACGACCCCCGGCGCCGCGGGACCGAGCTTCGGCTGGTTGAATCGTCGAGCTGATCGCCGGCGGGCAAACAGCTGGTCCCGCACATGAATGCCTACGGCGGCGAGGATCGGTTCTGGCTGGGACCCGAGGGGGGACAGTTCTCGCTGTTCTTCGCGCCCGGCGCCTCCAGGATCTCGCGCACTGGCAGACGCCGGCGCCGATCGACGCCGAGCCGTTCACGCTGGTCGGACGGGCGCAGGATGGCGCGCTGCTCCGTAAGGCGATGCGCGCTGGCCAACGCCTCGGGGACGGTGTTCGACCTCGAGGTCGAGCGCGCGGTGCGCGTCTTTACCCGGCTGAGCAGAGCTGGAAGGAGACCGGCATGGCGGCCGAGGTCGGGTCGCGCTGGGGTGCCTGCGTGAGCGTCGTCGGCTTCGAGTCGCGCAACCGCATCACCAACAATGGCGATCGGCGCCCTGGCGGCACGACACCGGGCTCGTTTCGATCTGGATCGCCGGCACCTTCGCACCGTCGCCATCGACCATCATCGTGCTGCCGTTCCGCGCCGGCCCTGACGCCGAGCTCGGGCCGATCGTGAATGACCAGTACTTCGGCCGCGTGCCGTCCGACCGCCTGGTGATCGACCGGAGCGCGATCTACTTCCGTGGTGACGGCCAGCAGCGCGGCAAGATCGGCGTCTCGCCTCAACGCGCGCGGCCCGTGCTGGGAAGCTACGACGCGGAGGGCGGCGTGCTGACGCTCGTGACGTACACGCTTGCCCGACGGCGCCCTCGATTACGTCAATTCGCTCTGGGGACATCAACGCCAACCGTACCGGGGCGACGCGCTCAACAGCTACAACGACGGCCCGCCCGCGCCGGGAACGAAGGTCCTCGGCCCCTTCTACGAGCTCGAGTCGTCGTCGCCGGCGCTGGCGCTGGCGCCCGGCACGTCGGCCGAGCACGTGCACCGCACGCTGCACTTCCTGGGCGCGCCCGAGGATCTCGACGAGGTGGCGCGCGCCGCACTCGGCGTGGGCGTCGCCGACATCACCTCGGCCTTTTCGGGCCCAGCATGAAGGCCGAGGGCCTCACCTTCGTCGACGCCCACGTCCACAGCTATCCGGGCGGGTCAATCTGGAAGGAGACTCAACCAACATGAAAATCGTTCGCTACCTCGACGGCGCCGGACGGGCACACTATGGAACAGACGACGGCGGTCGCATCCGCCGCATCGAAGGCGACATCTTCGGCGACCACACCATCACCGAGAGGACGGCGGAGGTCGAACGC
>CAVRRT010000061.1:0-43803 GCA_963723305.1 uncultured Pseudomonadota bacterium
ACTGCCGCGCGCTTCGACGCGTACGTATTGCTACCCGCACCTCGCTGCCGCGGGCGTGCTCGGCGATGATCCCCTTGTACCCTTCGAGGATGGTCTTCTTGTAGTCGTCGGTCACCGCCAGCAGGACCTTGAGCGCGTGACGGACGGGATGTTGCTGGTCGGCGCGGACGCCGCGCACGGCGACGATGATCTTCTGCACGAGCGCCATCGACGCCTCCGAGGCGTCGTCGTGGAAGCGGACGTCGCGGACCGGGTAGAGCGTGATCATGATGCTCTGGGGCGAGCCCGAAGCCTTGGGGAGCTTCTGCCAGATCTCCTCGGTGAGGAACGGCATGAACGGGTGCAGCAGGCGCATGGCCGTCTCCAGCGCCGTCACCAGCGTCCCCTGGATCTTGCTGCGCGCCTCGCGGTCGGCCTCCGAGGTGGCGGTGATCCGCTTGAGGCCGGCCTTGGCCAGCTCGATGTACCAGTCGCACAGCTCGTCCCAGACGAAGTGGTAGGCGGCCTGCGCGGCGTCGGCGATCCGGTACTCCTCGAGCGCGCCGTCGACCTCTTCGGAGACACGCTGCACGCGCGAGAGGATCCAGCGCTCGGGGAGATCCAGCTCGGCGCGGTCGGGGCCGTCGGCCAGCCGGTCGGCGTAGCGATCGGCGTCGTACCCCTCGGCGTTCATGAGCGCGAACTGGGCCGCGTTCCAGATCTTGTTGGCGAACCGGCGGGCGTCCTCGACGTTGCTCATGGAGAACTTGATGTTCTTCCCCTGTGCCGCGTGCGTCGTCTGCCAGGCCAGCGCGAAGCGGAGCGCGTCGGCGCCGTGCTGGTCGATGACCTCCACGGGGTCGATGGTGTTCCCCTTCACCTTCGACATCTTCTCGCCCTTCTCGTCCGTCACCATCGTGTGGAAGTAGACGGTCCGGAAGGGGACCTTCTTCATGAAGTGCAGCCCGGCCATCAGCATGCGGGCCACCCAGAAGAAGAGGATGTCGTAGCCGGTGTCGAGGACGGTGGTCGGGTAGAAGGTCTTGAGCTCGCGCGTCTCGGCGGGCCAGCCCAGCGTGGCGAACGGCCAGAGCCAGGACGAAAACCAGGTGTCGAGGACGTCCTCGTCCTGCGTGAGGTCGGCCGTGGGGGCGGCGCACTTGCCGCAGGCCGCGGGCGTCGTGCGGGCGACGGTCGTCTCGCCGCACTTGCCGCAGTACCAGGCCGGGATGCGGTGCCCCCACCAGAGCTGCCGTGAGATGCACCAGTCGCGGATGTTGTTCATCCAGTGGAAGAAGGTCTTCGACCAGCTCTCGGGGACGAACTTGGTCTTCCCCTGCTCCACCGCCTCGATGGCCGGCTTCGCCAGCGGCTCCATCTTCACGAACCACTGGGTCGAGAGCATCGGCTCGACGACCGTCTGGCAGCGCTGGCAGTGGCCGACCGCGTGCACGTGCGGCTTCGATCCCCGCTCGAGGCCCAGCTCGGCGAGACGCGCCTTGACAGCCTTGCGCGCGGCGAAGCGGTCCATCCCGGCGAAGGGACCGCCCTCGGCGTTGACCGTCCCGGTCTCGTCGAAGATGGAGATCATCGGCAGGTGGTGGCGCTGGCCGGTCTCGAAGTCGTTCGGATCGTGCGCCGGCGTCACCTTCACGGCGCCGGTGCCGAACTTGGGATCGACCAGGATGGCGTCGGCGATGATCGGGAGCTCGCGGTTCACGAAGGGGTGGCGCACCAGCTTGCCGATTTTGTCTTTGTGCCGCGGATCGTCCGGGTGAACGGCGACCGCGGTGTCGCCCAGCATCGTCTCCGGGCGCGTCGTCGCCACCACCACCTCGCCCGAGCCGTCGGCGAGCGGATAGGCGAACTCGTAGAGCTCCCCTTGCGTCCCCTCGTCGTAGTCGACCTCCAGGTCGGAGAGCGCGGTCCGATCGTTCGGGCACCAGTTGATGAGGCGCCGCGCCCGGTAGATGAGCCCCTCTTCGTAGAGGCGGACGAACGCCTCGATGACCGCCGCCGAGTAGGGCGGATCCATGGTGAAGATGGCGCGCTCCCAGTCGAGCGAGGCGCCCATCCGCTTGAGCTGGGCGAAGATCCGGTCGCCGGTGGTCCGCCGCCAGTCCCAGACCCGCGCCACGAACGCCTCGCGCCCGATGTCGTGCCGGCTCTTCTTCTCGCTCGCCTTGAGCTCGCGCTCGACGACCATCTGGGTGGCGATGCCGGCGTGGTCCGAGCCGGGGAGCCACATGGCGTTGTAGGCGGCCATCCGCCGCCAGCGGGTGAAGATGTCCTCGATCGTCGTGCCGAGCGCGTGCCCCATGTGCAGCGAGCCGGTGACGTTGGGTGGCGGGATGACGATGGCGAACGGCGCCTTGGGGGCGGCGGCGTCGGCGTGGAAATAGCCGCGCGTCATCCACTCGGCGTACCAGCGCGGTTCGATTTCGGCGGGCTCGTAGGACTTGGGGAGATCGGCCATGGACGGTCCTCGTTTTAGCGCGAATCGACGCTGGTTGTCGCCTCGGTCGGCCGGGGGCCAGACTTGGCCCGCGGTTCGCAGTTCACCTCGGCGTGCGCCTGACCTTCGATCGCGGAACGCTGCTGCTGACGAACGCGCCCGCCGGGCTGGAGGTCGGCGAGATTCCGGGCGTCCAATGGGACGAACGGGTCGCCGCCCATCGCGCGCCCGCGCGGCTTTGCTACCCCATCGCCTCCGAGCTGCGGCGCCGCGGCGTCCAGCTCTCGGACATGCCGCGTCCGACGTTGGCGCCACCGGCCGAATTTCGTCCTCTCGACCTGCGCCCCTATCAGGAGGCGGCGCTCGCCGCCTGGCGCCAGGGAAGCCGCCGCGGCGTGGTGGTGCTGCCCACCGGGAGCGGAAAGACACGCCTCGCGCTGGGGGCGATGGCCGCCACGCGAACGGCCTGCCTCTGCCTGGCGCCGACGCGCGCGCTTTGTGACCAGTGGGCGGCCGCGCTGGCCGCGGTTTGGGACGGCCCCATCGGCCGGTTCGGCGACGGCGAGCGGGTGACGGGCCCGGTGACCATCGCCACGTTCGCCGGCGCTTACCGGCACATGGCGGCGCTGGGAGACAAGTTCGGCCTCCTGATCGTCGATGAGGCGCATCACTTCGGGCAGGGGTGGCGCGACGAGGCGCTGGAGATGTCGATCGCGCCGCTGCGTCTCGGGCTCACTGCGACGCCCCCCGCGCCCGGGCCGGCCGCCGCTCGGCTGGGGACGTTGATCGGCCCGGTGGTCTTCCAGCGCACGATAGGCGACCTGACCGGCCAGTACCTGGCGCCGCTCGAGCGGATCACCTGGTGGCTGGCGCTCGATCCCGACGAGCGCCGCGAGCACGACGCGCTCTGGGAGATCTATCGCCGGGCGCGGCGCGCGTTCGAAGGGAACCACGTCGGCGGCGCGCCCGACAGATTGCCCGATGGGTCGCCCGATAGATCGCCCGACAGGTCTTGGGACGAATTCCTGCGCGAGGCGGCGCGGACCGATGAAGGACGCCGCGGGCTCTCGGCCTGGCGGCGGGCGCGGCGCATCCTGGCGTTTCCCCGCCGCAAGCGCGAGGCGCTGGCGCTGCTGCTCGGGCATCACCGCGCGCAACGGACCCTGGTCTTCGTGGCCGACAACCAGACCGCCTACGCCATCGCGCGAGAGCACCTGATCATGCCGCTCACCTGCGACATCGGGCGCGCCGAGCGGCAGGAGACGCTGGCCCGATTTCAGTCGGGCGCGCTGCGGGCGCTGGTCTCGGCGCAGGTGCTCAACGAGGGGATCGACGTTCCCGACGCAGAGGTCGGGATCGTGGTGGCCGGACGCCTGGGCGAGCGGGAGCACCTCCAGCGCGTCGGGCGGCTCCTGCGTCCCGGCGAGGGAAAGCGCGCTCTCGTCTACGAGCTGGTCGTCGAGCGCTCGAGCGAAGCCCGCCAAGCGCAAAGAAGGGGGGAGAGCCTTGCTGTCCGAGCGCGATCTGCCACTTAGGATCATCGAAGGGCGGGCGTTCATCGACTACCTCGGCCCGCAGGACGAGCCCTGGCTGCGGGTGCTGCTGGGCGAGATGGCGCGCTTCGAGGGGCGGCGGCGGCGCGAGCTCTGCGAACGGCTGAGCGAGCCGCTCCCCTGCGAGGCACCCTATTTCAAGCGCCGAGCCGCCACCCGCGCGCTGCTGGCGCTCTGGCGGCGCGAGCCGACGGGGCCGGCGACCGAGGCGCGCTCGAAGCGCGCGGCCCAGGCCGGCAAGACGCGCCCGGCGCTGCAGCCGGCGGTGCTGCGGGCTCGGCTCTTCAACGAGGCTGCCGTCGGCGAGAAGCGGGCCGCCGTCCTCGTCGACGAGACCGCCGCCGAGTTGGGGCTCACGCGGGAGGCGTTGCTCGACCTCCTGTTCGCCGACCTCCCGGGCGAGCGGCCGGTGCGGGCGCCTGTGCCGCCGCCCACGCCCGCGGAGGCGGCGCTGCGCACCAACCTGGCGATCGCCCAGGCGGTCCTCATGCGCGCCTCGCGCGTCGAGCTGCGGATCGAGGGGGGCGTGCGCCCGATCGTGCGGCTGGCCAAGCTGCGCGGTCTGCTCTGCACGGTCGTCGACGTCCCGGAGGTCGGCCGTCCCGTCCTGGAGATCTCCGGACCGTTCTCGCTGTTTCAGCACACCATGCTCTATGGCCGCGCGCTGGCCGAGCTCTTGCCGCATCTCGCCTGGTGCGCCCGCTTCGACCTCCGCGCCGCCTGCGCGCTCCGCGGGCGGCTGGCGACGGTGTCGGTCGAGAGCGGCGATCCGATCTTCCCGGCCACGCCGCCCGCGCTCTACGACAGCCGCCTTGAAGAGCGCTTCGCGCGCGACGTCGCCCGGCTGGCGCCCGACTGGGACCTCTTGCGCGAGCCGGAGCCGCTCCGTTCGGGCGCGACGCTCATCTTCCCGGACTTTCTGCTCCGCCACCGCCTCCACCCCGAGCGCCAGATGCTGATCGAGATCGTCGGCTTCTGGACGCCGGAGTACCTGGCGGCCAAGCTGGAGAAGCTGCGGCAGGCCGATCTGCCGGTCTGTCTTCTGTGCGTCGACGAAGATCGTGCCTGCGCCACCGCCGACCTGCCGCCTCACCTCCCCGTCGTCCGCTTTCGCCGCCGCATCGACGCCGCGGCCGTCCTGCGCGAAGTGGAACGCCTCACCCACGATCGGACGTCACACGCCGCTGAGGGACCGGCCCGCAGATGCCCGGACCGAGCGCCCAGTGACCGAACGACCGCCAGCCGCCGCTCTACCCGGGCGCGTAGCGCGCGGTCGCTGGCGCTCACTGGATGGAGAGCAGCTCGACGTCGAACACCAGCGTCCCCGCTGGCGTTCCCGGGCGGCTCGGCTTGTCGCCGTAGGCCAGGTTCCCCGGGATCCAGAAGCGCGCCTTGTCGCCGACGACCATCAGCTGCAGACCCTCGGTCCAGCCCTTGATGACGCCGTCGAGGGGGAAGGTCGTCGGTTGACCGCGCGTGACCGAGCTGTCGAACAACTTTCCGTCGGGCGTCCAGCCGCTGTAGTGGACCTGGACGGTGCTGTCGGAGGTGGGGTGCGCCTTGCCGCTGCCGTGTTTGAGGAACCTGTAGGCCAGGCCGGAGGCGGTTTTCTTGGCCTCTTTGGGGGGCGCCGCGACGTCCTCGGGAACCTGGGGCGGCGCCGGTACGTAGACGAAATCGAGCAGCTCCACGTCGAAGACCAGCGCTCCGGCCGGCGTGCCAGGGCGCGTGGGCGTCTCGCCATACGCGAGGTCGGCGGGAATCCAGAAGCGACGCTTCTCCCCCTTGACCATCAATTGCAGCCCTTCGGTCCACCCTTTGATCACCCCGTCGAGCCGGAACGTCGCCGGCTCGCCGCGCGGCACCGAGCTGTCGAACAGCTTCCCGTCCGGGGTCCAGCCCGTGTACTGAACGGTCACCCAATCGCGCGGCCCCGGATGCCCGCTCCCCTTCCCCTTGAACAAGACCTTCGATGCCAGGCCGCTGGCGGTCGTCTTTGCGTCGGGCGGGGCCGCGGCGACGTCGGCGGGCGCCGCCGGCGGCGTGGGCGGCGGCGCCGACGGCAACGGCTCGATCGGCTCCGCGGCCAGCAGCGCTCCCGACAGCGGCGTCCCGGCCGAGGCGCTGGCCCTGGCGAAGGAGAAGGGGCCGAGCAGAGAAACGACCAGCGAAAGCGAGAACAAGTTCGAGCGGAGGGCGCGCGACATGAGTGCCGCATACCACGACGAGACGCGCGCTGGAACCGGGCGCCGGGTGACCCCATCAGGGCGCGGCGGTTGCCATCGCGGCCCGCAGAAGCGGAACATAGCCGCGGTGGACGAAGCACCCCATCAGGGCGCGGCGGTTGGAATCACGGCCCGCGGAAGCGGAACGTAGCCACGGTGGACGAAGCGCCATTCGAGCGTGGCGTTGTCGCGCAGGCCGAGGGCCGCGAACGTGGCGTCCGACAGATCGATCCCCGCGTGGTTGGTGGGATTTCGGAACGCGCCGCGCCCGCGCTCGGCGGCCGGGCGGCGGCTGGTCGCCCAGTAGTCGTCATTCACGTTCCAGGGCCCGACGTCGAGCACCGGCACGACCATCGTCCGCGCGCCGTAGCGCAGCTCGACGTTCTTGCGCAACGCCGCCGGGTGCGGCAGCGCCACGAAGAGCGCGCCCGGCTTGATGATCTCGCCGCAGGCCAGCCGCTGCCCGGTCAGCCCCTCGCGGGTGGCGAAGACCTGCTGCCAGGGCCCCGGCTGCGCCGCCTCGTAGAGAGCCCAGGACGCCACGGCCATGAAGGCGCACCCGAGGCCGAGCATCCGGACCCGTCGTCGGGCCCGCCGGCCGGGGCGCGCGCGCATGATCATCGAATAGCGTCGACCGGCGGCCGGCGCAAATTCCGCGAGATCGCATCTTTGAGCGGCGCCAAGCCTCGGCACCGGCGCGTGGTGGCCCGGCCCTCAGCTGGCGAGCGACTTCTCGGTCTGCTCCTTGCCGTCGAAGCGGAACACCTTCTGCTTCCCCTCGACGACGGTCAGCAGGTTGACCGGGCGGCGCCAGATGCGCCCCAGCGCAGCCAGCGTCGAGCGGGCGTGGTCGATCTGCAGATCGGTCCCTTCGTGACGGTGCCGCAGGAGGAGCTCGCCGCGGTTTTCGTGGTTGGCGTCCTCGACGAAGATGAAGGGGTCGCCGAAGTTGGTCAGCGAGAAGAGCATCTTGTGTTTGATCTTCTCGAACTCGCGCGAGTCGATCTCGTAGTTGCCGCTGCGCTCGTTGACCGAGAAGGAGAAGAACTTGTTCCGCTCGCAGAAGTCGGCGGTGAAATACTCGTCGATGAAGGTGACGTCGTTGTAGAGCTTGCGCACCTCGAAGATCTTCTTGCGCCCCAGGCCGAGCCGCTTGTCCCAGGTGCGCCGCTCGTCCAGGCTCTGGCAGTCGTTCCATTCGCGACCGAAGCGGCCCTTGTCCCAGCGCTCCTCGACGTCGCGCAAAAGCTCGATCCCGATCTTGTAGGGATTGAACTGGCCGGGCGCCGTCGCCAGCACGCTGGCGTTGTGATCGGCGTAGTCGATGATCTCGGAGACCTTGACCGCCTTCTCCGTCATGATCTTCGAGTGCCAGTAGGCGGCCCAGCCTTCGTTCATGATCTTGGTCTGCCGCTGCGGCGCGAAGTAGTAGGCCTCGTCGCGCACGATCTCCAGGATGTCGCGCTCCCAGCCCTCGAGCGGGGCGTTGCCGAGCAGGAACATCAGCACGTCACGCTCGGGCTCCGAGGGGTTCTTCTTGGGCTTGTCCCGCTCCCGCTCCATCTTCCGCCGCTGCTCGTCCAGGTACTCGGGCGGGTTGATGAACTTGTCCATGTAGGACTTGGCGCGGATGCGCGGCAGCTCGGGGGTCTTCTCTTCCCGCTCCCGTTCCCGCTCGGGCGGCGCCTTGCGGGTGATGAAGGGGGACATCGGGTCGATGAGGTTCTCCAGGCAGAGGCAGGCGTCGATGAAGGTCTCCACCTTCTCGATCCCCAGGCGCTCCATGTGGCGCCGCACGCGGGTGGCGTGGTTGGCCATCCCGTCGATCATCCGGCGGTTGGTCTTGGAGAAGAAGTAGTTGTTCTTGAAGAAGTCGACGTGCCCCAGAACGTGGGCGATGACCATCTTCTGGTCGACCAGCGAGTTCCCCTCCAGCAGGTAGGCGTAGGCGGGGTTGTTGTTGATGACCATCTCGTAGATCTTCGAGAAGCCGTAGATGTGGCTCTTGGTCAGGTGCTCGAACTCCATCCCGAAGCGCCAGTGCGGGTAGCGGACCGGAAAGCCGCCGAAGGCCGCCACCTCCTGCATCCGCTTGTAGTCGAGGATCTCGAACTCGACGTCCCAGAAGTCGAGGCCGTACTCTCGCCCGTACGCCTCGATCTGGCGCTGGATGTCGGAGAGATAGGGGGGGAGTGAGGCCATGCCGCCGCTGCTTTCCTGTGTCCGCCTATTTCCCTTTGCCCAGGAAATCGCGGATGGAGTCCATGATCGCCTCTTTGCCTTTGATCTCCGAGACGACCAGATTGTCCTCCTCGTCGAAGTGCTCGTTGAGGTCCTTGATGAACTGCCCCGAGCCGTACGGGCTCTCGACCTGCCCGTAGCAGAACTGGTTCACCTTGGGAAGGATCTGCGTCCTCAAGAGCTCCACGCACTGAACGGTGTCGTCGACCGACCAGTTGTCGCCGTCGGAGAAGTGAAACGGGTAGATGTTCCACTCCGAGGGCGGGAAGTCGTCGGCGATCATCTTGGCGCACAGCTTGTACGCGCTGGAGATCATGGTCCCGCCCGACTCGCGGGTGCGGAAGAAGGTGTCGCGGTCGACCTCCTTGGCCACCGCGTCGTGGATGATGTAGCGCGACTCGAGGCCCTTGTACTGGCTGCGCAGCCAAGCATCGATCCAGAACGACTCGATGCGGACGATCTCCTTCTGCTCGTCGCCCATCGACCCCGAGACGTCCATGATGTAGAGCATCACCGCGTTCGACTGCGGCAAGGGGGTCGTTCGCCACGAGCGGTAGCGGCGGTCCTCGCGCACGGGGACGATGACCGGCCGATCCGGATTGTAGGTCCCGGTCATGAGCTGCCGGCGGAGCGCCTGGCGGAAGGTGCGCTTGAAGTGGCGCAGCGACTCGGGGCCGGCCCGCCGGATACCGACGTAGCGGTCCTTCTGGGCGATGATCCGCTGTTTGCCTTTGGGCTCGATGCGCGGAAGCTGCAGCTCCTCGCCCATGATCTGCGCCAGCTCCTCCAGCGACAGCTCGACCTCCAGCGCGTGCTCGCCCGCCTGATCGCCGGCCTTGCCGTTGCCGTCGGCGTTGGGGTCCCCTTTGCCCAGGCTGTCGCCGACGTCCCCCTGCCCCTGCCCGACGCCGCCGCGATCCTTGCTGCCGAAGCGGAACCGCGGAACGTTGATCTGCGGCAGCGGGATCGAGACCAGATCCTTCCCCTTGCGGCCGATCAGCTCGCCTTGCGAGATGTACTTGCGCAGGTCCTGCTTGATCTTGCCGCGCACGATGTCGCGGAAGCGGCGATGGTCGGGGTCGATGCGCAAGGCCATCAGATCACCAGGTCCACGAAGCGCCCCGTCGCCGGCTCGTAGACGCCCAGGCGCTGCCCCTTGGCCTTGGCCGAGAGCGCCTGCTCCAGCATGCCCGAGCGCGCGGCTCAAGACCGCCAGCGGCTGGTCGGTCTTGAGGTCGCCCATCAACTTGACCAGCAGGGCCGCCGCCTGGCCGTTGACCTCGACGTTGACCTTGGGAAGCGCTTCGAGCGTGGAGCGATCCATGTGGGTGGCGACGACCTCCGCCTAGTCCTTCACGTCCCCGCGGGCGAAGATCGACGCCACGAAGTTGAGCACGTCGGTGGAGCAGATCTCGCAGTAGCCGTAGTTGCGGATCATGCGGTTCTTCACCACGTCGATCTTCTCCTGGGTGTCACGATCGACGACGGCCGACACCAGCGACGTCAGCTTGATGCTGTCCTTTTGGTCCTCGAACAGCTTCAGCTCCAGCGCCTTTTGCAGCCGCTCGTTGGTGCGGAAGTCGAACTGCCGCCCCTCGATGGCCAGCGCGCCGATGTAGTTCATGATCTCGCGGCGGAAGTCGTCCTTGCGCGAATCGGGGATGTCGATCTTCTCCTCGATCGACCGCATCAGGCGCTCGTCGGGCTCCTCGTCCTGGCCGGTGTACTTGTTCTTGACCCGCTCCTTCTGGGTGTAGGCCTTGATGTTGTCGATGTAGTTGGCGCAGAGCTTGGCGATGGCCTCCTCGTCGGCGCTGATGGCCCGCTGGACCTCGTTCTTGACGATGTCCTCGTACTCTTGCTTGACCAGCCCGAGCAGCACGCCGAAGTGGCGCCGCTGCTCGTCGTTGGTGATGAGCGAGTGGTGCCGCAGGCCCGACTCCAGCTCGTTCATGACCATGAACGGGTTCACGCAGCCCTCGCCGCGATCGCTGACCAGCGCGTTCGAGATCTTGTCCTGGATGTAGCGCGGGCTGATCCCGTCCATCCCCTCGCGCATCGGCCTCCTTGCGCAGCTCCTTGATGTTGTCCTGGGTGAAGCCGGGCAGCGTCTTGCCGTCGTAGAGCTTCATCTTCTGAACCAGGGTCAGCTGGTGCTTCTTGGGATCTTCCAGCCGCGTCAGCACCGCCCACATGGCCGCCATCTCCAGCGTGTGCGGCGCGATGTGCTTGCCGCGGATCTTGCCCGGCGTTGTAGTCCTTGGCGTAGATCCGCTGCTCTTCGGAGACGCGCGTGATGTAGGGGATGTCGATCTTGACCGTCCGGTCGCGCAGCGCCTCCATGAACTCGTTCGACAGCAGCTTCTTGTACTCGGCCTCGTTGGTGTGGCCGAGGATCACCTCGTCGATGTCGGTCTGGGCGAACTTCTTGGGCTTGATCTTGTGCTCCTGCGACGCCCCCAGCAGGTCGTAGAGGAACGCCACGTCCAGCTTGAGCACCTCGATGAACTCGATGATGCCGCGGTTGGCGATGTTGAACTCGCCGTCGAAGTTGAACGCCCGCGGATCGCTGTCCGACCCGTACTCGGCGATCTTGCGGTAGTTGATGTCGCCGGTCAGCTCGGTCGAGTCCTGGTTCTTCTCGTCCTTGGGCTGGAACGTCCCGATGCCGACGCGGTCCTGCTCCGACAAGATGAGCCGCCGGACGCGGACGTGCTTGACCACCTGGGCCCAGTCGCCCTTGTACTCCGCCATCAGCTCGCGGAAGATGAGGCGGCAGGCCGGGTCGAGATCGCCCTCGATGTGGATCTGCGGCTTGCCCGGCGGCGTTGATCCCCAGCTCGACGCAGCGCCTTGTCGCGCCACTCGGGCGGGATGAGGCGCAGCGGCTCCTCGTGCATGGGGCACTTGAAGGTCGTGTGCGCCGCCGGTGATGTGGGCCAGCTTCTCGGGCAGCACCCAGTCGTAGGTGTAGAGCGCCCCCTCGGGCGTCCGCGAGTACTCCTCCATCCCGCGCTTGATGAGGCGGGCGATGGTCGACTTCGAGCTGCCGACCGGGCCGTGCAGCAGGATCACGCGCCGCTCGGTGCCGTAGCGCTGGGCCGCGCTGTGCAGCACGCTGACCAGGCGCATGAGCGGGATGTCGAGGCCGAAGATGGCGTCGCGCCCGGCGTGCTGCTCGTCCTTGAAGAAGTTGTAGCGGATGAGCCGCTTCTTGTTGTCGATGTACTCTTCCTGGCCGTACGACAGGATCATGTCGTAGACACGCTGGAAGGCGCTGCGCGTGACGGCGGGGTTCTTGCGAACGAGCGCCAGGTAGTCCTCGAAGGTGCCCGTCCAGTTGAGCTCGGCGAACTCCTTCAGATTTTGCAGCGCGGCGACCTTGGCGGTCAGCGCGGGCACGTCGCCCGTCTTCCCCGTCGATTCGGAAACGGCCATCGGGATGATCTCCTTTCAGGCTCAGCGGGGCATTCGGCGCTCACCCCCCCGGGCCCAGAAGCAGCAAACACGAACGCGAAGTCTCATCTTAGCACGACGCGGCGGAGGCGCGTCGTGCTCGATCGTCTCTCTTTCACTCAATCTGTCTCTTTTTTAATTCTAATAGTGCGAAAGAGATCCGTCGGCGCGGGCGCGCCGGAGGGCGTAGGCGAACATGCCGGCGCCGACCGGCGCCAGGGCGCCGGCAAAGAGGAGCAGCGCCAGGAGCGGCGCGCGGAGCTCGCCCGGTCCGGCGCCGACCAGCAGGGCGCCGCGCAGGATCGCCAGCGCATGCGTCAGCGGCAAGAAGCGCCCCACCCCCCGCAGCCAGCCCGGCAGCACGGTCACCGGGTACATCACCCCCGAGAGGAAGAAGGAGAGCGAGCCTATCACCATCGCCACCGGGTTGAGCCGGCGGACCAGCATGGTCGTCGCCGCCGCCAAGAGGCCGAGGCCGGAGAAGGCCGCCACGATGAGCGGCACCGCCAGCGCCAGCGACGCCCAGTTGACGTGGGAGAGATCGAGCCCCAGCAGCAGCTTGGCGCCCAGCAGGTAGGAAGCCGAGCGGAGCGCGGCGACGACGAACTCGTAGACCGGCGGCGCGCCGAGCACCATCCAGGGGGGAGCGGGCGTCGCCACCTCGGCCTCCAGCGTCCCCATCACCTGCGCCATCCGTATCCGCTGGGCCAGCACCGAGACGCCCACCTGCTGGAACTCGGTCCCCAGAAATCCGATCACCACGAAGCCCAGGTAGTTGCCCCGGTAGACGGCCAGGTGCGGGTTGACCGCCGCCCCCACGAAGCGCGACAGAAAAAGCAGGGAGGCGACCGCCAACCCGAAGCCCAGCACGCGGATCACGAAGGCCATGCGGTAGCCCCCGACGGCCGAGAGCTCCCGGCGAACGAAAGCCACCAGCACGCGCGCGAACCAGAGCGGGCGCGCGGGTCACAGCCCCAGCTCCGCTTCGATGCGGTCGGGGGTCGACTCGCCTTGCAGCCGCCCGCCGTCGAGGAACAGCACCCGATCGGCCATGGCGCGCGCCTCGGTCGGATCGTTGCTGCAGACGATGGCGGTGCGGTCGGCGCCGCGGATGACCTCCTCGCGCAGGAAAGCGCGCAGATCGCGGGCCCCCTTGGGGTCGAGCCCCAGCGTCGGCTCGTCGAGCAGCAGCACCTGCGGATCGCCGAGCAGGCCGCGGGCGATCGCCAGCCGCTGCCGCATTCCGCGCGAGTACTCCCGGTAGCGGCGGTCGGCGGCGGCAGAGAGGCCCACGCGCTCGAGCAGCTCGGCGGTCCGCCGGCGGGCCACGCTGACCGGCAGCCCGTGCAGCGCCGCGAAGTAGTGGAGGTTCCCCCGCCCCGTGACCCGGTAGTGAAAGCTCCGCTCGTCGCCCACGATGAACGCCACCCGGCGGCGGAACTCCGAGGTCCCCGCCTGAGCGTCGATGCCGGCCACGCGCGCCAGGCCAGATGACGGCAGCAGGAGCCCCCCCAGGATCCGGACCAGCGTCGACTTGCCGGCGCCGTTGGGCCCCATCACGCAGACGATCTCCCGCTGCTCCACCGCGAACGAGACGTCGGAGAGCGCCGTCACCGGCTTGCCGAAGAGCCGCCCGCGCAGCATGTCGCGCAGGCCGGCGGGCGACTGAAAGACCTTCCCCAGCCCCTCCACGACGATGGAAGGCAGGGTCATTGCCCGAGCGGCTTGCCGCCGCGCTGGTACTTGACGACGGCGGCGTTGTGCTCGGCGACGGTCTTCGAGAAGTAGTGCGTGCCGTCGTTCTTGGCCACGAAGTAGAGGAAGGGCGTGTGGTCGGGGGCCATCACCGCCTCCAGCGCGGCGCGCCCCGGGTTCGAGATCGGCCCCGGCGGCAGCCCCTCGTGGGTGTAGGTGTTGTAAGGGTTCTCGCGATCCTCGAGCTGGATGCGGCGGATGCGGCCGTCCCACTTGAGGCAGGCCGACGAGCGCGGGGTGGCCACCGTGCAGCCGTAGACGATGGTCGGATCGGTCTGCAGCAGCTTGGGGACGAAGGTCGGCATCCGCAGCCGATTGATGAACACCTGCGCGATGCGCGGGCGCTCCTCTCCGCGGCCGGTCTCCTTCTCCACGATCGACGCCAAGGTGACCAGCTTCGCGTCGTCGAACCCCAGCGTCTTCTTCAGATCGGCCACCGTCTTGGCGTGCGCGGCGCGGAGCTCGGCGAAGACCTGGCGGTGGCGGCGCACCATGGGGATGAGCGCACGCGCCGGCGGCGTGCGCGGGCGCAGCCGGTAGGTGTCGGGGAAGAGGTAGCCCTCGAGCGTCGTCCCCGGCAGCCCGAGCTCGGCGGCGAAGGCGGGATCGGTCGCCTTCATGACCACCGCCGCCTTGCTGGCGATTCCGGCGGCGTCCAGAATCTCGGCCACCTCGACCAGGTTCTTCCCCTCCGGGATCACCACCGTCACCAGCTCGTCGGCGGCCCCTTTGACCAGCGCCTCGAGGATCTGGCGCGGCGTCGCGGGCGCGGTGATCTCGTAGCGGCCAGCCTTGAACCGCCCCGCCACCCCACGCTGCCCGGCGTAGAGACGAAAGATGGCCGGGTTTCCGATGAGGCCCGCCTTGGCCAGGCGATCGGCCACCTCGCCGGCGCCGGCGCCGATGGGGATCTCGATCTCCACCTTGCCTTGCGGCGCCGTGCCGCCCGGGCGATCGCCGTAGCGCCAGGCGACGCGAACGACCACCGCCAGCGCGGCCACCCCGAGGGCGCTCGTTATGGCGAAGACCACCAGCGCGCGCTTCATTGCCCTCTTCATCTCGTCGTCGCGCCTGGCAGGCCGCTCGCCCCGCCCGCCTGCGCGTCGAGCCAGCGCCGAAGAATGATGGCCGCCGCGATCTTGTCCACCACCTGACGGCGCCGCGCGCGCGAGAGGTCGGCGGCCAACAAGACCTCCTCGGCCTCGACCGTGCTGAAGCTCTCGTCGATGAGCTCGACCGGGACGTCGATCGCCGCCCGCAACCGTTCGGCGAAGGCCTCCGCGCTCTTGGCGGCGGGCCCGCGCTCCCCCTCGGGCGACAGAGGCAACCCCAGCACGACGCGCCCGGCGCCGTGCGCCCGCACCAGATCCCGGATGGCCTCGAGATCGCGCTGGCCTCCACGACGCGGAATCGTCGCCTGCGGCTGAGCCGTGAGCCAGAGCTCGTCCGTCAGCGCCACGCCGATCCGGCGAGCGCCGAGATCGATGCCGATGACCCGGGGAGGCACGGCGGACATCTTAGCCCGGCCCACGGGGCTCGTTGTATACCGTAGCTATGTCCGACCATCCGAAAGCTCCCGGGGATCCCTCCGCTCCGCAGATGCAGATCGACGTCGACGACGCCGTCGCGCAGGGGGCGTATTCGAACCTGGTCCTCATCAACCACAACGACAACGAGTTCGTTCTGGACTTCGCCTACATCCAGCCGGCGACGCCGCGCGCGCGGGTCCGGGCCCGCGTCATCTCGTCACCCCGGCACACCAAGCGGCTCCTGCGCGCGCTCGAGCACAACGTCCGTCGCTACGAGGAGCGCTTCGGCAAGATCGAAGAGCCCGATCCGCTCCCCACCTCGGGCACCATGATCAGCTGACGGTCAGCTGACCTGGTCAGCTGACGGCGCCCTCCAGCGTGACGAGGGTGCCGGTCCGGGTGTCGAGCTCCGCCAGCGCGCCGTAGGGGAGCGCCACGTTGCGCGTCCCGTGGCCGAAGGCGCCGCCCCGCACGACGGGGATCGGCAGGCGGCCCAGGCGCTCGACCAGGACCTCGTCGGCGGTGGGCGATTCGGCGCGGGTCGGCTCCGGCTCGCGGCAGCTCGAGAAGTCGCCCAGCACCACCGCCGCCGCCGCGTTGAACACGCCGGCGAGGTCGAGGTGGGTGATCGAGTCGATCGATCCGGTAGGGCCGCTCGCCGAGGTCCTCGAAGAAGAGAATCGCGCCGTCGAGATTGGGCAGATAGGGCGTGCCGACCAGGCGCGAGAAGAGCTCGAGATTTCCGCCCAGCAGCGGCCCGCGTGCCCGCCCGGGGATGATCTCCTCGAGGCCGTCGAGCAGCAGCGCCGGCCCGGGCGTCTCCAGCCGTTCGAACAGCGCGCGCTGGTCGTCGGACGACAGGCTTGGCAGCTGCGTGACCACCGGTCCGTGGATCGACGCCAGGCCGGCGCGCGCCGCGACCGCGAGCAGGGCCGTCCCGTCGGAGAAGCCGACCAGCGGGCGCGGCCGCAGCAGGAAGACCTCGGGGTTGAGGAAGGGGAGCAGCCGCAAGAGGCCATATCCGCCACGCGCCATGATCACCGCGTCGACCTCGGGCTCGATGAGCGCCGCCACCAGCGCCGACATCCGCTGCTCGTCGGGCCCAGCCAGAAATCCGGTGCGCGCGAAGATCGTCGCCTCGTCGCAGCGGACATCGTAGCGGGCGCGCAGCAGGTCGGCGCCCGTCTCGAACGCCTCGCGTGGCACCGGCCCCGACGGCGCGACGATCCGGACAACGCCTCCCGGACGCGAGGCGCGGCGGGCGGATCACCGGCGTCGGCGGCGGCGCTTGCCGCCGGACCCAGGCTGCCCACCTTGCCCCGCGTCTTCCGCGTTCTCCTGGCCCTGCTCGGCGGACGACGTTGCTTCGGAGACCTCCGCGGGCTCGCCCTCGGCGACGAGCTCCGGCGCGGGCGCCGCCGCCACCGGGAGAGCCGGGGCCACCGCCGGTGCGGGGGTGGTCACGCCCGGCGGCTCCGACGCGCCGGCGGGCGCCGGCGCTGTCGCCGGCCTCGGCGCGGGCCGCACCGCCTCGGCGGCGCCGACGAACCTGACCTGCATCCCGGCCAGGGCGGGATCGGCCGACTCGATCACCTCGACAACCCGCGCCGCCTGCTCGATGCCGTCCCCCTTGAGCACCAGCGAGGTGCCGCTCGGCAGCGGCTCGGCGAAACCGATGAACGCGCCGGCCTCGCCCCAGTCCCGCACCTTGGTCGACCGCCCCACCACCACGCCAGCGTAGCGAACCTCGATCGAGCGAACCTCGATCCCGCGCGCCTCGGTCACGTTCTCCACGCCGAAATATTACCACGCGCCGCCGGGCGTCCGCGCGGCAGCGCTCCGCTGTAACATCGGGCGGTGCCGACGACGCCGCCGCGCCGCCTGACGCCGGCATCGCTGGCCTTCGCGGTCGTCCTCGGCCTGCCGGTGACGCTGACCGCGCGGCCAGCCGTGGCCGCTGGTTCTGCCGACGCGGATCCCTGGTTCGGGCGCGACAAACTGCTTCACTTCGGGGCGGCGGGATCGCTGGCCGTCATCGGCTACGCCAACGCCTCGATGCTCACCGAAAATCGGCCGGCGCGCGCCGCCGCCGGAGCGGCGCTGGCGGTCGGCGCGGGCGCCGCCAAGGAGCTGTGGGATCTCGACGGCCATGGGGATGCCTCCTGGCGCGACCTCGGGTGGGATCTCGTCGGGGCGGCCACCGGGGTGCTGATTTCGCTGGGCGCCGACTGGACGGTCCACCGAATTTTCCAGCCGACGCGCGGGACGAGCACGTTCGATGCGCCCGTGCGACGGGACCGCGTCCCGCCTCTTGAACTTGAGGAACCTGAGGCTTAAGGTCGTCGGAGAGATCCCTCGGGATTGCCAGTGAAAACAGGACAGAGGAGAGCCACCTTTTGATGACGCGCGCCAGACGAATGTGGGGGGTGTGGGCGATCGGGCTGGGCCTGACGGGCAGCCTGACAGTGATGACCGGCGGCGTTGCGCGCGCCGGCGAAGAGGACGACCTGCAGCGCCAGATCGACACGCAGAGGTCATCGGTGGCGGATCTGGAGCGGCTCGACGATCTGAAGGCGGTCACCGACGAGATCACGCGGCTGCGCACCTGGCTGGACGAGGCCTGGGGGCTGCGCGCCAAGCACGAGTACGATCAGGTGCGCGAGGTGCTCGACCGGGCGCTCAAGCAGGAGGATCTGATCCGCGCCCAGATCACCGCCTCCAAGCTGCGCGCCCAGGCGGTGAAGCGCGAGGCGGCGCTCAAAGAGATCAAGGACAAGATCGCGCGCACCCGCAAGGCGCTGCAGGAGACCAGCGACAAGAAGAAGGCGCTCGAGAGGACCGCGCAATGAGGAGAGCGCCGTGGTCCTGGCCGACTTTGCCGACTCTGCCGATCTTGCCGACTCTGCCGATTTTGGCGCTTCTGGCGCTCGGTCCGGCGTGCGCGACCCCGCCCAAGCCGCGCGAGCTCGAGGCGCTGGAGATGCTGCGGGCGACCAACCAGGCGAGGCTCCCCGACGCGGCGAAGCGCGCGCCTGATCTGATGGCCGAGGCCGATCGGCGCGGCGCGGCGGCCCACGACGAGTGGCAGTCGAACGATCTCGACGAGTCGCGCTCGAACGCCCTGATGGCCCAGGTGAAGCTCAAGACGGCGCTCGCGCTTTACGATCAGGATCAGCTCAAGGCCCAGATTCAGACGCTCTCCGGTCAGCAGGCGCAGGCCGAGGAGGAGTACGCCGGCCTGGCCAAGGATCTGGCGAGCGAGCAGGAGAAGGTCGCGCTGCTCCAGAAGTACGTCGACGCGCGCTCGACGGCCGAGGCCGACAAGCAGCGGCTGTCGCAAGAGATGTCCAGCGAGCAGCAAAAGAACAAGGCCGAGCAGGAGAAGCTGTCGCAGCAGCTCGCGGCCGAGCAGAAGATCGCGGCGGCGCAGCTGGCGCTGCGGACGGCCGACACCGTCGAGGCGTTGCAGTACGCCCGCGAGCCGTACAGCGCCGCCGGCGACGCTCTCGCCAGAGCGGAGGCGGCGCTGAAACAGAACGACTACGCGGGGGCGCAGACCGCCGCCGACGAGGCCAAGAAGTTGGCCGACGCCGCCGCGCTGGCGGCCAAGCCCCTTTACGAGAAGGCCGAGGAGTCGAGCCAGAACAAGGCCCGCAACGAGGCGCTGCTGCACGACGCCCCCGCCATCCCGGGCGTCAAGGTCCGCATCGACCCGCGCGGCGATCTGCAGCGGCTGGTGATCGTGGTCCCCGAGATGTTCCTCAAGCGCGAGCCGAACATCGCCCCCGGCCACGACAGCACGCTCGACGCCATCGCCAACCTGCTCAAGAAGTACCCCAGCTATCCGGTTCAGGTGGTCGGTTACACCGACAGCCGCGGGAAATCGAACGAGCTCATCGCCATCTCGGCCGCCCGGGCCCAAGCTGTCTATTCGGCCCTCGCCGAGCGGGGTGTGGAGACCAAACGGCTCATGATCAGCGGCCTCGGCGGGGACGAGCCGTTCGTCGACAACAAATCGGCGGTCGGACGGGCCAAGAACAACCGCGTCGAGATCGTCTTCCTCTACCATTAAAGACCCGCCCGCCCCGGCGCCAACCGGGTTATCGTCTCCCTTGCAGTGCGAGGATCTCCCGAATATCTCGGCCCGCAATGCGTTGTTGATCGATGCCTTGACCGACTGACGCCCACCCGGATGACGAAACCGCTCGGTGGCAGCGCAGGTCCCCTTCTGGCTGCCCTCCTGGCGGCGTTCGCGCTGGCGCTCGCCGGCTGCCATGGTCACAGCGGCGGCGGCGGCGGCAAAGAGGACGCCGGCACCGACGGGAAGACCTGCGCCGGTGACGCCGGCGCGCACACGGCCAACGGCGCCTCCTGCGGCTGCAACGCCGACTGCGCCAGCGGCTTCTGCGTCGACACCGTCTGCTGCGAGAGCGCCTGCACAGAGGCCTGTAAATCCTGCAACACCCCCTCCGCGCCCGGGCTCTGTTCGCTCGTGGCGGCCGGCGGCGCACCGCGCGTGGCCAGCGCCTGCCCGGCGAGTCCCGTGGCGAGCTGCGGCCTCGACGGCACCTGCGACGGACAGGGGGGCTGCCGCAGCTACACCATCGGCACGGTCTGCCAGCCGGGGACCTGTAACGGCGTCGCGCTCAGCGGCATCCGCGTCTGCGACGGCGCGGGAGA
The DNA here is from genome assembly GCA_963723305.1 of uncultured Pseudomonadota bacterium. Lineage (GTDB taxonomy): Bacteria > Myxococcota_A > Polyangia > Fen-1088 > Fen-1088 > JADGRB01. Next base: position 19,874 of record CAVRRT010000061.1, read on the forward strand.
CTGCACCTCGGGTCCATCGCTCATCTGCGCCCCCTTCAACTGCAGCACCCAAACGAACAGCTGCGTCGTCACCTGCGCCTCTGACGCCGACTGCGCCGCCAACACCAAGTGTGTCGCCGGCAGCTGCGGGCTCCGGCCGATCGGCGGCGCCTGCACCGGCGCGGGGCAGTGCGCCTCCGGCTTCTGCGCCGACAACATCTGCTGCAACAGCACCTGCACGGGCCCCTGCGTGAGCTGCAACCAGAGCGGCCGCCTCGGAACCTGCGAACCGACGGCGCTCGGCGCGCCCGATCCGCACAAGGTCTGCGCCACCACCGACAGGTCGACCTGCGGGCAGACCGGGAGCTGCGACGGCATCGGCGGCTGCGCCAAGTACGCCGCCGAGACGATTCTGCCTCCCGCCCACCTGCAGCGGCAACCGCGAGAACACCGCCGGAACCTGCGACGGCCTCGGCACCTGTCGCGCGCAGGGCGTTCAGGAGTGCGGGACCTACGAGTGCACCGGCGGCGCCTGCATCAACCATTGCGCCAGCGACAGCGACTGCGTCACCGGGCACAGCTGCGTGAACGGAAGCTGCGGCCCGAAATCGATCGGACAGCCCTGCTCGGCGGGGACCGAGTGCGCCTCCAGCTATTGCGTCGACGGCGTCTGCTGTAATTCGGACTGCACCGGCGCCTGCCACAGCTGTGCGCTGTCGACCTCGCTCGGCACCTGCGCTCCCAGCCCGGCCGGGAACGGCGATCCCCACAAGGTCTGCCTCGACCAGCCCGCCACCTCCTGCGGGACCGACGGCACCTGCGACGGCGCCGGGAACTGTCACAAGTACCCGACGGGGACCCAGTGCGCCTCCGAGAGTTGCGCCAGCGGCATCTACACCCCGCCGGCCGTGTGCGACGCCAACGGCAACTGCAACGCGCCCGACGCGCTCGGCTGCGCCCCCTATGTCTGCGACGGGACCCGCTGCTTCTCGGGGTGCAGCGACAGCACCGACTGTTCGACGGGGAACGTCTGCACCAACAGCTCGTGCGGCCTGAAGCCGATCGGCGCCTTCTGTTCGACCAGCGCGGAGTGCCAGTCGGCGGTCTGTGCGCAGGGGGTCTGCTGCGCGACGGCCTGCAGCGGCACCTGTCAGTCGTGCGCGGTGAGCGGGGCGATGGGACAGTGCACGGCGGTGGCCTCTGGCCCCGACCCGGCCGGCACCTGCACGGACCGGGGCGCCGCGAGCTGCAACACCGACGGCAAGTGCCAGACCGGGGCCTGCGAGAAGTACCAGCAGGGCACCTCCTGCCAGGGCGCCACCTGCCCCTCGACCGGAACCTCGTTCACGCCGGGGGGGACCTGCGACGGCTCCGGCACCTGTGTGGTCCCCGCGTCCTCGTCCTGCTTCCCCTTCGCCTGCGGCACCAACGCCTGCAAGGCGACCTGCTCCGTCGACGGCGACTGCGCGATGCCCGCCTCGTGCGTCAGCGGATCGTGCGGGCTCAAGCCGAACGGTGCGGTCTGCTCCGGTGGCACCGAGTGCAAGAACGGCGTCTGCGCCCAGGGCGTCTGCTGCGCCACCGCTTGCAACGGAACCTGCATGTCGTGCGCGCTGTCGTCGTCGGGCGCCGCCGGGACCTGCTCGCCGGTCGCCGCCGGCAACGCGGACCCGGCGGGGCAGTGCACCGACCAGGGGGCGGCCCGCTGCGGGACGACCGGGTTCTGCGACGGCAACGGCGCCTGCGCGCTCTACGTCGCCGGCACCCAGTGCGCCGGCCCCTCCTGCCCGAGCGGCTCGGTGACGGATACCCTGGCCCGCGCCTGCGACGGCAACGGCACGTGCAAGCCAGCGTCGACGCAGACCTGCTCGCCGTTCGCCTGCAACGCTGCCACCGGGATCGCCTGCGTCTCCGTCTGCGCCGGCAACAGCGATTGCGCCGCGGGCAACGTCTGCAACGCGGGCACCTGCGGGCTCAAGCGTCTCGGCCAGCTCTGCGCGGCCGGCGGCGAGTGCGACAGCGGCAACTGCGTCGACGGCGTCTGTTGCTCGGCCCCCAGCTGCGGCAACTGCCAGGTCTGCAACCTGACGGGGAACGCGGGCGCCTGCCAGCCGGTGGCGGCCGGGAACGCGGAGCCGCACGGCGGGTGCGCGTCGAGCCCGCAGAACCCGCAATGCGGCACCAACGGAACCTGCAACGGAAACGGTGCCTGCGCCTTCGCGGCGAACGGCACCAGCTGCGGCACGGCGAGCTGCACGGGATCGACCGACACGCCCGTCGGCGGCTGCGACGGCAACGGCACCTGCGTACAACCGGGGCAGAGCTGCGGCGCCTACGTCTGCAGCTCCGGGGGGTGCCTCACGGCCTGCGCCAGCAACGGCGACTGCACGGGCGGCGATACCTGTCAGGCGGGCTCCTGCACGAACTTGAAGCCGCTCGGGTCGTCGTGCACCGCGGGGGCAGAGTGCCTCAGCACGATGTGCACCGACGGTGTCTGCTGTTCGAGCGGCCCCTGCGGCAGCTGCCAATCATGCGCCGTCTCCGGCACGGGGAGCTGCGCGCCCGTCGGCACGATCGCGGATCCGGCGGGGGTCTGCCTGACCCAGGGGGCCCCGAGCTGCGGCATGACCGGCCTCTGCGACGGGGCCGGTCACTGCGCCGAGTACCCGTCGGGGACCGCCTGCGCAGCGGCGAGCTGCCAGGCGTCGACGTCGCTGCTCAACGCGGCCTCGGCTTGCGACGGCGCCGGTCACTGCGCGCCCGCCTCGACGACCGACTGCTCCCCCTTTGCTTGCGCCGGCGCCACCTGCAACACCAGCTGCGCTCAGCCCGGCGATTGCGCAAGCGGTTACGCCTGTGCACCGAGCCCCGACGGCGGGCCCGGGACCTGTGTCCCCTCCGGTTGAACATTTGCGCGCGGCGAACCGGCGGGCCGCCAGGTCCCGAGCGCCGATCGCCCTGCCGCGGCACGACGCCACAAACGCTTTTCGAATCGGTCGGTTGGCGCAATTTCGGGCGCTTGGTTTCGACTTGGCACCCGTGCTAGGTTGCTCTCCTGCCTAGGCCGCCGGCTCGTCGCTTCGCCGTAGTTTTGCCCTCGTAGGGATCTCGCGCATGCCCACCGTTCGCGAATACGAAGCAGCCCTGCAAAGGAATCCTGCCGACACCGAAGCGTTCGTCGCGCTCCGGAAGGCCTACCGTCAGGCGCAAAAGCACGACCGGCTGGTCACGCTGTACGAGACGCGCGCGCAAGCGATCGAGGACAACGCCAAGGCGGGCGAGCTGTTTTATCTGGCCGCCGAGCTGCGGATCGACCAGCTGGGCGACGCCGAGGGAGCGGAGGCCGATCTGGTCAACGCCGTCGACCGCGACCCGGGGCACATCCGCGCCGCCGCGCGCCTCAAGGACATTTATCGCGAGCAGGGTCGGACCGCCGACTACATGACGATGCTGGAGATGGAGGCGGCCGCCGTGGCGCGCACCCGCGATCCCGCCCGCATCGCCGAGCTCGAAGCGGAGATGGGGCAGCTCTTTCTCAACCACTTCGCCAAGCTGGAACGGGCCGTCCGCAACCCCCAGCGGCAGGGGAAGCTCGCCCCCGAGCACCTCAAGTCGATCGAGTCGGCGCGCAAGATCTACCGGGCGCTGGGCGACTTCCGCGCCGTGGTCCGCCTCTACGAGCTGGAGCTGGAAGGGACCACCGACGCCCGGCGCCGCGCCGACCTGCTGCTCGGCCTGGGGCGCGTCCTCGGCGAGAAGCTGGAGGAGCTGGACGCCGCCGCCCAGCGGCTCTCCGAGGCGGTGCGCATTCGCCCGCGCGACGAAAAGGCGCTGGAGCTGCTGGCGGCGGTCTACGCCAACCCCAACTGGATCGGCGCCGACGGCATCGAGCGAGCGGCCGCCATCTACTTCCAGGTCGGGCGGCGGCGGCAGGAGGCGGGCGACACGGAGAACGCCATCGGCTCGCTGCGCAAGGCGCTGCAGGCGGTCCCGGGACACGCCGAGTCCTCGGAGCTGCTCGAGCGCGTCTACTACGACGCGCGCCGCTTCCAGGAGCTCGACCGCTACTACCGCGAGCGAATCTCGGCGGCGGCGGCCGAGCCGGAGCGGGTCGACTTCCTCTACAAGAGAGCGCAGCTGGCCGAAGGGGAGCTCGAGGATCGCGCCGAGGCGCAGCGGATCTACAACGAGATCTCCCTCATCGAGCCGCCCGGCGGGCCCGCCTCGGAGAAGCTGGTCGAGCTCTACCTGCAGGGACACGACTACGCCAAGCTGGCGGAGCTGCGCGAGCGGCAGCTGGGCGCCGTCGCCGATCCGACCACCCGGGCCCGCATCATGCTGGAGCTGGCGGCGCTCTACCGAGACCGCCTGGGCGACGCCGATCAAGCGGCGGTCTACCTCCACGCGGTGCTGGAGCTCGAGCCCGAGAACCAGCTCGCGCTGGGCGCCTACGCCGAGCACTTCCGCGAGAAGGGGGACTGGGCGGCGCTGGCCGATCTGCTGGAGTTCTCCTACGAGCGGGCGCGCGTCGCCGGCGCCACCACCGAGGAGCTGATTCCGCGGCTCGAGGAGATCGCGTCCGTCACCGAGAAGCAGCTCGGCGATCCGGAGCGGGCGCTGGCCGCCTGGCAGCGCGCCGAGGAGATCGCGCCGACCTATGGCCGCGCGCGCGAGGCGCAGCGGCGCATCCTTCTCAAGGCCAAGAGCTGGGACCGGCTGGCGGCGCTGCTCGAGCGCGAGGCCGCCGCGCAGAGCGACCCCAGCGCGCGGATGGACATCCTGCGCCGGGTCGCCCAGCTCCACCGCGAGAAGCTGGGGAACGCCAAGCGCGCCATCGACGTCTACCGCGAGATCCTGCGCGCCGACCCGCACGACGCCGTCTCGATGCGCGCGCTGGTCGAGATCTACGAGCGCGAGGGGGACTTCGCCGGCCTGGCGAACGCGCTGCGGGAACAGATCGAGCTCACCACCTCCAAGCAAGAGCGGGTCGGCCTCCTGCGCCGGGTGCTGGTCATCTATGACGAGCGGACCGGCGACCTCGTGCAGGGGCAGTGGGCAGCGAACGAAATCCTGCAGGCGGTCCCCGGCGACCGCGACACGCTCACCCGCCTCGAGCGGATCCTGGAGCGGGCGGGGCAGCCGGCCGACCTGGTGCGGGTGCTCGATCTGCACGCCAAGCACGCCGCCAACCCCGACGAGAAGCTGCAGCTCTTCCGCCGCATCGCCGAGATTCTCTACACCAAGCTGCAAGATCCCACCGGCGCGGCCACCCGCCTGGAAGAGGTGGTCCACCTCGATCCCGACGACGCCAAGGCGCTGGCCGGCCTGACGCAGATCTACGTGGCGCTCGGGCGGCACGCCGATCTGGCGCGGGTCCTCGACATGGAGGTCGAGCGGGTGGTCGCCGATTCGGCGGCGCAGGCGGAGTACCTGCGGCACCTGGCCCGGCTCGTCGAGGGGTCGCTCCACGACATCGCCCGCGCCCGGAAGTCCTGGGAGCAGCTCTCGGATCTCTTGCCGACCGACGCCGAGGCGCTGGAGGCGCTGTCGCGTCTCTACTCCACCGAGCAGGACTGGCAGATGCTGGTCCGGATCCTCGAGCGGCAGGCGCCGCTGGCGACGGAGCCCGGGCGGGCCGTCGAGCTGGCGTTGCAGCGGGCGCAGATCTTCGACGAGAAGCTGCGTGACGTCGACGCCGCCGCCGAGGCGCTCGAGCGTCTCATCGCCGAGATCGATCCGCGCAACGCCGAGGCCCACGCCCGGCTGCGCCGTTACTACGAACAGGACGACGACTGGCCCAAGGTGGTCAAGATCGCCGAGCGGCAGCTGGGGCTCACCGACGATCGCGCCGAGCGGGTGCGGCGTTCGATGGAGCTGGCGGCGCTCATCCGCGATCGGCTGGGGGACGACCGCAAGGCCATCTCGATCTACGAGCGCGTTCTGGAGATCGACCCCGACGATCTGCACGCCCTGGAGGCGGTGGCCGGCCTCTACGGCAAGACCGGCAACTACCAGCGGCTGGCCTACGCCGACGAGAAGCTCCTCGAGCGGGCGGAGGATCCGGAGGCCCGGCGAAAGCTGCTGCTGGCCATCGCCGAGATCTACGAGACCCACCTGGACGAGCCGGAGCGGGGGTTCGAGTGGTACCGGCGTGCCTACCTCGAGAGCCCGACCGCGGAGAACCTGCAGGTGGTCGATGGCGCGGCCGAGCGGCACAAGCTCTTCGACGAGCTGATCCAGATCTACGAAGGGGCGCGCGCCCGGGCGGCGGAGCCGTTCGAGCAGCTGGCGGCCTCGCTCAAGATCGCGCTCATCTGCGAGGAGAAGCTGAACGATCCGGCGCGCGCGTTCCAGACGCTGGTCGACGCGCTGCCGACCGATCCCGCCGGCGACGAGCTGCTGCACAACCTGGAGCGGCTGGCCGAACGAACCGGCGACTGGAAGCGCCTCCTCGACGTCTACGCCCAGGTGGCGCGGGCGCGCACCGAGACCGAGGAGCGGGTCGAGCTGCTTCGATTGCGGGCCGACGTCCGGGAAAAACGCATGGGCGACCCATCGGCGGCGCTCGACGAGACGCTGCGCAGCTTTGCCATCGAGCCGCGCAACACGAGAACGCAGGAGGAGATCCTGCGGCTTTCGCGCGTGACCGGGCGCTGGGAAGAGGCGATCAAGGTCCAGGGACAGCTGTTCGCCCTGGCCGACGAGCTGCCGGAGAAGCTGTCGGTCGCGCGCAACGCGGCCCACCTGGTCGAGCACGAGGTGAAGGATCTCGTCCGCGCCTTCCGGGCCTATCTGAACGCCTTCCGGCTGGCGCCCGACGACGAGGAGATCGTGGCCCACCTCTGGCGGCTGGCCACCAGCATCGGCCGCTACCACCGCGACGACGACTCCCAGCCGGCGGTGGTCGAGACGTCGCGCGCCCGGGGCCTCGAGACCGACCTGGACGTCGACGGCGAGACTGAAGGCGCCTCCAACGGCGTCAGCGAGGCCGCGTCCGTGCTGGCGGCCGACGATGAGCACGGGGACGGGCAAGAGGACGGCGACGGCGACGGTCTGGACGTCGTCTCCGAGGAGGTCGATGTCGAGGTCGACGTCGACACGGACGACGAGGCGGAGGCGAACCCCTTCGGTGGCGACACGCTGGTGATGCGCTTGCCCGCCGACCAGGGCAATCCGTCGACTGTCGCAGCGCTGGCCGATGAGGCAGCGGACGTGGCGACGCCACCTCCGGTCGCCGCCACCGGCCTCGAGTTCAACGACGACGCCGACGAAGCAATCGAGGAGATCGGCGACGAGGAGCTGCTGGAAGAGGAGATCGTCGACGACGAGATGGCCGCCCGCCCGCCCTCCCTCCCGCCGATGGCCCAGGACGGGGACGAGGACAATTCGTTCGCCACCCCCTGGGAGGAGCTGGCCGCCGCCTACGAGTCTCTCCCGGCCGAGGACACCGACGACCGCTGGGTCTACCTGCGCAAGATCGCCGAGGTCTGGGAGCGGGGCCAGCACGACGTCGACCGCGCGCTGGAGGCGCTCGAACGCGCCTTCCGCCTCGACATCACCGACGTCGAGGTGCGCGCGGAGCTGGAGCGCATCGGCGCCGCCTACGACAAGTGGGAACGGATAGCGGAGATCTATCTCGGCGCCATCGACGAGTTTGGCCCCATCGAGACGGCGGTGATGTTGCACCACGACGCGGCTCGCGTGCGCGAGCGGCTCGGCCAGACCGACCGCGCCGAGGAGCTCTACCGCGCGATCCTGCGGCTGCGCTCGGACGATCCCCAGGCGATCAGGCGGGTCGAGGAGATCTGCCGCGACCAGCAGCGCTGGGAGGATCTGGCCAACATCCTCGAGCAGCGGACCGCCGGCCCCACCGAGCTGCTCCCCAACGGCCCGGAGCGCCGCATCCGCCTGCGCGAGCTGGCCAGCCTCTACGAGGAGCGTCTCGAACGGCCGTACGAGGCGATCGATACGCTCGAGCGCCTGCTGCGCGAATCCTCGTCTGACGAGGAGCGGGGGTCGGCCGACCCGCAGCCGGTGGAGGAGACGATGGGCGCGCACGAGGCGCTGGCCCGGCTCTACTCCCGCGTCGGCCTCTGGGCGAAGGTGGTCGAGAGCCTGCAGGCCCGCGCCGATCTGATCGGCGACAAGGCGCAGGCGCGCGCGCTGCGCCTGGAGGTCGCCGCCGTCTATGAGAAGGAGCTGGCCCTCCCCGACCGTGCCGTCGAGGCCTACGAGGCGGTGCTGGCCGAGATCCCAGACGACACGCAGGCCCTGGAAGCGCTCGATCGCCTGCACGAGGCAACCGGGCGGTTCGACGACCTGCAGGAGATCCTGCAGCGGCGGGCGGCGGCGGCCAAGGGGGCCGAGCGGATCGAGCTCGTTCGCCGGCGGGTGAAGATCCTGCAGGACCGGCTCAACAACCCGGAGGCGGCGGCCGGGGCGCTGCGCGAGCTCGGACCCGAGGCGATCGCCGACGACGATCTGCTGGCCGTACTGCTCCGCAACCTGCGCCGCGCCGGCCTGGCGCACGAGGCGTCGCGCGCGCTCACCCAGCGAATCGAGCTCGAACGGGGGCGCCAAGGGGGAGCCGGAACCGGCGCCGGCCCAAATCTGGCGCGCATCACCGAGCTGAACCTGGAGCTCTCCCTGCTCAAGCTCGATGACCTCAACGATCCTGTGGCCGCGCGCAAGGAGGTGGAGGCCGCGCTGCAAGCGTCGCCGGACAACCCGGCCGCGCTGGGTGCCCTGGCCCGCCTGCATCTCAAGGCCAACGACTTCGCCGCCTACTCCGCCGTCCGCCTGCGGGAGGCCAAGGCGCTCGCCGGCAAGCCGGAGGCTGTGGAGGCGCTGCTCGACGCCGGGCGGGTCTACCGCGAACAGCTCAGCGATCCGGCCAAGGCACGCGACGCCTTCGAGGCGGCGCTGCGCGAGGATCCGGACAACGGCGAGGCGCTGCAGGCGCTGGCCGCGGTGCTGGCCGCCGAGGCGAACTGGGACGAGGCGCGGCGCGTGCTGACGCGCCAGCTCGAGATCACCAGCGATTCGAACGCGCGCGCCGCGGTGCTGAGCGATCTGGCGCGCGTCGCCTGGGAAGGGTTCAACGACGCTCTCGAGGCGCAGCGCCTCCTCGACGAGGCGCTGACGCTGGTGCCCGACCACCTCCCTGCCATCCTCGAGATCGCCGACATCTATTACAAGGAAGGCCAGTGGGAGCAGGCGGAGAAGCGCCTCACCGAGGCGGTCCGGCGGCTGCGCAACCAACCGCAGCAGGCGGCCAAGCTGTTCCAGCGGCTGGCCGAAGTGCACGAGAAGACCGGCAAGCTCGACGAGGCTTACCGGCAGCTGCTCGAGGCCGACAAGATGGGGCCCGGCCAGCTGCTCACCAAGCTTTCGCTGGGGGAGAACCGCTTCCGCGCCGGCCGGTGGCGTGAGGCGGCCATGCACCTGGGAGCGCTCGCCGACCACCCCGACGCGGCGACCTACCCCGACGAGGTCGCCGACGCGCTGGCCCACGCCGCCCAGGCGGAGACCAAGCTGCGGCACCCCGAGCGCGCCATCGAGCTCTACGAGGCGGCGCTTGGCCTCCGGGGTGGGCACCGCGCCTCGCTGCGCGCGTTGGCCGATCTGGCGCTCGAGCGGGGCGAGCGCGAGAAGGGGGCGAGCTACCTGCGCCGCCTGGCCGACGAATCATCCGACCGCGCCGAGCGCGCCCAGACGCTGGAGCAGCTCGGCGATCTCTACCTCGAGCTCGACGACGAGGTCCAGGCGCTCAAGGCCTACAGCGACGCGCACAAGACCTCGACTGCGCCGTCGGAGGAGCAGGTCGCGCTGCTCGAAAAGACGCTCAAGCTGCAGCGGACGAGCGGCGATTCGGAGGGGGCGGCGCTGACGTCGGCGCTGCTCATCGACCTGGTCAAGGATCCCAAGGAGCGCGCCGAACGGCGGCGCGATGCAGCCCTCCTGCTCGCCGAGCAGGGCGAGGTGAAGGAAGCGGCCGCGCTGCTCGATCAGGCGCTCTCGGAGAATCCCCACGACGAGGCGGCGCTCTCGGCGCTCTGCGACCTCGCCGATCAACTGCCCCCCAGCTTCGGCCTGGGGGAGCGGCTGGCGCAGGCGCTGGCCGAGTTGCCCGAGCCGGCCGATCAACCCGCCGCCCGGACCCGCCGCGCCCGCCTCTGGCAGCGGCGGGGCGAGATCGTCGGGGCCCGCGATCCCAAGGCGGCGATCGCCGCCTTCGAGCGGGTCGTGGCCCTCACCCCCGATCAGCTCCCGGCGCGCGAAGCGCTGGCCGCGCTCTACGGCGACGATCCCCAGCACGAAGCGGCGGCCATCGAGAACCACAAGCAGCTCCTCGGCGCGGACATCACGCGCTCCTCGTCGCTGCGCGCGCTCGGCGCCATCTACGCCCGGCGGGGCCTGGCCGACCGGGCGCGCTGCTGCCACGAGGTGCTGGCGCTGCTCGGAACCGCGACGCCGCCCGAGCTCGCCTTTCTCCAGGCCAACCCGCCCCCCGAGATGAAGCCCGACGACCCCTACGCCGCCTCGCTCGACGACAAGGATCGCGAGCAGCACCTGGCGCACGGCGAGGCGATGTTGATGTCGGAGATCTTTTCCTGCCTGTGGGCCGGCGCGCCCGGCCTCATCGGGCAGCGGCTGGAGGACTTCGGCGTCTCGGCCCGCGACAAGATCTCACCGATGGCCGATCTCGATCTCGGCAAGATCTACGGCCAGGTGGCCAAGGCGCTGGGGAACAAGAAGACCGCGCTCTATGTCCGAGCCGAGGGAGCACCGGACGACGTGGAGATCGTCGTGCAGGCGCCGCCGGCGCTGGTCGTCGGGCCGGCGCTGGCCGCCGACGGCGCCAGCCCGGCCACGATCCGCTTCCAGATCGCGCGCGGCATCGAGATGACCCGGCCCGAGTACATCCTGGCCGCGGGCGTCCGCCCCAAGCAGTTCACGGCACTCTTCGCCAGCGTGCTCAAGGCGTTCCACCCGCGGCACGCCAAGCGGCGCGCCACCACCGGCGACACCGCCGCCGAGCAGGCCGCCAAGCTGAAGAAGAACGTCCCCTATAAGGTCTCGAAGCAGCTGGTCGAGCTGTTCCAGGGCCTCGGCACGACGTCCTGGAGCTCTCTGCGCTGGCGCTCGGTGGTCCACCAGATCGGCAACCGCACCGGCCTCGTCCTGTGCGGCGATCTCGCCACCGCGGCGCGGATCGTGATTCGCGACGCGGGGGCGCTCCCCGCCGGCCAGGATCCCACGCCCGAGGACATCCGCCGGATCGCGGTCATGAACGAGCCAGTCCGGGAGCTCCTGCGCTTCGCGGTCAGCGACGACTACTTCTACCTGCGCGAGAAGCTCGGCACCGCCATCGCCAAGGCCGCGGCCGCCTAAGACCGCCGCGCTATTTCACCGCCCGGAGCTGGTCCGTCCAGGCGGCCAGATCCGGCGGCCAGGGGCTGCTGAATGCGAGCGGCGCGCCGGAGAGCGGATGCCGGAAGCCGAGCGTCGTCGCGTGGAGCGCCATCCGCGGCGCCGGCGCCGCGCGGAACGGGGCGCCGTAGCGAGCGTCGCCCAGCACCGGATGGCCCATCGCCAGCACGTGCAGCCGGATCTGGTGGGTGCGCCCGGTCTCGAGCCGGCAGTCGAGCAGCGTGGCGCGCGCGCCGAAGCGCTCGCGCACGGCGACGTGCGTGACCGCCGGGCGGCCGCCGACTGGCCTTTCGATCCGCGCCAGATCGCCCGGGAATTCCCCGGCCACGGCCGCCTGGTAGGCCCGCTCGAGATCGTGGGTCCGAAAGCGCTCGGAGAGGACGCGGTTGGCCTCGGCCGACTTGGCGAAGACCATGAGGCCGCTGGTCTCGAGATCGATCCGGTGGACCACCAGAATCCGCGGCCCGGCCTGGTGCCGGCGCTCGAGCAGCGAGGCGAGGTTGTTGCGATCGCTCTCCGGCGTCGGCGCGGCCAGGAGGCCCGCCGGCTTGTCGACGACGACCAGGTCTTCGTCCTCGAACACCACGCTGTAAGGAGGCAGCCGTCGTTCGTCCTCGTCGCGCGCGGCGCGCCCGGGCTTGCCCGTCGCCCGGGCCAACGCGCCGCCGACGATGGCCACGATCTCCTCCCCGGCGCGCGCCGGCCGCCCGGCGACCTTCAGCCGCCGCCCGTCGACGAACACACCCCCGATGTCGAGCAGCACCCGCGCCTGCCGCCGCGACAGCCCCGGCACGCGCGCCGCCAGCACCTGATCGAGCCGGCGCCCGGCGTCCTCGTCACCGACGGTGAACGTGACACGCTCGTGCGCGTGGCCAGAGGCCCGCTTCGCCGATCTCGAAGCGGGGCCCTCTCCAGAAGTCCCCAGCGGCGATTTCCCGGCCATGGCGGCCCGAACCTAGCATCCGAACTGGGCCGAACCTAAGGTAGTCTGCGGCGTTCCATGGATCGCAAACAACGCCTCTTCGTCTATCTCAGCGCCATCTTCGTGGCGGCGTTGTTGGTCAGCGATCTCATCGGCGGCAAGTTCTTCCGCGTCGGTGGTCTCGACTTCTCCGTGGGGATGATCCCCTTCCCGCTCACCTTCCTGCTGACCGACATCGTCAACGAGTTCTACGGGACCGAGGGGGCGCGGCGGCTCACCTACGTGGGCCTCGGCACGGCCATCTTCGTCTTCATCGTCATCAACGTCGCCATCTGGCTGCCGACCAGCCCGGAGTCCCCGATGGCGGGCGACGTGTTCAAGAACGTGTTCGGCTGGTCGACCAGGCTCTACGTGGCGTCGCTGGTCGCCTATCTCATCGGGCAGCTGCTCGACATCTCGATCTTCTTCCTGGTCCGGCGCCTCACCGGCGAGCGGCTCCTCTGGCTGCGCTCGACCGGCTCGACCGTCGTCTCTCAGGCGGTCGATTCGCTGGTGGTCAGCTTCGTGTTTCTGTCGGGCTCGCGGTCGATGGGATTCATCCTGCGCACCGCGCGCAACGGCTACCTGGTCAAGCTGGCGCTGGCCATCGGCCTCACGCCGGTCATCTACCTCGGGCACGGCATCCTGCACCGCCACTTCCACGTGAAGGAGGTGCTGGTGCACGACCCCGCGCCGCCGGAACCGGCGTCCGACGAACCGCTGCCGACTTAGCAGCGACGCCGTACACCCGACGCGGTGGTTGACGACTCCTCGCGCGCGGCCCCGATGCCGAGGTCAGCTCAGGCTTTCAGGCAGCCGGCGGCGGCGGCGGCGCGGGCGTCGGGAGCACGGGCGAGGACATCATGCCCAGCTTCGGCATCTCCGTCAGCACCAGCGGCAGGAGCTCGTCCATCCGCTTGACGTAGAGGATCTCGATCTCGTTGCGCGGCTGCTCGGGGATGTCGATGACGTCCTTGCGGTTGCGCTCGGGGAGGATGACCCGCTTGATGCCGGCCCGGTGCGCGGCCAGGAACTTCTCCTTGATGCCGCCCACCGGCAGCACCAGCCCACGCAGCGTGATCTCGCCGGTCATCGCCACGTCGCTGCGGATCGGTTTGTTGGTGAGCAGCGACGCCATCGACGACGAACATGGTGACGCCGGCCGAGGGGCCGTCCTTGGGGATGGCGCCCGCCGGGATGTGCACGTGGATGTCGATCTTCTCGAGGAAGTTCTCCTCCAGGCCCAGCCAGCGCGCGCGCGCGCGGATGAACGACAGCGCCGCCTGCGCCGACTCCTTCATCACGTCGCCCAGCTGGCCGGTGAGCACCAGCTGGCCCTTGCCGTTCATCTTGGTCGACTCGATGAAGAGGATGTCGCCGCCCACCGGGGTCCAGGCCAGGCCCGTCGCCACGCCCGGCTCGGCCGTGCGCTCGGCGACCTCGGAGATGTACTTGGCCGGCCCCAGCAGCTCTTCGATGCGCGGCGGCGGTGATCGATCTCGGTCGGCTGCGCTTTTCCCTCCGCCACCAAGACCGCAATGGCGCGGATGACGTTGGCCGCCTCGCGCTCGAGGTTGCGCACGCCCGCCTCGCGCGTGTAGCTGTCGATGACCTCGGCCAGCGCCGCGTCCTCGAACACCAGCTTCTCCTTGGAGAGGCCGTGCTCCTCGAGCTGCTTGGGGATGAGGAACTGCTTGGCGATGGAGAGCTTCTCCTCGCGCGTGTAGCCGGGGAGCTCGAGCACCTCCATCCGGTCGCGCAGCGCCGGCGGGATCGGATCGAGGATGTTGGCGGTCGCGACGAACATCACCTTCGAGAGGTCGAACGGCACCTCGAGGTAGTGGTCCGAGAAGGTGTGGTTCTGCTCGGGATCGAGCACCTCGAGCAGCGCCGCCGCCGGATCGCCCCGGAAGTCGTGCCCCAGCTTGTCGATCTCGTCGAGCATGAAGACCGGGTTGTTGGTGCCGGCCTTCTTCATCCCCTGGATGATGCGCCCCGGCAGCGCGCCGACGTAGGTGCGCCGGTGGCCGCGGATCTCGGCCTCGTCGCGCACGCCGCCCAGCGAGATGCGGACGAACTTGCGCCCCAGCGAGCGCGGCGATGGACTGCCCGAGCGAGGTCTTGCCGACGCCGGGCGGGCCCGACCAGGCAGAGGATCGGCCCCTTCTTGTCGCTCTTGAGCTTGCGCACCGCCAGGTACTCGAGGATGCGCTTCTTCACCTTCTCGAGGTCGTAGTGGTCGGCGTTGAGGATGTCGCGCGCCGCCTGGATGTCGAGCTTGTCCTCGGTCGCGATCGACCAGGGGAGCTCGACCAGCCACTCGAGGTAGGTGCGCGTGACGGTGTACTCCGCCGACGACGGCTGCATGATCTTGAGCCGCTCGAGCTGCTTGATGGCGACCTTCTCGGTCTCGGGCGGCATCTTGGCCGCCATGCACCTTCTCGCGGAACTCGTCGAGGTCGCCGCCCGCCTCGTCGATCTCGCCCAGCTCTTCCTTGATCGCCTTGAGCTGCTGGCGCAGGCACGTACTCGCGCTGGTTGCGGCCCATCTCCTCCTGGACCTGGCTGTTGATCTTCTCGCGGACCTTGAGCACCTCGTGCTGGCGCGAGAGGAACTGCAGCACCTTGCGCATCCGCGCCTTGAGGTCGAACGTCTCGAGGACGTCCTGCTTCTCGTCGACCTGCACGTCCAGGTTGGAGATGATGACGTCCGAGAGCTGGCCCGGCTCGACCACGCTGTCGACCAGCGCGCTCGCCTCCTTGGGCAGCTCGGGCATCAGCTTGATGACCCGCTTGGCGACATCCTTGACGTTCATCACCAGCGCGTCGAGCTCGACGTCGGTCGAGGGCGAATCCGGCAGCGCCTGCACCCGCGCCGTCATGAAGGGGTCCTGGCCGCCGATCTCCAGGATGCCGGATGCGCGAGACCCCCTGCAGGATCACCGAGAAGTTGTCCTTGGCCAGCTTGATGACCTTGAGGATGCGGGCGGCGCAGCCGACCATATAGAGATCGCCCGTGCCGGGCTCCTCGGTCCGCGCGTCGCGCTGGGTGACGATGCCGATGACGGGGCGCTCTTTGGAGATCGCCTCCTCGACCAGTTTGACCGACTTCTTGCGACCGACGTCGATGGGGATGATCGACCCCGGGAACAGGACGGAGTTCCGCAGGGGCAGAATGGAGATGACGTCGGGGACCTCGACCGGCCCTTCGGGCACCGGTTTCTTTGTGGCCATGGTCCGATCGTATACGCGAGAGGTGTCTTCCGCCAGTCAAGGAGAGGCGCGAAGATCAGGTGGCCCGCGAGGGTTTCCGGGATTTCTCACCCCGCCTGGCGCCCTCCCCGCCCCGCGCCAGCCCGTGGTAAAATCGAGGCTTTGGCTTCCTCTCTCGACGATGGGGCGTTCTTTCGAATGGTCGGCTGGGAGGATCTCGCCCGGCGGTATCGCCATCGAACAATCGTCAAGCGGGGACTGGAAGGCGGTGGCGAGGCGCTCATTGCGGGCGGGCTTCCTTTCAGCTTCTTCGCCACGCTGTCCAAGATCCACAACACGAACGTGGCGTGTGAGGCACCCTGCTCGCTCGACTCCGGCCCCAGCCCGGTGTGGGGGCTGGCCATGGCCGGCGCGCGGGTCTCGTCGCCATCGTCGTCGGCGCCAGCCTTCGCCGCCCCCGCTAGCGAAACCGGTCGTTAGCCTTGTGGTGCTCCGCGCTCTACCTCTTCTTGACGCTCACAGGCTTCGACCGTCTCTTCGACGAACCGAGGCGGTGCGACGCTGTCCGCGGGTCGGTGCTCTTTCCGAGATGTGACCGCAGTGCCGCATTCACTGCGGCACTGGTTCTGAATACGTGAGCGACGTCAGGGTCGAGAATCACGACGTTTCTTAGCCGTCCCGAGAGGCCCACATACTTACCGCGAACACCGCCGGAGAAATCGTATTCCGCCCGCATCTCGTCCTCCGCGCGCCGCCTCTTAGAGGTTCGCATAACTCTTCCGCTCACGCCTCGTGGCGAGTCTAGCACTAATGATGCGGATGGCCTCGCCCCGATCCGTGTGAACGACGACGAGCAGGCGCCCCAGGCTCGAAACGCCCTGAAGGACAAAACGGTCCTCCTCGAGCGAATGATCCGGATCGAACACCGTCAGCGAAAGCGGATCGGAGAACGCCGTCAGTGCCTCGTCGAAGGACACGCCGTGCTCGGCAACGTTCCGCTTCGCTTTCGCCCAATCCCACTCGAACCGCACCTCGAAGCATCGGGCTGTCCGAATGAACGGTTGCTACCTCTCGGCCGCCAGCGACTACCGGCCGCGCTTCTCGCTGACCGGCTTGGGCTGGGGCGTGAGGGTGTGGACGGTGGCGCCGGGCGAGCCCGTGGCGCCGGCCGCCAGCGCCGGAGCGCCGACGTCCCGCTTGATGCCGTGGTGGGCGAGCACCTTGGCCTCGATCTTGTGGGCCACGTCAGGATGGTCGCGCAGGTACTGCTTGGCGTTCTCGCGCCCCTGACCGATGCGGTCCCCCGCGAAACCGAACCAGGCTCCTGATTTTTCGACCGCCCCGCACTCGGCGCCGAGGTCGACCAGATCGCCCTCGTGGCTGATCCCCTCGCCGTAGAGGATGTCGAACTCCACCTCGCGGAACGGCGGCGCCATCTTGTTCTTGACCACCTTCACCCGCGTCCGGTTGCCGACCACCTTCTCGCCGTCCTTGAGCGCGCCGACGCGCCGGATGTCGAGCCGCACGCTGGCGTAGAACTTGAGCGCGTTGCCGCCGGTGGTGGTCTCCGGGCTGCCGAACATGACGCCGATCTTCATCCGGATCTGGTTGATGAAGATGACCAGCGTGTTCGACTTGGAGATGGTGCCGGTCAGCTTGCGCAGCGCCTGGCTCATGAGGCGCGCCTGCAGGCCGACGTGCATGTCGCCCATCTCCCCTTCCAGCTCGGCCCGCGGCGTGAGCGCGGCGACCGAGTCGACGACGATGACGTCGACGGCGCCCGAGCGGACCAGCATCTCGGTGATCTCCAGCGCCTGCTCGCCGCAGTCGGGCTGCGACACCAGGAGGTCATCCGTCCGCACACCCAGCTTGCGCGCGTAGCCGACGTCGAGCGCGTGCTCTGCGTCCACGAACGCACAGATCCCCCCCAGCTTCTGCGCCTCGCCCACCACGTGCAGCGCCAGCGTCGTCTTGCCGGAGGACTCCGGCCCGTAGATCTCCATGATGCGTCCGCGCGGCAGGCCGCCCACGCCGAGCGCGATGTCGAGCCCGAGCGATCCGGACGGCACCACCTGGACCTCGGGCGGGGCCATCCCCTCGCCGAGGCGCATGATGCTCCCCTTGCCGAACTGCTTCTCGATCGTCGAGACGGCGGTGTCGATGGCCTTGTCCCGCGCCGGATCGCGATCGCGCGCCGGGGCGGCCGCGACCTTGCCGTCGGCCTTGTCCGAGATCTTGTCCGAGGTCTTCTCCGAGGTCTTTTCCGAGGTGCTGGCCATGTCGTTTCTCCTTGTCAGTTGGAAGCGAGCGCGGCGCTATGCCGCAAAATGTAAGTGGAGCCGGCGTTCTCCGGACCGCCGCCGAGCCGGCTCTCACAAAGATGAATTTCGTCGACCCAGAGACCGCCGAACTCACGGTCGACGAAGGCGTCGAGCGCCGCGCTGGCGTCCACGCCGCCCCCCTTCCCCTTGGCGCGCCCCACCGTCACGTGGCCGGTCATCGGTCGGCGCTCGCGGGCGAAGCCGAGCTGGTCACCGATTGTCTCGACGGCCTCCGTCACCGTCCTGAGGCCCCGATCGATGTCCTCGGCCCAAGCCCACAGCACGCTCGCGTAGCGCGCCGACGGGAAGGCCCCCATCCGATGCAGCTGCAGCCGAAAGCGAGGCAACTTCACCAGCTCCCGCTCGAGCGCCTGGCCCAGCGCCACCAGCCGCGCTTCCGGTATCGGACCCAGGAACTTGACGGTGACGTGCAGGTTCTCGACCTTGCGCGTCCAGCGAAGTTTCTGCGACGGGAGCACCGACGCCAACTCCTGGGCCGCCGCGAAGACCCGCGCCTGCAAGTCGGGAGGCAGCGGCACGGCCACGAAGCTCCGAATTAATTTTGTAGCCGCGGCGTCCGTCATCATCACTTCATCGCTTGCGCGTGTCGAAGTAGCGGCGCGCCAGGTCGAGCGCGTAGTAGGCGGCGGCGGTTCGCACCCGCTCGCGCCCGCCGGCGAACAGCTTGGTGGAGGTGCGCGTCGTCCCCGGGCCGCAGATGGCGAAGCAGACGGTGCCGACCGGCTTGTCGGGCGCGCCCCCCTCGGGGCCGGCCACGCCGGTGATCGCCACCGCCACCGTCGAGCCGCAGACCCGCTTGGCCCCCTCGGCCATCTCGCGCGCCGCCGGCTCGCTGACCGCGCCGAAGTCGGCCAGCGTCTCGGGCTTGACGCCGAGGACGCCGGTCTTCACCTCGTCGGCGTAGGCCACCACGCTGCCGCGGAAGAACGCCGTCGACCCCGCCTCGGAGGTCGCCAGCTCGCCCGCCAGACCGCCGGTGCAGGACTCGGCGAACGCCAGCGTCGCCTCTTGCGCGCGCAGCGACTTCGACACCGCGCCCACGAAGGACTCGCCGTCGACGCCGTAGATGCCGGGACCGATCCGCTTGCGGATCTCGGCGTCGACCTTCTCCAGCGTGGCCTTCGCCTCGGCCGCGTCCGCATGCCGCACCACCAGCTTGACGTGGTTGACCGGAGTCGAGGTCCGAAAGTGCAGCGTGGCCCCCTCGACGCCGACCAGGATCCCCGCCAGCCGATGATCGATGTGCGACTCGCCCATGCCGTAGAGGTGCCAGGTGCGCGTGGCCGGCGCCGGCACGCCCGTCTCGACCAGCCGGCGGGTCAAGCGCGGGACCACCTCGTCGGTGAAGATCTTCTCCATCTCGCGCGGGACGCCGGGGAGAAAAAATGCCTCCGCCCCGCCGAGCTTCACCACGAAGCCCGGCGCGATCCCGGCCGCGTTGGGGAGCGCCTGGGCGCCGTTCGGGACCCGCACCTGCCGCAGGTTGTTGGGCGTCATCTCGAAGCCGTGGGTGGAGAACCGCTTCTTCATCGCCTCCAGCGACGGCTCGTCGGCGTGCGTGCCGGTGACCAGCAGCTCGGCCACCGCGTCGACCGTCCGATCATCCTCGGTCGGCCCGAGGCCGCCGGTGGCGACGATCAGATCGACCTCCGCGCGCAGCCGCACCAGAGTCGTCCGGATCGACTGCGGGTCGTCCGAGACGACGATCTGCTCCGTCAGCTCGTACCCCAGCTCGAACAGCCGCTCGGCGATGAAGGCGTCGTTCGTGTTGCTGATCTCCCCCCGGAGCACCTCGTCGCCAATCGCCAGCAACGCCGCCCGCTGTACCGCCGCCTTGGAACTAGACATTTGAGCAGTACCGTAGCCGCGCGGGAAATCGATGTCAACGAAATGAAAGCGGCGCCGCTTGTGCCTCCAGCGCGCGCCCCCCAGACTGCCTCGGGGAGGCCAGCCCATGCTCGAGAGAAGCCAGACTTTCGCCAGCTATTCAGTCAACGATTTGCAGGTCGCGCGCGCGTTCTACGCCGGGACCCTGGGGCTCGAGGTGAGAGAGGAGCCGGAGGGGCTGGCCGTGACGTTGATGGGGGGCGCGCGGCTGTTTCTCTATCCGAAACCGAACCACACGCCGGCCACCTACACGGTCCTCAACTTCGAGGTGCAGCGAATCGCCGAGGTGGTCGACGCGCTGACCGCAAAAGGGGTTCCCTTCGAGCACTACACCGACCCCCTCTTCAAGAGCGACGCCAAGGGGATCGTCCGGGGCGACCGCGGACCGGCAGCCATCGCCTGGTTCAAGGACCCCGCCGGAAACATCTTGTCCCTCGTCGAGCCGCGGACGCGCTGACCTCCTGCCCGCCCCGGGCAGCCCTTCGGGACAATTGACGCCCCCGCGCGTCGCCGCTACCCTGTTTGGTCCCGATGCGTATCCGTTACGCCGCGAAGACCGACGTCGGAATGAAGCGGAATCACAACGAGGATTACTTCTCGTTGATAGAGGACGAGCAGCTATTCCTGGTCGCTGACGGGATGGGCGGGCACGCCTCGGGCGAGGTCGCCTCCAAGATGGCCGCCGACGTGATCCAGGAGTTCTACGCCCGCACCAAGGACGAGGAGGCGACCTGGCCCTACAAGATGGACCGCCACCTCTCCTACGTGGAGAACCGGCTGGTGGTCGGCATCAAGATGGCCAACCAGCGCATCTTCCAGGCCGCCAGCAAGGAAGTGAAGCTGAAGGGGATGGGGACGACCATCGTCAGTGGCCAGGTGGTCGGCGACAAGTTCTACATCGCGCACGTCGGCGACTCGCGCTGCTACCGCGTGCGTGGCACCGCCATCCAGCAGATGACGCGGGACCATTCGCTGCTCGAGGACTACAAGGACGCCAAGCCCAACATGTCCGACGAGGAGCAGCGCAAGTTCCCGCACAAGAACGTCATCACGCGCGCGCTCGGCATGCGCGAGCACGTCCAGGTCGACGTCCTGGCCCACGACATCCAGGACCGCGACACCTTCCTGCTCTGCTCCGACGGCCTGTCGGGGATGGTCGAGGATCCCAAGCTGCTCGAGCTGGTGAAGAGCGCCGCCGATCTGGAGATCGCGGTGGCCAGCATGATCGAGGCGGCCAACGCCGCCGGCGGCACCGACAACATCACGGTGCTGGCGCTCCAGTGCGCGAATTGATCTGACGGCCCGGGCGGCGGGATCTGCTGTTGCCAGGGCTCCGGAGGACGGCGTGAGCGGAATCTGGGCACGGAGAAGCGCGCTCGCTGTGGCCCTCGCCGCGGCCAGCGGCGGGGCGGGTTGTGGCGGCGCCGCGCGGAGCTGTCAGCTCTGGGGAAACGTCATCGTCTGCGTCGGCGAAACGTTCGAGGAGTGCGCGGTCGCCGGCTGCTCCATCGGCGACTTCGATTGCTCGAACCCGCCCACCGGCTGCCAGATCGCGCCGGGAACAGTCCTCGCCCACTACGCCCAAAAGCCGCCCAACGACGCCTTCCTGTGTGGTGAGCCGCAAATCGCCTGCGGGACCTGGAGCGAGACAGAGACAGGCTGCCAGGTGACCGTCACGACCTACGCCGGGACCGATGCCGACGGGACAATCGCCTACACGGTTCATGACTCGACCTGTCCCTGACGGACAGCGAGCCTCCGGCGTCGATCAGCCCTTCTGAACCGCTTCTGCGTGTCGGCGCCGATACCGAGGTCAACCGCGTATGGCGCCGCGGTTCAGAAACTGAAAGCCAGCGCCAGGCCGACCCGCGTCGCGCCACGGGCCGCCAAGGCGATGTCGCTTCCGATCGGACGTGGCGTGGCCGCCGCGCCGGGTATGACAGCGGGCGCCGGTGGCACCGGCCCCTCGCCGTCGAGGGAGATCTGAACGTCGAGCTTGAGCGCGACCGACGGAACCGGGCGATAGTCGATGCCGCCGCGCACGTATCCCTTGGACGGCGAAGGGGCCTCCGGCGCCAGCTGTCCCGGGCCGGTGATGGCGGGCGGGTTGTAGTTGTACTGGGACATCTCGCTTCGCGGGTCGACGTTCTCGTAGCCGGCGAACAGCACCAGCTCCTGCCCCGCCTCGGGCGCGGCCAGATGCAGGAGATCGTAGCCCGCCTCGAGATAGAACCCGCGGCCGCGCGCCGGCACCGCGCTCTGTCCGAGCAGCCCGAAGTAGTCGTTCACCAGGTATGAATTAATGATGTAGAGGCGGGCGTACTCGGCGCGCAGGTCGAACCCGTGGTTGTGGTAGCGCAGATCGGCCTCGGCCACCGCCACCCGCAGCCCGGAGAGCGCGGCAACGCCGTGGCTGGCGCCGCCGATGTACCCGGCGCCGCCCACGATCAGCCCGGGCGGAAAATCGTCGAGCTCAATCCGGCCGACCGCCGCAGGGTCGTGCACGGCCAGGCTGCTGCCGTCGCCGCGCGTGCCCCAGAGCGGCGCCTCGGTGGAGAGGCCGGTGCCGTCGAGGCCGCTCACCAGCGCCCCCTGGTAGCGGAGGCCGGGGACCAGCTGGCCGAAGATCCCCACGCCGAGCTCGCGCCAGACCGACGGCACGATCAGCTGATCGGTGAGCGGGCGATCGACCGTCAGGTAGCTGGTCGGCTCGGGCGAGAGGTTCCCCATCCCGATCGGCATGATCAGGAGGCCGGCGCGCAGGCCGAGGGCCTGGAACGGAGCTGCTTCAACCAGCGCCTGCTGCATGCCGGCCGAGGTCCCGTCCTCGATCTGAACCGCGGCAGCGATGCGCACCCAGTCACTCGGCCGGTGCTCGACCGAGAAGGCGGCGAGCGGAATCTGGGCGTTGACGTTCGACTCGCCGTCGACGAAGAGCTGCACCTGGCCGTAGGCGCCGACCTTGGTGCGGCGGGTGAACGCATCGAGCTGGGGGGGCGAAGCGGCGAGTGGCGGCGCGGCGGGCGCCGCCGAGAGCGGCGGGGCGCTGCCGCCGGCGGCGGGCGCGGCGATCGGCCAGGGGAACGGGCCAGTCGGCGCCGGTGGTGCGGGCGCGAGCGGCGCATATCATCTGGCAGCGACGGGCTACGCGGCCGCGCCTTATACGACGCGCACCGATGACTTATGGTCGGCGCTGCTCATCGCCGGCGTCGGCGCGCGCCTGCTTCTGTCTCCTGCCGCCTCGCTCGCTCTCGATGCGCGCGCGCTGTTCGCTGTGCCCAGGCCCGAGATAGCGTTTGCAGAGCAGCAGGTTGCCGTAGCCATGCGACCCGGAGCTCTCGCCGATCTTGTGCTGCTGGTGAATTTGCGATGAGACCCGGCGGGGCGCTCGTCGCATGCGTGCTCGGAACGCTTGAAATTCTCGGTTGCGGGAACGTCATATCGCAACCCATCGGTCTGACCCCGCCATCCGATGGTGGTATCGGCGCCGACGCCGCGCCATCCGTTCTCGGAGATGGAGCCACAGAGTCATTCTGCAGCGGGCACGGTCCGCCCGTCCTTGCGGGCGAAAACGAGTGCATCGGCGACCTTTCGAACGTGTTTCGGTTTGCAGCGTGCGCCTGCGAATCGCTCGACGTGTCGGGCACCTTGTTGACCGATTCGTTCGATTCGACGAGCGACGCGGGGCCCGCGAGCGGTGCCGCAGCGTCGATCGGCTCCAACGGCGAGATCGACATCAACTCCAAGCTCTCCCTCGCCGGGTCATTGTGGAGCGGGGGCCCAGGAACGGACGGCGGCCCGTCGATCACGCTGAGCGGAAGCAACGGCGGTGGGACCGTCTCTGGCGACGTCCGATCGGCTGCGAACCTCGAAGTCGGCGGAAGGTACCTCGTCGGAGGTAATGTCTGGGCCAATGGCAATGTGATCGTCGACCCCGGCGGGAGCCTGGCGGTGCTCGGGACGCTCTTCGTTCCCACGGGAGATACGACCTCCAATGTGCAAGCCACGGTGGTGAACGCGCCCGTTCCGGTCGTGCCACCTTGCTCCTGCGCCACGCCTATCGACGTTTCTGCTGTCGTTAACACGAACTGAACGAAGTAGAGGAGAAGGAAAAT
>CAVRRT010000062.1:0-9987 GCA_963723305.1 uncultured Pseudomonadota bacterium
TCAGGAACTTAAACTGTGAGAGACATAAGAAGCTATACAGCAAGATGTTGGCCCTTATGTCTTCCTAGATGGTGTGCATATGCTACCCGTAGACTTCCTCGTTGAATCAGATAAAACTACTTTGAAGGTCATGTTCAGTCATATCTGATGACTTCTCAGGCTCGCGACACCCAGGTCAAGCATGCTTCATCAGACGGACAACGTACTCCCTTCCCAGGAGCCAACCGCGAACAGCTTGGGCAGCTCGCCCGCCAGATCGTTCGACAGGTAGCGCGCGTCGGTTCGCGGGTAGGTCAAGATCTTGTGGCGCTCGTAGAGCGCCTGGGCCGCCTCCAGCGTGCGCGTGGCGCTGAGGCCGAAGCGCCGGTTCGCTGTTCGCTGCAGCGAGGTCAGGTCGAAGAGCTGCGGCGCCGGCTCCCGCGACTTCTTCTGCCGCAGGCTCTCGACGATCGGCCCGGCCGCGTCAGCCGCTGCGCCATGCGCCGAGGCGCGCGCGACCAACTCGGCGGCCAGCGCCTGCGTCCCGAGCCGGTTGATCATCGCGCCGGTGCTGGCGCCCGCGCTGGCGCTGGCGCGCGTCCCCCACCCGGCATTGAACGTCGCGCCTGCCGCTCCCTGCCCCGTCGAAAACGCGCCCCGCACCTCCCAGTAGTCCTGGGGACGGAACGAGACGATGGCCTGCTCTCGCCGGACGACAATCGCCAACGTCGGCGTCTGCACCCGTCCGATCGAGTAGACGGGCGAGCGCTCGGCGTTGGCCTTCCAGCCGCGCGCATCCCGCGGCCGCGGCGCCGCCGGTCGCGGCGCAGGCGACTGGTCGCGCTTGGTGACCGTCACCGCCCGGGTGGCGTTCATCCCGACCAACCAATCGGCCTCCGAGCGGCAGCGGGCGGCGTCCCCCAGCGCGTCGTAGTCGGCGCCCGGCTTGAGCGCCGCGAAACCGCGCGAGATCGCCTCGTCGGTCATCGACGAGATCCAGAGCCGCCGCACCGGCAGGCGGCTGCCGGCGATGTCGTAGACGTAGCGGAAGATGAGCTCCCCCTCGCGGCCGGCGTCGCAGGCGTTCACCACCTCGGTGAAGCGCCGGTCGCCCAGCAGCTCGCGCACGGCGCGCAGCTGATCGCGCGTGCTCTCGACCGCGCGGATCTTGAACGTCGTTGGAATCATCGGCAGCGCGTCGAGCCGCCACGACTTCCAGCGGGCGTCGTAGGAGGCCGGCTCGTCCAGTTCGACGAGGTGGCCGATGCACCAGGTGATCGTCCGCCGCGCGTCGCCGATGGCGTGCCGCCCGGCGCCGCGCACGCCGAGCACGCGCGCCAGATCGCGGGCGACGGAGGGCTTCTCGGCGATCACCAGCTGCATGGGCGGACCAGCTTATCGGTTATCGAAGCATCGAGGTGCGGCCGCCGCCCCGGCAGCCCCCACCGATTTCGAAGAGGTCTACTTGCCTTCCTTCTTGAGCCGCTTCAGCTCCTTCTTCTCTTTAGGCGTTCTGGTCGGCGCCTTCTTGACGTTCTTCTTCGCATCCTGGCTCTTGCCCATGACGGTCTCCTTGTGAAAACGATCGTCCTGATCGTCGGCTGACGCATATTAGACGATGCGCTCGTCGATCGCCCAATGCCCCTCGGGCAGCAACCACACGCCCCTCGACGATCGAGACTGGCGGCGCGGGGCACGCTCCCGGTAATCAGACTTTGGCGTAAATCGGGCCCGCGGTCGGGCCCTCGGGTTGGCTGACGTCCGATCCGTATCCAAGATCCTGGAAGGGCGGCGAGGGCCGTCCATGGAGGTGACTCATGAGGAAGCAACTGATCGGATTGGGTCTGGCGGGCGCGCTCTCGTTCGGGCTCGGATTGACGACCGCCGCGCGCGCCGACGAGAGCTCGGCCGCCGATACGACCCAGGGCGCGGCGAGCTCGGCCCAGGGCGCGGCGAGCTCGGCCGAGAGCGCGGGCAAGAGCGCCGGCGAAGAAGCGAACAAGGCCTCGACCGACACCGAGAACGCCGCCAAGAACGCCAGCGACTCGGCGGAGAAGGCGGACAAAGACGCCACCAGGGCCAAGGACACGACGAACAAGGCTGGCGCCGACGACAAGGGGGCGATGAACCCCTCCAACTCGCAGTGACGACCGACGGCTTCTGGACTTCGGGCCGCTCCGCGCGAGCGGCTCGAAGTCAGGAGCGCGCCGTCCGCTGGCGCCGCGAGGGGGCGGCCAGGCGCGTCCTGGCGTCCAGGATCTCCCGCTCGACGGTGGTCACTTGGCCGTCCCAGACCACGGCGCTCTGGTAGGGGGCCAGGATGTCGTTCAGCCGCCGGAGCCGCTCCAGCGCGCGTCCCATTCTTTCCGTTTGGACGTCGAGCTGGGGATCATCGGTGAGCAGCTTTTGCCGCACCAGCTCCAGCGTCTGCACGGGCGTGTTGGCGAGATCGCGCAGCGCCATCGAGACGCGCGCCACCCGCTCCAGCGCCAGTTTTTCCGAGCGGGCGTGCTCCAGCTCCCCACGCAGCGAGTAGCTGTGTTGCTTGAACGCCAGCACGACCAGCGCGAACAGGCCGTAGGCGATGATCCCGAACGGCTCGCCGGCCGCCATCCGCGTGCGGAAGGCGTCCGCCAGCAGGAGGTGATGGACGAGGGCCGAGCCGACGAACATCAAGATGGCGACCATCCCGATCGGCCAGCCGGGGGGCGCGATGATCGCCAGGGTCAGCGCCGAGAGCTTGCTCGGCTCGTACGGGACCCAGTGCGCGCTCTGGAGCGAGCGCGCGTCGTCGACCATCCAGGCCATCACCGCCGTCGGCACCAGCACCAAGAGGAAGGCCGCGTTCGAGCGGGTCCGGGAGTAGGGAGGCAGGCGGGCATAGAGCGCCCACAGCACCGACCCGTTGATCAGGATTCCCGCCAGTTGGACGAGGCGCAGCCAGAGCCCGGA
This sequence comes from uncultured Pseudomonadota bacterium, assembly GCA_963723305.1. Lineage (GTDB taxonomy): Bacteria > Myxococcota_A > Polyangia > Fen-1088 > Fen-1088 > JADGRB01. Next base: position 2,932 of record CAVRRT010000062.1, read on the forward strand.
GAGCGGCCAGAATCCAACGACGCCCAGGGACGTTCCCAGCACCCCCAGCAGCGCGGCGATGACGGCCGCGCGATGGGCCTCGGCGGCATCGTCCATCGCTACGGCGCCGCCGAGGTGCCGGCGTCGCCCGGATCTCCCGGGTCGCCCGGGTCTCCCAGGATCCGCCCGAGCAGCACCTCACCGTCGAGCGGCTTGTCGAGCACCGTCGCTCGGTTGAGCCTCTCGGCACGCGCGACCAGCGGATGCGCGTGCGCATGTCCGGTGAGAAACAGGAGCCGCCCGGCGAAGTCCTGGCTCAGCAGCCAGTCGTAGGCGTCGATCCCGCTGGGCTGTCCCGAGCCGAGGTTGATGTCCAGGACCGCCACGTCGGCCGTCAGGATCTCGGGGAGCGCCTTCAGCTCCTCGACGGAGCGCGCCAGCAGGCAACGGCAGCCACGCTCCTGCAGCAACTCGGACAGGATCTCCAAGAGGTCGGTGTCGTCATCGAGCAGAGCGGCGGTCACGAAACTTGCCTCCTGGGCTCAGGGAGGGTGGAAGCGTGGAGGGTGGTAGCAAGGCTAGGCTCGGCACCGGCGGAAACAAGCCCCGGACGGCGTCTTTGCCCAAGGGTGCTGGCGGATCTCAGATCGACGATCTGGTGCTCGTCGATGCGGCGGTCGCGCATGTCGTCCGGGTTGAGGAAGACCACCCGGCGCCCGCAGCGGATCGTCTGAGCGTGGATCAGCCGCCGACGACGTGCATCTCCACCTTGGGCGCTTGCGGACGCCGGGTCGGTGACCGAATCAGCGTGGCGCGCTCCTCGCTGTAGCGATCTTCGCGCGCCGTCCAGACGCGGCGAATGAGCTCCGTCAACTGGACGTCACCGGCGCGGTCCCGCAGCGGATCGCGCAGGCTGGTGCCACGGCTGGCGAAGAGACAGGTGTAGAGCGTCCCGTCCGACGACAGGCGCGCGCGCGAACAGTCGCCGCAGAACGGCCGCGTCACCGAGGAGATGAATCCCAGCTCCCCCTGGCCGTCGGCGAACGCGTAGCGCGACGCCACCTCGCCCGGCGTGAGCGGCGCGCGCGGCACGAGCGGCCAGCGGGCGGCGATCCGCGCCAGCAGCTCGGCGCTCGGCACGACCCGCGCCGGATCCCAGCCGTTGCAATTGCCGACGTCCATGTACTCGATGAAGCGGACGGCGATCCCGCTGCCCCGAAAGTGCTCCACGAGGTCGAAGACGGTGTGATCGTTGACGCCGCGCTGGACGACGGCGTTGATCTTGAGCGGCGCCAACCCCACCCGGCGCGCCTCGGCTATTCCCTCCAGCGCCTGCTCGAGCCGGCCGCCGCCGCTCATCCGCGCGAAGATCTCGGGGTCGAGACTGTTGAGGCTGACCGTGACCCGCCCCAGGCCCGCCGCGTGCAGCTCCGCCGCCTGGCTGGCCAGAAGGACGCCGTTCGTCGTCAGCGCGACGTCTTCGACACCGTCGATGGCCGCCAGAAGGCGGACCAGGTCGGCGAGCTGCGGGCGCAACAGAGGTTCTCCCCCCGTGAGCCTGAGCTTGCGCACGCCGAGCGGCACGAACAGGCGAACGAGCCGTACAATCTCACCGAAATCGAGCTGGTTCGTCGGCGGCAGGAAGTGATGCCCCTCGAACTGCTCGCGCGGCATGCAGTAGCGGCAACGGAAGTTGCAGCGGTCGGTCAGGGAGATTCGCAGGTCGCCGAGCGGCCGCTCCCGGGTGTCCCGAACAGCCGCAGGCCGTTCCGGAACCGGTATGGTGATTGTCTCCAACATGACCAAGGCCGAAGCAGACAATCTACCCACCTCGCGGTCGGCGAGCCATGACCGCCCGCCAAGTCACTGATGTCTTTGAAATTTTCCCTGGCCCGCACCAAAACCGCCACGATCAACCCTTAACGCCAAGGGGAGTCACGAGATGTCCCTCCTGCCCCTGGGGACACGCCCGCCAAACTGGAGAGACCGATGAACCGACAGAAAATCGTCGCCAGCTGGATCCTGCCGCTCGCCTGCTCCGCGTTGCTCGCTTGCAACGGCGGCCCGGGCGACACCGAAGGGACCGGCGGCGCGAACGGCTCGGGCGGATCGAATGGCTCGGGCGGGTCGACTGAAACGGGAGGCGCCACGGGCTCCGGCGGCGGCGTCTCGAGCGGCGGCGGCGGCGGCACCGGCGGCAGCACCGGCACCGGCGGCAGCGCGAGCGGCGCTGGCGGCTCAGCGAGCGGCGGCGCCGGTGGCAAAGCGACAGGCGGCGCGACAGGCGCTGGCGGCGCGGCCACGGGCGGAACGACCGGCGCCGGCGGCAAAGCGACCGGCGGCGCGACGGGTACAGGCGGCGCGGCGGCCGGCGGCGCGACAGGCACCGGTGGCGCAGCCACGGGCGGCACGAGCGGCGCTGGCGGCAAAGCGACCGGTGGCGCGACAGGCACCGGCGGCGCCGGCGGCAAGGCGACCGGCGGCGCGACAGGTACCGGCGGCGCGGCGACGGGCGGCACGACCGGCGCCGGCGGCGGCAGCTGCACCGTCGCCCCCGGCGCGGAGATCGGAACCTTCACCGACCCCGTCACGGCGACGCCGATCGCGCCGCCGAACCCGCCCGGCATCAGCTTCAAGGATACCGACGGAAACCTCGTCAACGCGCACGGCGGCGGCATCATCAAGGTGTGCGACACGTACTACATGCACGGCGAGTACTTCCTCAGCACGACGACCAATAACGACTTCAACGGCTTCTCCATGTACTCCTCGAAGGACATGGCGACCTGGACCAACGTGGGGATCATCCTGCCCCAGCAGGGCGCCGGGTCGCTGCTGGGACCGATGCGCAAGGGCGAAAGGCCGCACATCATCCAGTGTCCCAGCTCGGGCGAGTTCGTTCTTTACGCCCACGCCGCCGACGAGACGTACCAGGTCGACAAAGAGGTCGTTTACGCCACGGCGCCGGCGGTGACCGGGCCGTACACGTTCAAGGGGGTCCTGGCCAGCACGGGCGCGGCGAGCGACTGCACGGTCACCACCGTCCCGCCGACGTCGTGCAGCGGGTCGATCGCCGCCCACAGCGACATGAGCGCGCTCAGCGACGGGAACAGCGCCTACGTCGTGACCGAGAGCGGCTGGGTCTACACGCTGGCCAGCGACTGCCACAGCTGGTCGTCGTCCAAATCGTACTCGGCCATCAACGGGACGACCGGCGGCGCCGAGGCCCCGACGGTCTTCAAGGCGGGGAGCACCTACTACTGGATCGGCTCCGACAAGACCGGCTGGCGCGCCAACGACGACTTCTATTCCACCGCTTCCTCCATGAATGGTCCCTGGACGTACCAGGGCTATCTGGCGCCCGAGGGCGATCTGACCTGGATGACCCAGACCACCTGGGTCATGCCGATCGCCGGCAGCGCCGGAACGACCTACGTCTACTGGGGCGACCACTGGTACGGCGACCAGAGCACCGCCGACCCGGGCCAGCACAACTACCTGACGACGTACGTGTTCCAGCCGCTGGTCTTCACCGGCACAAAGATCGGGCTGCCGACCTACGAGGTCAGCTGGAAGCTGGACGTCGGCGCCGGCACCTGGTCGACAAACTAGCGCGCGCCCGATCGGCGGCCCGGATCAGCCCGGGACTTTGGCGGCCAGCACGTCGACCTGCTCGATTCGACGGGGGCTTGGCCAGCAGGTCCGCAGCCTTGGCCATCAGCGCGGCGGCGATGGGGCCATTGAGGTGGGCCTTGCGTCCGGCGTCGCTGGGGAAGGCGTCGAAGATCCCGAACGTCGACGGTCCCAGCCGCAGCGCGAACCAAACAGTCGTGTCGGGCTCCTGCTGGGCGAGCGCGAGGCCCCCGGTGAGAAACTCCGCCACCGCCGACTCCTTGCCGGGCTTCGCCTCCAGCTTGACCCAAAGACCAACGCGCACCATGGGGACCTCCTCGTTTGTCCCCTTTTCTTGATGCCCGGCAAGCCCATCCGCAAGGCCCGATTGGCGGCGCGCGGCTTTTTCCCGGGCGGTCGCGCGCACGTCACACGCGGCCGCCGAAGCGCCATCTTCGCCCGCCGTCATCTCCCGCCGTCATCTATAGTGACCGGCCGTGCCCGACGAAGCTCCAGAGCCTGCACGCGCCGTGCTGGTCGCCGTTCAGCTGCCCGACGTCGACGACGCTGCCTTCGCGTCGTCACTCGCCGAGCTGCATCGCCTGGGGCGAACGCTGGGCGTCCGGGTCGTCGAGACGGTGACGCAGCGGCGTCCCTCGCTGGACCGCGCCGCGGTGCTGGGGAGCGGGAAGCTGGCCACCTTGCGCGCGCTGATCCGCGGCGCGGCGCCGGCGGACGAGGATTCGGACAAAGACGCAGAGGCGGACGCAGACGAAGACGTCGACGTCGACGAGGAATCGGACGAGGAATCGGACGAGGAATCGGACGAGGAGCTGAACGGCCAGGCGGCGGCAGCGCCCGCGATCGGCCTGGTGCTGGTCGATCACGAGATCTCGCCGTCGCAGGCGCGCAACCTCGAGAAGGCGACCGGCGTCGAGGTCATGGATCGAACGGCCGTCATCCTGGAGATCTTTCGCCGCCACGCGCGCTCGCGCGCGGCCAAGGCGCAGGTCGAGATCGTGCGGCTGCAGTACCTGGTGCCGCGGCTGCGCGAGCAAGGAAAGTCCAAGGGGAAGGACCGGCAGCGTGGCGGCATCGGCGGCAAGGGGGCCGGTGAATCGAGCCTGGAGCTCGATCGGCGCAAGATTCGCGATCGCATCGCCGAGCTGACACGCGAGCTCGAGGCGATGGCGGAGGAGCAGCGGACGCAGCGGGCCCGGCGGCGCGACATGAACCGGGTCGCGCTGGTCGGCTACACCAACGCCGGGAAGTCGACGCTGATGCGGGCGCTGACCGGGAGCGAGGTGCTGGTCGCCGACAAGCTGTTCGCCACGCTCGACACCACGGTTCGGCCCGTCGTTCCCGAGACCCGACCGCGCGTGCTGGTCTCCGACACCGTCGGCTTCATCGACAAGCTCCCGCACGGCCTGGTGGCGTCGTTCAAGAGCACGCTCGACGAGGCGCTCGAGGCGGGGCTGCTCCTGCAAGTCGTCGACGTCTCGGACGCCAGCTTCGAGCGGCAGCTGGAGGTGACCAACGAGGTGCTGGCCGAGATCGGAGCCGGCGACGTCCCCCGGCTTTTTCTCTTCAACAAGATCGATCGCGTGGGCGACGCGGCGGTGGAGGCGCGCGTCACCGGTGAGCTGCTGGCGCGCTGGCCCGAGGCGATCGTGCTGTCGGCCCGGCGTCCCTCCGACGTGGCCGCGCTGCGCGAGCGCCTGGTCGCCTTCTTCGCCCGCGATCTGGTCGAGGGGGAGGTGCACGTTCCCTACCATCGACAGCAGCTGCGCGGCGAGATCTTCGCCGCCTGCGAGGTCCTTGCCGAGCGCTACGACGACGACGGCGTCATCTTCCGCGTCCGCGCCCACCCCGCGCTGCTCGAGCGCCTGCGCGCGGCGTAGCCCTAGCTTGGGCGACCGTCAACTCCGTGAGGCGATCGCCTCCCGGAGCGCTGGAGGCAGCGGCGGCCCCACGCTCATCGCTGCGTCAGCAGACGCCAGTCGACCGACCAGACGGCGCCGCGCTTGATCCAGCGGAGCGGGCGCCGCTTCTCGAGCGGTGTGGCCAGCGCGTGATGATAGAGCTGGTCGATGCGGGTGAAGAAACCGCGCGTGTGGTAGCTCTCGGGACAGGCCAGGCGGGTGCAGTCGAGGTGGTGGCAGAACTCGTGCAGCAGCGTGTTGAGCAGCGCCTTCGGGCTCGAGACCTTCTCGCGGATCGCGGTGCGCATCCAGACCCGGATCCGCTGGGTCGACGGCGTGTAGTCGCCATACAGCTGATAGGTGCAGACGCCGGAGGTGACGCGGTGGGGGCGCACGCCGAGCACGCGCAGCGGTGGCGCGGGCACCCGGTAGAACTCCGACAGCGCGACCAGCAGCGCGCTGCCGGCGCGCTGGACGGCCGGCATCTTGCCGGTGCGCATCGCCTCGGCGAGCGCCAGCGCCAGCGCCGGAATCTGCGGGTCCTTCGCCAGCGGGACGGTGACGATGGCGTCGCTCCGATCGTATTCGCGGCGCTTGGCCGCGGCGCGCGGAACCGGATCGGTGATCACGGCGGCAGTCTAGCGCGTGGCGTGCGCCTGGCACGCCCGCGTGCGTGCAATCTGCGCGGGCGATGAGCGTCGCAATTAGCGCCAGCCGGATCGCCCGGTTAGAATCGCAACGGGTCGAGCATGACGAAAACGGCGCTCATCACCGGCGCGTCCGCGGGACTCGGGCTCGAGCTGGCGCAGCTGTTCGCGGCCGACAAGCACGATGTGGTGCTGGTGGCGCGGCGGCGCGAGCAGCTGGAGGCGCTGGCGACCCGCCTAGCGGCCGAGCGCGGCGTCGTCGCTGGCGTCATCTCGGCCGATCTGGCCGACCCGGGCGCTCCGCAGCGGATCGTCGACGAGCTGAAACGGCGCGGAACTGAGATCGAGTTCCTGGTGAACAACGCCGGGTTCGGCACCACCGGCCGTTTCGTCGAGCGCGATCTGCTGCGCGAGCTGGCGATGGTGCAGGTGAACGTGACGGCGCTGGTGCACCTGACCGGCCTGTTGCTGCCGCCGATGGTGGCCCGCGGGAGCGGCCGGGTCCTCAACCTCGGCTCGACCGCCGGGTTTCAGCCGGGACCGTTCATGTCGGTTTACTACGCGACCAAGGCGTTCGTGAACTCGTTCACCGAGGCGCTGGCCTATGAGCTGCGCGGCACGGGCGTGACGGCGACGGTCAGCTGCCCCGGCGCCACCGCCACCGAGTTCGGCAAGATCGCCGGCAACGATCGCTCGCCGCTGTTCAGGATGGGGACGATGAGCGCGACCGAGGTCGCGGCGCACGCCTACAAGGCGATGATGTCGGCCAAGGTCGTCGCCATTCCGGGAGCGCGCAACAAGATCCTCATCCAGGGCCAGCGCCTCATGCCGCGCGGCGCGGTCCGGGCGGTCGCCGCGCGACTCAATCAGGGCGGAGATTGCCGGCTCATCGGCCG
>CAVRRT010000063.1:0-10647 GCA_963723305.1 uncultured Pseudomonadota bacterium
TTCGACGAGAGCGGCTCGGAACTAATATCAATGACAGAAATTTCGCAGGCGACTTTTTTGGCCACGCGATACACCACCAGCGCGGCATCGCAGAGTTCACAATCGGGACGCGTATAAAATTGAAGTGAGAGCATTAAAGGTACGAAAAGATTACGGTTTTCGTACGTCGATCTTATCTTGAAATTGTAGCACGATCTGTCCCGCTTGCGGCCGCGGACGACGTCCCAGACGTTGGTGGCGTGGGATGCGTGCGATGTTGTCGAGCGGAATGAGAATATCTCCGTCGTAAGTGAACGTGTTGGAGACGAGCAAATGTTTGCGATCATTAAATTCCGCGTGGCCAGAAGCTTGGCCGTAAAGTGGGGGGCATTCACCCCTTTTTGCGCCCAGCCGGGCGCTTCCCATAAATGCGGCACAAGATCGGCGGTATAGGAAAGCTCCACGCAGGCATCGCCTTCGCATTTCGCGTAATCTTCGAGCGTCCAATGAAACTGGCCTTTCCAATAAATTTTCCAATCGCCCATTTGTTCCACCCATTCGACGGCTCTTGTCCACTGACGTCCGGGACGAGAGACCCCGTCCGGCCATTGCGGAATTAAAAATGGAATCATGCGTCCGACGCGTGTAGAGGGTTGGTTGTCGCGGTGGATGATTGTCCCTTCTGGGTCGAGAACGGCGCGGCCGGGCGTTAGCGACGGATGCGAAAGAGGGATGAGGCGGCCAGCGGGTGGTCGAGGTCCTCACCGAGCGCGGCGCCGAGGACAACAAGGAGTTCGAGGTCCACTACACGCCCGGCAGCGAGGAGGTCGACATCCGCCAGGCCCGCGTCTACCGGCGCGACGCGCGCGGGCGAGCCTCGAGGTGCTGCGAGGCGACCGATCGCAGCGACGAGGATCTCTCCGAGCCCTGGTACGGCCTCTACTACGACAACCGGGCCGAGGTGGTCCGCTTCGAGGGGCTGCGCCCCGGCGACGTGGTCGAGATCCAGTACCTGGTCGACGACGTCAGCAGCGAGAACCAGATGGCCGACTACTTCGGCGACCTGCAGTTCGTCGCCGAGAGCATCCCCAAGCGGCGCTGGGACTACACGCTCATCGCGCCCGCCAGCCGGCCGATCCACGCCAATCAACCGCGCGTCGCCGCGGCTCGAACATGCGACCAGCGTCGACGGCGACGATCGCGTCTACCGCTTCGCCGCCACCGACGTGGCCAAGGTGGACGCCGAGCCGGCCATGCCGGGGACGGCCGAGACGGCCCCCTACCTGCACGTCAGCACCTACGCCACCTGGGCCGAGGTCGGCGCCTGGTACTGGCACCTGGTCGAGGATCAGCTGGCCCCCGACGACGACATCCGGCGAGACGGCGCGCGGCCTGGTGACGCCGCAGATGACCGACGCGGCGCGCGTGCGCGCCGTCTACAACTTCGTCGTGGAGCAACACGCGCTACGTCGGCCTGGAGTTCGGCATCCACGGCTACAAGCCGTACAAGGTGACGCAGGTGCTGGCGCGCCGCTTCGGCGACTGCAAGGACAAGGCGTCGCTGATGGTGGCGCTGCTGCGCGAGGTCGGCGTCGCCGCCGATCTGGTCCTGGTGCGCACCCGCCGTGGTGGCCGCCTCGACCCGCAGCCGGCCTCGCTGGCGATCTTCGACCACGCCATCGTCTATGTCCCCAAGCTCGATCGCTACCTCGACGGCACGGCGGAGTTTGCCGGCCTCACCGAGCTGCCGCCCGAGGACCAAGGGGTGATGGTGCTGCGGGTCGGCCCGCAAGGGGGCCTCTTGACCGAGACGCCGATCCTCCCCTCGGGATCGAGTCGGGTCGAGCGGCGCTGGCAGGTGGCCGTCGATCCCAGCGGCGACGCGCACGTCGACGAGGCGCTCTCGATCCGCGGCGCCGCGGCGGCCAACTGGCGCGAGCACTACCAGACGCCGGGCCAGCGCGCGGAGCGCTACGGGCGGGTCTGGGACGGCCGCTTCCCCGGGGCGCGCCTCGGCTCGGTGGAGATGCCGGCGATAAGTGATCGCGACGCGCCGGTGACAGTGCGGTCGGCGGTGAGCGTCCCGCGCTTCGGGCAGGCGATGACGGGTTCCCGGACGGTGGAGCTGCCGGTGAGCGGGCGCGACCCCGACTTCGTGCGGACGTACGCGCGGCTCTCGGCGCGGCGGCAGGATCTGGTGCTCGCCTACCCCTGGCAGCACGACGAGGAGCTGACCTACCGGCTGCCGGCGGGGTGGCGGATCCTGAACGGTGGTCTGGGGGGCGACGCCGCGCGCGAGGTCCAGAGCGCCTTCGGCCGGTTTCACCTCGACGTCAGCGCCGACGGGGATGTCGTGCGCGTCCGCTCGTTCCTCGACGTGGCGAGATCGCGGATCGCGCCCGACGAGTACCCGCGCTTCCGCGCTTTCCTGGGCGAAATCGACGCCGCCATCGAGGCGCGGCTGGTCGTCGGACCGGGCGAGGCGGGCTCGTGAAGCGCCGGGCGCGTACGCTGGTCGTGGTCGCGGCAACGGCGCTCGCGGGGTGCGCCGGCGTCCCACGGCGGCCGGCACCCGCGCCGGTCGACCGATCCGCGCTGGGGCCCGCGCTGGCCGGATGGGCGGCGCTCGCCGACGGCCGCCGCGCCGACGCTGGGCGGCTGTTCGCCGATCGCCTGGCGGCGGCTCCTGCCGATCCCGTGGCGCTCGCCGGGCGGGCCGCCATCGCCTATGAACGTGGCGAGAGCGAGGCCGCGCTGGCCGACGACGTGGCGACGTTGAACGCGCTCGCCGCGGCGCCCGATCCGTCGTCGTCGTCGTCGTCGTCGTCGGTCATTCTACAGGCGCTGGCGCCGGTGGCCGCCGGCCGGGTGCGCGATCTCTGGGGGGAGATCGGGCCCGCCGACCGGACGCGCATCGCCGCAGCCTTGCGCCCGGTCGAGCTGGCCCGCGATCCCGCGCTTCCCTGGCTGGCGCGCGTCGAGCTGGCCCGCCTGGGTGACGAGATCGTGCGCGAGGCCGAGGACGCGGCGGCGCTGGCGCGCGCGGCGTCCGCCGACGGGTGCGCCCAGCTGGCGTTCGAGGTCGGAACGCTCGGCCCGTTCGCGCACGTCGATCTCGATCGTCCGGCGCCGCCCCGGCCCCGGCCGCCCGGGGCCTGGCGGCAGCTCACCGCCTCGGGCTGCCACCTCACCGTCCCGCTGTCGGCTGACGGGCGCGGCGACGCGCGCCTCCTGCGGGCGGCCGTCGAGGTTCCGGCGGGTGACTACGAGGTGGTGCTCGATTTTTCCGATGAGGCGCGGCTGGAGATCGACGGCGGCGCGGTGCTGGCGCACGGTTCGGCGCGCCGCTACGGTCCGCGGCTGGGCGCCGTGCGCGTCTCGCTGTCGGCCGGCCGCCACGATCTGACCCTGCGAATCGCCAGCGGTGCGGGGGAGACCCGGCTGGGGCTCTACGTGCTCCCGGCGCAGACTGGCCTGGCCGTGTCGTTCGTCGATCCCCGCGTGCCCCCGTCGCGCCCGCCGGCTCCTCGCGGCGCCGCGGCCCCGGCAGCGGACCGAAGCAGCTGCGGCGGCCTCGCTGGCGGCGTCTTCCGGAGCGGCAGCGCTCGGCGACTACTGCGCGGCGTTCGCCGCCCAGCGCAGAGGCGCGGTGGACGAGGTCGCCGCGGCGCTCGAGCGGCTCGCCGCGCGGCCGCGCTTCGCCGTCGGCCTGGCGCTCGCCGGAGAGATCGCCCGCGACGATCCGACCCGTCCCGCGTCGTTCACCCACGACATCGCCCGGCGATTCCTGCGTCAGGTGGTGGCCGTCGATCCGGGCCTCGGGCGCCCCTGGCAGACGCTGGCCGCGGTGGAGATGGACGACGATCGCCCGCGCGACGCCATGGCCGACGCGCGCCGCGCCGGGAGCGCCGCCCCCTCCTGGTGGGCGCCCGATCTGTTGCTGGCCCGCGTGCTCGGCGGGCGCGGTCTCGACTTCGACGCCGCCCGCGCGCTGGCCCAGGCCGCGGGGAAGACCGGGTCGTCGTTCGGGTCGTTGTCCGAGTCTTCCCTCACCATCTCCCCCGCGACCCCCTGCCCGGTGCTCGAGGCGCTGCGGCGCGAAGCGGAGGAGCGCCGGCAGCTCACACGCGAGGACCAGCTGACCGCCGCGCTCGCGGCTTGCGGCGGCGACGTCGACGCGCGCGTCGACCGTGATCGCGCCCGCGGGCGGAACGAGGCGGCCATCGCGCTCTTGCGGCGGGCGCTCGAGCTCGATCCCGATCGCGACGATCTGGCCGGGGATCTGGCGCTGCTTCTGGCCGGCGAGGGACGCTCCGGCGAGGCGCTGGCGGAGCTCTCCGCGCTGGTGGCGCGCGATCCGCAGGATCCGATGCGCCGCGTGCGCCTCTGCGACGCCCAGGCGGCAGCCGGCCAGGTGGAGGCCGCGCGCCACACGATCGCCGAGGTGCTCGCCCTGCGGCCCGACGTTCCCGAGGTTCGCCGCTCGGCGCGCGCGCTCGGCGTGCCGCTGCCTCTCGACGGTTTCCGGGTCGACGGGCGCGCCGCCATCCGCGCCTTCGAGGCGGCGCGGGGCCGCTACGCGGCGCCGGCCGTGATGGTGCTCGATCGGGCGGTCACCCGGGTCTTCGGCAGCGGCGCCACCATGACCCTCACCCACGAGATCGTGCGCGTGGACAGCAAGGACGCCGTCGATCGCTGGGGCGAGATTCAGGTGCCGGCGGGCGCAGAGATCCTGACCCTGCGCACGCACAAGTCCGACGGCACCACGCGCGAGCCCGAGGAGATCGCCGGCAAGGAGAGCATCTCCGCCGCCGATCTGGCCATCGGCGACTATGTCGAGTGGGAGCTGCTGGAGACGCACGGACCGTCGGAGGCGTTCGCGCCAGGATTCCTGGTCGAGCGATTCTTCTTCCAGTCGTTCGACGCCCCCATCGCCCGCAGCGAGATGGTGCTGGTGACGCCGCCGGCGCTGTCGATCGCCGTCGACGCGCGCGCCGGAGCGCCGAAGGGGGAGATCACCAGCGGGGCGGACGGCGCGCGCGTCACCAGCTTCGTCGCCACCGGCGTGCCGCAGCTTTACGCCGAGCGGTCGGCGGTGCCGGCGATCGAGTACGTCCCCTCGGTGCGCGCCTCGAGCGGCGTCGGCTGGGACGCCTGGGCCCGCTACCTGACCGAGGAGCTGCACGACGCCCTCCGCGTCTCGCCCGAAGTGGCGGCGCTGGCCAGGAAGATTGCGGCGCCGGCGGGTGGAGACCGCGCCCGGACGGCGGCCGCCCTCGTCGAATGGGTGACGGAGAACATCGAGGCGACCGACGAGCTGGCCGAGCCGGCCGGGTTCACGCTGGCGCGCGGGCGCGGCAGCCGGGTGGCGCTGACGCTGGCGCTGGCCGCGGAGCTGGGCCTCCCGGCGCAGGCGGTGTTGGCCCGCTCCCTGCTCGTCGCCGACCGCGCGACGTCGACGCCGCCCCAGGAGCTGGACGACTTCGGCGATACGCTGGTCGAGTTCGACGTCGGCGCCAAGCCGACCTATTCCGACCTGCGCCTTCGTCATGCGGCGTTTGGCTACCTCCCGCCCGGGCTCGACGGCGCCCGCACGCTCAGCCTGCGCGACGGCTCGTTCGGCGTGGCGCAGAGCTCCGCCGGCGCGGATCGGCGGACCATCGACATGACCATCCGGCTCGACGAGCGGGGCGGCGGCTCGGCGGTGGCGACCGAGGAGCTGGCGGGGTGGCCGGCGCTGGAGTGGGCCGATCTCGTCGACAGATTCGGCGCCGATCGCGTGCGGCTGCGCGAGGACTTCGAGCAGCGCTGGCTGGGGGTGCAGTTCCCCGGCGCGCGCTTGCGTGAGCTGGAGGTCGACCTGCCGCGCGACGCCGCCGGCCGCGTCGGAACCGCGCGCGTCCGCTATTCGTTCGTCGAGCGCCCACCTGGCCGTCCCGGTCGATCGATCCGGCGGCCGGGGCGCGCGAGATGCGCATCGAGCCGACCTTCTTCCGCTCGCAGCCGGGGCGGCGCTTCGCCGCCGAGCCGCAGCGCTCGACCGCGCTCGATGCTGGGCTTCGACGTCCCCATCCGGATGACCGCCACGGTGGAGCTGCCGGGCGCCGCGCGGCTCGACGCGCCGCAAAAAACGAGCGGCGATCTGGTGGTCTCGCGCGCCGGCGGTTACCGCTTCGTCGAGGCGCGCGACGTCGAGCCCGGGCGGCCAAACGTGATCGTGCTGCGCCGCGAGTCGACGCTGCCGATCATGCGCGTGGCGCCCGGGGACTACGCGGGCGTGGCGGCCGATCTGCGGCGGGTGGACGGCGCCGAGCAGGCGGAGATCCGGATCCAGCTCGGCGCGGCCGGCCACGGGGCGGCGGCGCGATGAGGACCTCGGCGCGCCGCCAGGGACCCGCTCGGCGATTCGCGTTTGCTGGGTGTGCCACGTTTTCCAGGGTTGCCGCCCTGGCCGCGGTGGCCACTCTGGGCGGATGCAGGGGCACCCAGCCCATCCCCGGCGGCCCGACGGATCGGCTGGTGGTGGCGCGCTCGACCGACGCCGTCAGCCTCGATCCGGCGCGCACCAACGATCTCGAGTCGCTGGAGGTCGCCGAGCAGGTCTACGGCCGCCTGGTCCGATTCTCTCCCGGGCGCCTCGAGCCGGAGCCCGATCTGGCCACCAGCTGGACGGTCAGCCCCGACGGCACGGTCTGGACCTTCGAGCTGCGGCCGAACATGCGGTTTCAGGACGGGACCCCGGTCGATGCCCAGGCGGTGGTGTTCTCGTTCGAGCGGCAGATCCTCCCCGACCACCCCAACCACGAGCCCGACTTCGTCTGGACCCGCTCTACCACAACATCCGCCGCGTGGGGGCGGACGGTCCGCTGCGCGTGCAGTTCGAGATCGATCGCCCCTACGCGCCGTTCCTGGCCAACCTGGCGATGGGGCCGGCGGCGATCGTCTCGCCCACGGCGGTGCGCAAGTGGGGGCATGAGTTCGGACGCCACCCGGTGGGTCGCCGGTCCGTACCGCTTCGTCGAGTGGATTCCGGGCGATCGGATCACCCTCGAGCGCAAACCCGACTACTGGGACGAGCCGGCCCGCACGCGCTACCTGGTTCTGCTGGCGATGCCCGATTCGCGGCAGCGCCTGCAAGCCCTCGAATCGGGCGCGGCGGACGTGATTCAGCAGCTGGCGCCCGACGATCTGCCGCTCGTGCGCCTCAACCCGGATCTGCGCCTGGTCATGGCGCCGGCCGCGCTGGTGTCGTACCTGGCCCTCAACACGCAGCGGCGGCCGCTCAACGATCCGCGCATCCGGCGCGCCATCGCCCACGCCATCCGCACCGAGGCGCTGGTGAAGCTGATCTACCAAGGGCTCGGCATTCCCGCCATCGGCCCGCTGCCGCCCAACGTCTGGGGGGCGCGCTCCGACGTGGTGACCTACCCCTACAACCCGGCCAAGGCGCGCGCGCTGCTCGCCGAGGCGGGCTGGCAGGGCGAGCGCGAGGCGCCGCTCAAGTTGTTCGCGCCGTCGGCCGCCACCCAGTTCATGCCTGCGCCGGCGCGGGTCGCCGACATCATCAAGCACTGCCTGGCCGAGGTGGGGATCAAGGTCGACGTCATCCTCAGCGACCCGGCCGATCACCAGCGCGCGCTCTGGGCGGGCGAGCACGATCTCGCTCTCCACGGCTGGTTCAACGACAACGGCGATCCGGACAGCTTCCTCTACACGCTGCTCGACTCCGACAACACCACCGGCACCCGGCCCTCGAACATCGCGTTCTACAGCAACGGCTGGTTCCACGACGTCATCGGCATGGCGCAGCGGACGACCGATCGCACCGAGCGCGAGCGGCTCTACTCGCAGGCGCAGGCGATCCTGGCCATCGACGTCCCCTGGGTGGCGCTGGCCCACTCCAAGGTCGTGTTCGCCGAGCGGACCAACATCCGCGGCCTGGTGGTGCAGCCGTCGGCGATGGGGCTCTACCGCTTCGCGGAGCACGTCCAATGAAGGGGCGGTCTCAGTTCGGCGACCGCCGGCCTTCCAACCCGACGCCGGGCGACTCCAAGCGCTTCAAGTCGTCGAGCGGCAACCTGCGCGCTTCGGCGATGTACCGGCCGCCCGAGTGGCTGGGGAAGGGGAGCTCGAACTGGACGCTGCAGACGGCCGCCCAGCCGCTGCAACGCCCCGGTCTTCGCCGGCGGCTCCGCATCGCCCTCATCGTCGCCGCGCTCGGCCCGGTGAGCGTGGTGTCGTTCGTGGCGGTCGCGCTCATCTTCTCCAGCGTCGAGCAGGGGATCAAGTTCGAGGCCGAGCGTGGGCTGCAGGTCGCGCGCGGCCTCTTCTTGGGGCAGGTGCAGGAGGTGGCGGCCGGTGCGGCGGCGCTGGGCGCCGATCCCGAGCTCCTGTCGGCCAGCGCCGCCGCGGACACCGCCAAGGTGCGCGCGCGGCTGGGGGCGTTGTCGGCGGCGACGCCGGGCTCGCTGTTCGAGGTCACCGATGCGACGGGGCGGATCCTGGCCCGCTGCTCGCACGGAACCTGCGACGAGCTCTTGACCGGCGCGGGGCGCGCGGGGCTCGAGCCGGCCGGGCGCTCGCCGGTCATCCTGCGCGCGCTCGACTACGAGCGCACCGTCTCCATCGAGAGCGCGCACGATCGCCTGGTGGTGCGCGCCGCGCTGCCGCTCACCGATCCGGCGCTGCGCCTGCTGGGCGCCGTGGTGGTGACGGTGCCGATCGACTGGACGGTGGTCGACCGGCTCAAGGCGGCGCTCGGCGCCGGGCGCGAGGTGGTCGTCTACGTCGGCCGCGAGCCCAACTCGTCGACCTTCATGGCGGCGACGGGCGCGCGGCTGGTCGGCCCGACCTTGCCGCGCGGGTTTCACGTGGCGGGGCCGGGGGCCGCGACCTCGGTGGAGCGGTTGGAGGTCGACGGGCACGAGTACTCGGTGGCGTTCGGCCAGCTGCAGGACGTGAACGCGGTCTCGGTCGGCCTGCTCGGCGTGGCCGTCGATCGCGATCCGCTGGCGGTGGCGCGTCGCCGGGCCATCATCACGCTGGTCTCGGGAGCGCTGGTGACGCTGCTCCTGGCCATCGTCCTCTCCAACCTGCTGACCCGCCGGATGACCCGGCCGCTGCAAGACCTGCACGCCGGCGCGCTGGCCATCGCCCGCGGCGATCTCGACACCATGATCTCCGTCGACACGCTCGACGAGATCGGCGATCTGGCCGAGGCGTTCCGGATCATGACCCGCAGCCTCAAGGAGAACCAGGAGGGACTGGCGGCGCGCGTGCGCGAGCTGGTCACCGTTCACCAGGTCGGGCGCGCGGTCAGCACGGTGGTCGATCTGGGCCAGGTGCTCCGCTCGGTGGCCACCGAGGTGCTCAACGTGCTCGGCGGAAAGACCGCGGCGATCGCGCTGGCGGTCGGCGCCGACCCGCCGGAGTTCGTGGTGCGCGCGGTGGCGGGCGACGAGGTGGGCGGCCGGCTGGCCAGGCTGGCGGCCGCGGTCTCGGCGCTGGGTCGGGCCCGCCGCACGCCGGCCGTGGAGGCCGATCCGCAGCTGATGGACGCCGCGCTCTCCGCGGGTCTGACCGGCCCGGTCATCGCGGCGCCGCTGACGCTCAAGGAGCGGCTGGTGGGCGTGATCGTGATCGGGCGGCTGGGCGAGGCGCCGTTCGGCGAGGCCGACCTGCGTCTCTTGGTCACCTTCGCCGATCAGACCGCCACCGCCATCGAGAACGCGCGGCTCTACACCGAGGTGCGCGCCTTCTCCGAGGTGCTGGAGGCGCGGGTGCGCGCCCGCACGGCGGAGCTCGAGAAGGCGAACAGCGAGATCGAACGGACCCTGCGCGAGCTCGGCGAAGCGCAAGGGCAGCTCATCCACTCGGAGAAGATGGCCGGTCTCGGCATGCTGGTGGCCGGGATCGCGCACGAGGTGAACTCCCCGGCCGCCGCCGTGCAGGGGCTGGTCGACGCGCTGGCCGAGACGGTTCGTCGGCTCGGCCACAGCGCGCAGGCGCTGACCGCGCTCGAGCTGCCGCCCGCTTCGGTCGTCCGCTTCTTCGAGCTCATCGACAGCCTCTTGCCCGAGATGATCGCCGCCCCGCTCATGACCTCCATCGAGGCGCGCCAGCAGGCGCGGCGGCTGCGGACGGTGTTTTCGGGCGTCGACGGCGCCGGGGAGGCGGCCAAGATGTTGGCCGAGGTGGGGGTCATCGGAGAGCGCGTGGCCCCCGAGCTGCGCGGGTTGGTCGGCGACAAGAGCCTGGCGCCGCTGGCCGGTTACCTGCGCGAGGTCGCTTTCCTGGCGCGCACGGCGGGAACAATCCGCACCGCCATCGGTTCTATTCGACGAATCGTGGGAGCGCTCAAGAGATACTCCCGATTGGACGAAGCACCACTCGAACGCGTGGATGTCCACGCCGGCATCGAAGACACCCTGGTGATCCTCTCACATCAGTTGAAGTACGGAGAAAATGGCGTTAATGTGGAGAGATCATTCGGATCGTTACCAGCGATAACGGCATATGTAGGTGAGCTCAACCAGGTGTGGACGAACCTGATCCACAACGCGATACAGGCAATGGACGGGCGGGGCGAGATTCTGATCGAGACCAAGGCGGAGAAGCGGGACGTGATCGTCGCCATCGAGGATACGGGTCCCGGGATCCCGACCGACG
>CAVRRT010000064.1:0-7355 GCA_963723305.1 uncultured Pseudomonadota bacterium
TTGCGGCGCGCATCTTCGAACCGTTCTTCACCACCAAGGCGAAGGGTGAGGGGACCGGGCTCGGTCTCAGCATCTGCGCCCGCATCGTGGAGAAGCACGGGGGGACGATCCGCGTCGACAGTCGCCCGGGCCGGACGCGGTTCGAGGTGCGGCTGCCGATCGACGGGCCGCTGCCGGTGCCCGAGCCGGTCAAGGAGGCCATGGTCGGCTCCTGGCCCATGCCCGAGGCAAAGGAGCGGGTATGAGCCCGCCCGGGGCCGGTTTGCGCGAGCACATCGTCTGCGTCGACGACGAGGAGGGGATCCTGGCGGCGCTGCGCCAGCAGCTCTCCGCCCGCTTCGGCAACGAATGCGACATCGCCGTCGCCAAGAACGCGCGCGAGGCGCTCGATCTGATCGAGGACCTGCAGCAGGATGGCGAGCAGATAGCGGTGGTGATCGCCGATCAGATCATGCCCGGGATGAAGGGCGTCGAGCTGCTCGAGGAGGTCCACCGGCGCAGTCCCAAGACGGTGAAGATCCTGCTCACCGGTCAGGCCGGCCTCGACGCGGTCGTCTACGCCATCAACAAGGCAGGGCTCGATCAGTACATCCCCAAGCCGTGGGACGAGCCGGACCTGCGTCTCACCATCCAGAGCCTGCTGTCGCGCTTCCGCCTCGAGCGTGAGCGCGCCGAGCTCCTGGCCGAGCTGCGGAACAAGAACGCCGAGCTGGCCACGCTGAACACCTCGCTGGAAGAGAAGGTCATCGAGCGGACCAAGGAGCTCGAGGACCTGAACACGCGCCTCGCCGAGCTGGCCATCACCGACGGGCTCACCGGCATCTACAACCACCGCCACTTCCGTGAGCGGCTGTCGCTGGAGATGGAGCGGAGCAACCGGACGGGGCTGCCGCTGTCGATCCTGATGATCGACGTCGATCACTTCAAGGGCTACAACGATCGCCACGGACACATGGCCGGCGACAACGCGCTGCGCGGCGTCTCCAAGATCCTGCAGCACGGCCGGCGCGCCAACGACCTCGTCGCGCGCTACGGCGGCGAGGAGTTCGCCATCATCCTGCTCGACGTCGGCAAGGCCGCGGCCAAGGAGGTCGCGGAGCGGATCTGTTCGCAGATCGCCGAGTTCCCCTTCGAGTTCGGCAGCACGCAGCCGATGGGCAAGCTGACGATCTCGCTGGGCGTCGCCGCCTTCCCCGACGACGGCGCCGAGCCGGCGCTGGTGCTGGCCGCTGCCGATCGGGCCCTGTTCGCCGCCAAGAACGCCGGGCGCAACCGCGTCCGCGTCGCCGGCGCCACGGAGTAAGAGTCCTGCGCGTCGCCGTCCTCGGTGGCGGCGCCTGGGGTGGCGTGCTGGCCGGCCTGGCGTCGGCGCGTGGGCACGACGTCGCGCTCTGGGAGGCCGATGCCTCGGCGGTCCTGACGCTGACGCGCGACGGGGTTGGCCCGCGCTCCGTGCCCGGTTTCCGCCTGCCGGGGTCGGTCGCCGTCTCGGGGGACATCGCGGCGACGGTGGCGGGACGGCAGATGGTGGTGTTGGCGATTCCGTCCGATCGGATTCGCGGCACGCTGTTGGGGGTAGCGTCGGCGATCACCGACGGGACGATCGTCGTCTGCGCCTCGAAGGGGCTCGAGCCCGACAGCGGCGCCACGATGAACGAGGTGATCAGCGCGGTGCTCCCTGGCGCGCGGGCCGTCGTGCTGTCGGGGCCGAGCTTCGCGCAGGAGATCGCCGCCGGGCTCCCCGCGGCGCTGGTGGCGGCGTCGGCGGAGGTGGCGGCGGCCGGCGCGGTGCAGGCGGCGCTGGGCGGCGAGCGGCTGCGGATCTACACCAGTGACGACGCCGTCGGCGTCTGCGTCGGCGGCGCGCTCAAGAACGTGGTGGCCATCGCGGCCGGCTGCTGCGACGGATTCGGGCTGGGCGCCAGCGCGCGGGCGGCGCTCATCACCCGCGGCCTGGCCGAGATGGGGCGCCTCGCCGAGCGCAAAGGCGGCCAGGCGCTCACGCTGGCCGGCCTGGCCGGGCTCGGCGATCTGGTGCTCACCTGCACCGGCGATCTGTCGCGCAATCGACAGGTGGGCCTGGCGCTCGCGCGCGGTGAATCGCTCTCCCGGATCGTCGTCGATCTCGGCCACGTCGCCGAGGGGATCGGCACCGCGCGAACCGCCCGCGCGCTCGCCGAGCAGATGGGCGTCGACATGCCGATCACCCGCGAGGTCGCCGCGGTCCTCTACGACGGCAAGCCGGCGCGGGCCGCGCTCGGCGATCTGCTGGCCCGCGACCTTCGGGCCGAGCGCGCCTAGCCATTCATTGACGCCGGCTGTGACGCCTGTCACCGTGCGCTTCCCTAAAGGAGGAGACACGATGGAGCGAGCTCACAGAGTACGAGGCCAAGGACGGATGGTTCCGATGGTACCGATGGTGGCGATCGCGATCGCAACCGTGGCGTTCGCAGGGGTGGCGTTCGCCAAGACCGCCAAGCCGGCCAAGGATTCGAAGCCGGCCAAGGAAGTAGAATCCGGTCGCGCGCGGGCGCTACCTGGTCTCCTTCGGCGGCTGCAACGACTGCCACACGCCGCTGGTGTTCAACAAGGATCTCGGGATGCCGGTCCCCGACATGTCGCGCATGCTCTCCGGGCACCCGGTGGGCGGCCCCGAGCCGCAGGGGAAGGTCAATCCGAAGACCGACCTCGGGTTCATCGGCGCCGACTTCACGACCTTCAAGCTCCCCTTCGGCACCGTCTACACGGCGAATCTCACGCCGGACAAGGAGACGGGGCTCGGCAACTGGACCGAGGAGATGTTCGTCAACGCCATGCGCAAGGGGCTGCACATGGGGGCAGAGGGTCGTCCGATCCTCCCGCCCATGCCGTGGACCGACCTTCGCGGCCTGACCGACGACGATCTCAAGGCGGTGTTCGCGTTCCTGCGTACCCTCCCCCCGATCCACAATCCGGTCTCCGATCCGAAGGTGCCGAAGCCGGTGCTGGACGGCATGCTCAAGAACCTGCCCAAGGTCCGCGAGATGCTCGACGCGCACAAGTAGGGCGCGCCGATCTTCAGAGCGTGAACGTGAGGTCGAGGTGGGCCGGCTTGTCGGCGCTCACCTTGACCTTGGCGTTCGTGCGCGCGCCGGGCCCCTGACCGTCGGTGGGCTCGTGCCAGAGCTCCAGCGTGTAGTCGCCCGGCGGGACGTCCTTGATGATGAAGGCCCCTTTGTCGTCGGTGGTGGCGAAGTACGGATGGTCGAAGACGTAGATCCAGCCGTTCATCCAGCTGTGTCCCGCGTCGCACTGCAGCTTCATGAGCCCCGGCTTGCGCATGGGCACCGGCAGCTTCTGCCCCTTGATCGGCATCGCCACGTTGAACACCGTCATCCCCGACTCGTTGGCGTGGATGTTGTGCAGGATGGCGTCGTTGTTCATGAGCGACAGCGGCGTTCCGACGGTGAGCGCCTGCACGTGGGGGACGTAGCGGCACCGCTTCTGATCGAGGCTGGCGCCAGCGGTCGGCGGCGGCGGTCCGGCGAAGTGCGCGTCCTTGACGAACACGACGACGTTGCGAAGCGCGCCCCCCTTGCCGACGAGGACCGCCTCGTTCTTGGCGTCGTGCCCGCAGACGGCGGCGTCCTTCACCACCGGCACCGCCGGGAGCGGCGGCCCGGGGTGGGCCAGCCGCACCGTCCCTTCGATCGTGCCACCGCCGGCGGCGCGGGCAGGGGACGCGCTCACCGCCAGCGCGATGACCGCAGCGACACGAACGCGGCAGCTGAGGGAAGACTCCATGCGCGCCAGTGTACCCGACCGCCGCTGTCGCTCGCTGCCGCCTCTGAGGGCGCGGGACCGGCCACGATCGGGGTGGTGGTGGCGCCAGCGATCGGAGCGGCGATGGCCGGAGGGGCCCGCGGTCAGGCGCGCCGCCGGCAGAGGGCGACCGCCGCGGCGAGCGCCACCAGCGCGGCCAGGGCGACAAGCGCCAGATCCATCGCCGCCGATCCACCCGCCGGAACCAGCCCCGTCGGCAGCGCGTCGCCGTGGAACCCGCGGCGGATCGCCGAGACGGTGTAGGTCATCGGGTCGAAGGCCATCAGCGTCGTGACCCAGCGGCTGTCGCCCGACGGAGGGAACATCGCGCCCGACAACATCCAGAGCGGGATGAGCGCCACGCTCATGACGGCGTGGTAGCCCTGGGTCGAATCGATCCACCAGGCCATCGCGAAGCCGAGCGCGGTGAAGCCGAGCGCCGACAGCGGGACCGCCAGCGCCAGGAGCGGCCAGTTCATCGCCGCGGCGTGAAACCCGGCCAGCGGCGCCAGCGCCAGCAGGATCGCCGCCTGCACCGAGGCGATCGCCACGCCGCCCAGCGTCTTGCCGAGCACCAGCGACGCGCGCGAGACCGGGGCGGCGAGCACGGCCTGCAGGAATCCGTGGTGGCGATCCTCGATCACCGAGATGGTGGAGAAGATGGCGGTGAAGAGCAGCGTCAGCACCACCACGCCGGGATAGAAGTAGCTGAGGTAGTTGACGCCGGCGCCGCCGCCGGTGGGGCGAAAGCTTCCGCCCAGGCCGGCGCCCAGCACGGCCCACAGGATGAGCGGCTGGGCGGCCGACCCGACGATGCGGCTCGGCTGCCGGAAGAAGCGGCGCAGATCGCGGCCCGCCAGCGCGCCGATGGTCCCCATTTGCCCGATCACGAGGCCAGCCCCCGTCCGGTCAGCTTGGCGAAGACGTCGGCCAGCGTCGGGCGCGAGGTGGCCAGGCTGGTGAGGCGGCCGGGCGCGAACAGCTCGGCGACGCGCGGGACGACCTCGGGTCCGCGCGGCGCCTCGAACACGACGTCGCCGTCGAGCAGGCGGCCGGGCAGGTTCAGGCGGGAGGCGATCGTCTCGCGGATCTCCTCGGGCCTGTCGCCGCGGACGCGAATGACGTCGCCGGAGACGCGGGCGCGCAGCTCGTCGGGCGTGCCGATCGCCGCCAGCTTGCCGCCGTCGAGGATGGCGATCCGGTGGCAGCGCTCGGCCTCCTCGGGCTGGTGGGTGGTGACGATGACCGACAAGCCCCGGGACGCCACCAGCGCGACCAGCTGGTCCCAGAATCCGGCGCAGCGCCTCGGGGTCGACGCCGCGCCCCGGCTCGTCGAGCAGGAGCAGGGAGGGCTCGTGCAGCAGCACGCGCGCGATCTCGATCCGCCGCCGCATGCCGCCGGAGTACTTGGACGTTGCCTCGTCGGCGCGATCGCCGAGCTCCATGAGCGCCAGGGCGGCGTCGATGCGCACCCTGGCGAGCGCGCGCGGCAGGCGGTAGAGCGCGGCGCCCAGGCGGAGGTTCTCCCGGCCGGTCAGCTTGAGGTCGAGGCTCGGCTCCTGGAACACGACGCCCAGCCGCGCGCGGTAGCGGGGGTCGCTGCCGTCGGTCGGTTTTCCGTCGAGCGCCAGCGTCCCTGCGTGCGGAGGGATGAGGCCGGCCAGCAGCCGAAAGGCGGTCGTCTTGCCGGCACCGTTCGGGCCCAGCAGCCCGAAGATCTCCCCCGGCGCGACGTCGAAGCTGAGACCGTCGAGCGCCGTGCGCTCCTTGAAGCGCCGGGTTAGGTCCGTGGCCCGAAGGCGTGGGGTGACGTCGGCCGCCGCGCTGCTCGGCGCAGAGGCGGCGGCCGCGGTCATGCGATCGTCCTGTCGATGACGATCGCCACGAACAGGAGCGTCAGGTAGACGATCGAATAGAAGAAGAGCGAGCGCGCCCAGGCGTTCTCGGCCGCGCGCCGGAAGCCGGCCGCCGCCCAGCCGATGAAGACCGCGCCCAAGAGCGCGGCGCAGCCGAGGTAGAGGGGGCCTGCCACGTGCAGCGGCTGGAGCACGATCGTCGCCGCCACCAGCGCCACGGAGAAGAGCACGATGGTGGTGCGCGTGGCGCGGGTCGAGATCGCCAGCGGCAGAACCTTGAAGCCGGCGCGCGCGTAGTCGGCCGCCCGGTAGGTGGCGATGGCCAGGAAGTGGGGGATCTGCCAGAGGAAGAGGATGGCGAACAGCGCCAGACCCGGCGCATCGAGATGGCCGGTCGCCGCGGTCCAGCCCATGAGGGGCGGCAGCGCGCCCGGCACGGCGCCCACGAAGAGCGCGATCGACGAGTGACGCTTGAGCGGCGTGTAGACGGCGACGTAGCTCGAGAGCGCGAAGAGGCCCAGGATTCCGGTCAACAGGTTGCCGCCCAGAAAGACCAGGGGTAGAGCGGCGCAGGCGAGCACGGTGCCGAACGCCAGCGCCGTCTCGGGCGAGAGCGCGGCGCGGGGCAGCGGCCGGTCGCGCGTTCGATCCATGAGCGGATCGAAGTCGCGCTCGAGATACATGTTGAAGGTGTTCGAGGCGGCGACCAGCAGCGCGGTGCCGATGAGGGTCATGATCGCCCGCCAGGTGGCGATCTGCACGGGCGCGAGCCAGAGGCCACCGACGAAGGTGATGATCACCATGCCGGTGATGCGCGGCTTGGCCAGCTGGACCAGGGCGGGGAACCAGGCGAGGCGCGGGAAGCTGGGAACGCTGTCGGGGCGCGCGGCGAGCACCGTCAGCGCCATCGTGGCCAAGAGCGCGGTCGCCACGGCCAGGTGGCTCTCGACCGTGAGGAGGTCGAGGAACGACTGCACCGACCGGATCCCCAGCCAGATCTGCAGGCCGACCAGGACCGGCGCCAGGAGGGCGAGCAGGCGCAGGGCAGGGCGCGCCGCCCGCCGGAGCGTCACGATCGACGACGCCAGCACCAGGCAGGCGACCGCGACGGCGTTCAGCCGGTGCAGCGCCTGGATGAGCACCGTGGGGTGCGCGTGCGGCCAGAGCGAGCCGCGGCAGAGCGGGACGTCGGTGCAGGCGAGCGCCGCGCCGGAGTGCCGGACCAGGCCCCCCAGCACCATCTGCATGTAGACCGCCGTGGCCGTGACCAGCGCCAGCCGTGCGACGACGGGCGGCGCGGCGGCCCAGGCCACCGCCGGCCGCGAGCGCACCGCGATGTAGAGGACCGTCAGAAAGAACAGCAGCGAGGTCGCGGTATGGGCGGTGGAGATCGGCGTCGGCAGGCGAAGCAGCACGGTGATTCCGCCCAGCAGCGCCTGCGCGAAGACGAGCCCGACCGCCAGCCACCCGAAGGGGCGCAGCCGCCGGAGCGCCGGATCGCGCGTGGCGGTCAGCATGCCCGCCAGCGCCAGCGTCAGGATGACGACCGTACCGGCGGCCAGGCGGTGGCTGTGCTCGACCAGCACGCCCCCCTCCATCTTGGGCATGAATGTGCCGTAGCAGGTCGGCCAATCGGGGCAGGCCAGGCTCGACCCCGTTCCGTGCACCAGCAATACGGAACCGAACCAGTAGACGACA
>CAVRRT010000065.1:0-27256 GCA_963723305.1 uncultured Pseudomonadota bacterium
AACCGAGCACCGGCCAGCTTCTGCTGGTGACTGGGGCGGTGATCGGGCTGGCCTTGGCGGCGCCATTCCTGGGAGGCACCGGCAACTTCATGGGATTCATCATCATCGGCATCGGGCTCTACGAAGCCTGGAAGATCAACCGGCGCGTGCCGCTCTCGGGGCCGTTCCGCTTCGGTCCGGCCGCGGCGGGACCGGGCGGCGGGCCTCCGCCCACCGCTCTGCCGTGACCACCGGCGGCGCGGCCTCCCCGCGCGTCTGCGCCGAGTGCGGCGCCCAGTTGGCCCCCACGCTGCTGGCCTGCCCGAGCTGCGGACGGTTGGTCCATGCGGCAGAGCTCAAGCAGCTCTCCGCCGCGGCCCAGGCGGCCGAGGCAGCCGGCGACACGCAGGGCGCGCTCGAGAGCTGGAGACGGATGCTGGAGCTGCTGCCCAGCCGGTCGACCCAGCACGCGCGCGTCCTCGAGAAAGTGCAGGCGTCGAGCGCCGCGGTCACGGCCGGGAAACCGACGGGCGAGCGCGCACAACCGAGCGGGGCCGACCGGTCCAAACGTTCCAAGGCGGCGGCCGGCCTGGGGACGGTCGGCGTCCTGCTGGCGAAGTTCAAGTGGGGCCTGCTGTTGCTTCTGGGGAAGGGCAAGGCGCTGCTCGTCGGGCTGACGCAGGCCAAGACCTTCCTCTCGATGGGGATCGCGCTGGCGGTCTACGCCTCGTTCTACGGCTGGCGATTCGCGCTGGGGTTGATCCTCTCGATCTACGTGCACGAGATGGGGCACGTCGTCTGGCTGCGCCGCTATGGAATCGCGGCGACAGCCCCCATGTTCATTCCGGGCTTCGGCGCCCTGGTGCGGCTCAAGCAGCACCCCGCCACCGTCGGTGAGGACGCGCGCGTCGGCCTGGCGGGGCCGATCTGGGGCGCCGGCGCGGCGATGGCGGCGCTGGCGCTCGGCGCCGCCTTCCACAACCCTCTCCTCTTCACGATCGCCCGCATGGGTGCCTGGATCAACCTCTTCAACCTGATTCCCGTCTGGCAGCTCGACGGCGGGCGGGGGTTCGCGGCGCTGTCGCGCGGGCAGCGCGGCCTCGTCGCTGCCGTCCTCTGGGCGCTGGCGCTCTCCGGCGCCGACGGAATGCTGTACCTGCTGGCGATCGCCGCCTCGTTCCGCGCCGCCAGCAAAGGAAACGCGCCGCCGGTCGGCGATCGTCCCGTGCTGGCGACCTATCTCGGTCTGGCGGTCGGGCTGACGCTGCTCATGGCGGCCGCCCACGCCGGCGCCGGAAATCTTCCGGCGCGCGTCCGTTGATCCTCTGAACGCCGGCGCCCCAGCTCAGCGGACGACGGGGAGGGTGATCGCTCCCTCGGACGCCGAGGAGACGGCGGCCGCGTACTTGGCCATCACGCCCGTGCGGTAGCGCGGCGCGGGCGGCGTCCAGCCGCTCTCCCGCCGGCGTGCTTCGAGGTCGAAGTCGATGTCGATGCTGCGTTTCTCGACATCGAGCGTGATCGTATCGCCGTCGCGCACGAACGCGATCGGCCCCCCCACCTGCGCCTCGGGTGCGACGTGGCCGACCATGAAGCCGTGCGTGGCGCCGGAGAACCGCCCGTCGGTGAGCAGCACGACGCTGTCATCCAGCTTCTGCCCGACCAGCGCGCCGGTGACGCCGAGCATCTCGCGCATCCCGGGGCCGCCCCTCGGCCCCTCGTAGCGGATCACGATGACGTCCCCTGCCTTGATCTCGGCGCGCCTGCACGGCCGCGAAGCAGGCCTCCTCGGAGTCGAACACGCGGGCCGGGCCGCTGTGCTGGCGGCGATCGTGACCGGCCAGCTTGACCACCGACCCTTCGGGCGAGAGCGATCCGCGCATGATGGCGAAGCCGCCCCGCGGGCTGAGCGGCTTGCCGACCGGGCGCACCACCTCTTGCCCCGTCGTCTCGACGGCGGTCTCGGCCTCTTCGACGATGCTGCACCCGTTGACGGTCAGGCTCTCCTGGAGCAGCCCCGCCTCGAGCAGCCGCTTGGCCACCAGGCGGACGCCGCCGGCGCGCTCCAGATCGACGGCGAAGAACCGCCCGCCCGGCTTGAGGTCGGTCAGCGTCGGCGTCCGGGCCGAGATGGCGTCGAAGTCCTCGAGCGTGAGCGGAACGCCCGCCTCTTTGGAGAGCGCCATCAAGTGCAGGACGGCGTTGGTCGAACCGGCGGTGGTGGCGACGGCGGTGATGGCGTTCTCGAACGCCGCCCGGGTGAGGATCTTGCTCGGCCGCAGATCCTCGGTCACCAGGCGCATGACGATCTTGCCCGCCCGCACCGCGGCGGCGTTCTTGCGCGGGTCGACGGCGGGGATGTCGTTCAGCCCCATCGGCGACAGCCCCAGCATCTCGGCAGCCATCGACATCGTGTTGGCGGTGAACTGGCCGCCACAGGCGCCGGCCCCGGGGCAAGCCACGTCCTCGAGCGCGCGCAGCTCGCTCTCGGTGATGCGTCCGGCCGCGCAAGCGCCCACCGCCTCGAACATGTCCTGAATGGTGACCGCCGTGCCGCGGAAGTTGCCCGGCATGATCGACCCGCCGTAGAGCATCAGCCCCGGCACGTCGAGCCGCGCCAGCGCCATCATCGTCCCGGGGAGCGTCTTGTCGCAGCCCGAGAGCGCGACGACGCCGTCGCAGAGCGCGCCGCGCACGGCGAGCTCGATGGAATCGGCGATCACCTCGCGCGAGACGAGCGAGGCGCGCATCCCTTCGGTCCCCATGCTGATCCCGTCGGAGACGACGATGGTGTTGAACTCGATCGGCGTGCCGCCGGCGGCGCGGATCCCCTCCTTGACGTGGACCGCCAGGTCGCGCAGGTGCATGTTGCACGGCGTGGCGTCGGTCCAGGTGTTGGCCACCGCGATGAGCGGCTTGGCGAGGTCGGCGTCCTTGAGCCCGGTCGCCTTCAACATGGCCCGCGCCGGCGCGCGGTTGATCCCCTTCAGGAGCGCGTCGCTTCTCACAGCGCCGGACTCGCTGACGGGCGGACCTTGGCGCCATACCAGGCGATGTAGAGGTAGCAGACCGCCGGAAGCAGAAAGCTGATGTGCAGCCCCGCCTTGTCGGCGAGCACGCCCTGCAGCGCAGGAACGAACGCCCCCCCCACGATGGCGGTGCAGAGAATCCCCAATCCCTGCTCGGTGTGGCGGCCCAGGCCTTCGATGGCGATGGTGAAGATGGTCGGAAACATCACCGAGTTGAACAGTCCCACGGCGATGATGGTGAGCACCGCGGTCCAGCCGGTGGTCGCCGACGAAACGACGACCAGCGCAGCGGCGATCACGGCGTGGACCGTGAGCACCCGACCGGCCGGATAGCGGCGCAGCGTGAACAGGCTGCCGATGAAGCGGCCGATCATGGCGCACAGCCAGTAGCGGCTCATCAGCTTGGTTCCCTCCTGCGCGGCGAGGCCGAGGGTGTAGGGCTCCTTGAGGTAGCTGACCAGGAACGAACCGATCGCCACCTCGGCCCCGACGTAGAGGAAGATGGCGACCGCGCCCAGAGAAAGGTGGCGGTACTTCCAGGCGCTTCCACGATCGGCGAGCGCGTTGGTCCCGAGCTCGCCAGCGCCGCCGGATTGGGTGGTATCGATCTTGGGGAGCTTGGAGCGGGCGACGATGAGCGCCAGCAGCCCCAGCGCCGCCGCCAGCGCAACGTAGGGGAGCTGGACCGCCTGGGCGGCGCGCGTCTCCAAGACGCCCGGGGGAAGCTTGGCCAGCTCCAGAGCAGACAGCCCGGCGACGGAGAGGATGACCGGACCGAGGAAATTGGGGAACGCCCAGGTGGCGAGCGAGTTGAAGGCCTGGGTCAGCGTGAGCCTGCTGGAGGCGGTCTGCGGCGAGCCGAGGATCGCCACGTACGGATTGGCCGACACCTGGAGGATGACGATGCCGGTCGCCAGCACGAAGAAGGCGCCCAGGAACACGCCGTAAGATCGAACCGCGGCGGCCGGATAGAACAGCAAGCAGCCCAGCGCGGCCCCGGCCAACCCCATCATGATCCCGCGCTTGAAGCCGATGGCCCGCACGATGCGGCCGGCGGGAATCGACATCAGCCCGTACGCACCGAAGAAACAGAATTGAACGAGCATCGCCTCGAAGTAGCTGAGGGAGAACAGCCCCTTGAGGTGCGGGATCAGCACGTCGTTGAGGGACGTCAGACCGCCCCACATGAAGAAAAGCGTGGTGAGCACCACCAGCGGCGTGGTGTGCTTGGCGTCGCTCCCCGCGGACGAGGCAGCGGCACGGTCGACGGAGACGGGGAGGGGGACAGATCCAGCCATTTTTGCCCTTCCGGACGCGCGGGGGCGCGGGCCCGCGACCATAACCGGCGCGTTCCGCGGCGTCAAACGCGCCCGCTGGCGTCGCCAAAGCGCGGGGAAGAGCGCGCGGGGAAGAAGCGCGCGCCGAGGAAGAAGGCTCAGCTCTGCGCGAGCGCGGGCTGGGGCGCGCGGGGCGGAGGTGGCGGGGCGTCGGGGAGGACGATGTTGAGCTCGAGGACCTCGCAGCCGCCACTCTTGTCGAGGTTCACCGTGACGTTCGCCAGGTCAATCGTCTCGTAGCGGGCGATCACCGCCAGCAGCTCCTGCTGGAGCTGCGGCAGGTAGTCGGCGCCGCCACGTGTTCCGGCGCGCTCGCGCGCAACGATGATCGACAGCCGGTCCTTGGCCAGCGACGCGGTTTTGGGAGCCCGTCGAAAGTAGTCGAGAAACGCCATGTTTGACCTCACCTTTGGGCCGATCAGCCGAACAGGCGGCCGAAGAAACTCCGCTTCTCTTCCTCGATGAAGCGGTGCTGCCGCTCCTGCCCCAGGTAGCGGTAAACCACGTCGAGGTAGGCCTGCGCGACGTCGGTCGTCTCGTCGAGGATCGCCGGCGCGCCCTTGTTGGACGACTGAAGCACCGCCTTCGATTCTGGGATCACGCCGAGCAGCGGGATGCCGAGCAGCTCGAGCACGTCGGCCACGCTCAGCATCTCGCCGCGCTTCACCATCATCGGCGAGTAGCGGGTGAGCAGGAGGTGCGTCCGGATGGCCGGACCGCCCAGCTCGGCGCGGCTGGTCTTGGCCGCCAGGAGGCCGAGCACGCGATCGGAGTCCCGCACCGACGAGACCTCCGGGTTGGTCACGACGATCGCCTCGTCGGCGAAGTACATCGCCATCTGGGCCCCCTTCTCGATGCCGGCCGGGGAGTCGCAGATGATGTACTCGAAGCCCATCTGCTTGAGCTCCTCGATGATCCGCCCCACCCCTTCGGCGTCGAGGGCGTCCTTGTCGCGCGTCTGCGACGCCGGCAGGATGTAGAGATTCTCCACCCGCTTGTCGCGGATCAGCGCCTGCTGCAGCTTGGCCTCGTTGCGGATGACGTTGACGAAGTCGTAGACCACCCGCCGCTCGCACCCCATCACCAGGTCGAGGTTGCGCAGCCCGACGTCGAAGTCGATCGCCACCGTCTTCTTCCCCTGCTGGGCGATGCCAGTCGCGATATTGGCGCTGGTGGTGGTCTTGCCGACCCCGCCCTTACCGGAAGTTATGACGACGACTTTGGACGCATTCGACACGGGAGCCTCCTTCACGCTGCTGCCTGATTCCATTGAACGGGCGTTCCGCGGCAGCGCCAAATTTTTTGCGCCGATTTTTCCTCCGCGAGAGGACCTGAGAAGCCACCGGGTTCGCGCATCGCCTCGACGGAGTCGGGCTCTGCCTGCTTGGGGTCCTTCGCCGGAGGGTTTGGGAACCCTCCCAGGGTTCTCACTACAAAGCCGAGATTCGACATTCGCCGTTTTCGAGGAAAACCTGCACGGCCCGCCCCCGCAGGTCGGCGGGGATCTCTTCGGCCATGACGTAGGCCCCGGCGATCGCCACCAGCTCCGCCTCCATCTTTTGGCAGAAGATGCGCGCCCCCGGCAGCCCGGCCGCGCCGGCCACGGCCCGCCCGCGCAGCGGCGCGTAGACGTGCAGATGTCCGTCGGCGATCACCTGAGCGCCCGCGTTGACCGGCGCCAGGACGACCAGATCGTTGTCGCGCGCGTGAATCACCTGGCCGCCGCGTACCGGCTTGGTCACCACCATCGGACCTGAGTGCGGCGCCCGCGCAACGGCCACCGGCGTCGAGGCCGCAGCGACGGGCGCCGGCTCCGGGGCCGGCGTCTCGGCCGCTTCGAGCTCACCCGCGGCGCGCCCGCGCCCGGCGACCGGCGGGCGCCAGACACCCAGACCGGCGTCGGAGACCGCGCCGGCGAGCTCGTCGGGGATGTTGGCCGCGGCGACGGGGACCAGCTTGCAACCGCGCATCGCCCGGACCAGCTCGTCGAGCGCCAGCGACGAGGCGCCCTCGCCGAGCGCGCCCAGATCGATCAGCACCGGCGCCCCCTGGAACAGGCTGGGGAGCTGCGCGATCTTGACCCGCAGCTGGCGTTCGACCAGCGCGACGTCGGTGCTCCGCAGCCGCAGCACGGTGAACGAGGCCATCGTCCCCTTGAGAATCGAAGGCCTCCGTCCGGCGCGACTTCGGCGCCGGGGACTCGGTCGATGCTGCCGCGGGCAGAGCCGGTGAAACCGTCACCAGCCCATTCTGAGGCGCCCCGCCCGGGCGTCAAAAAATTCGCAGTCCGCGCGTCGGGCGGGGGACAGCTTTCTTGGCCCGAGCCCATCGCGGAGGCTCGGAACTCTTTGAGGTTTTCGAGCTTAGCGCCAGGCTCGGAGCTCTCTGAGGGTCCCGAGGTTGACGACAGGCTCGGAGCTCTTTGAAGGGCTCCGAGCCCCAGACGTCAGCTGCAGGGCGGGTCGATGCAAATCTTAATCTGGCAGGTCGCCGTGCAGGAGGAGCCCGCCGTGCCGTTGGCGTTCCCGAGGTCGCACTGCTCGCCCTCGTCGGCGTCGACGATGCCATCGCCGCAGCAGCTCGGGAGCGTGCAGGTCGAGGTGCAACCGCCGCTGTTGCAGGTGGGCGTGTAGGCGACGTCGTTCGCCGCGCCGTCGTCGCACGCCTCGGGCCCGTTGACATTCCCGTCGCCGCAGAACGGGCCGTAGGTGCACGTCGTGGTGCAGCCGTTGTAGGTGCTGTCGTTGTTGGGTCCGGAGCAGCTGGCAGGGACGGCGACCGTGCCGTCGCCGCAGTCGCACTCCTCGCCGCCGGTGGTGACGCCGTCGCCGCAGCGCGGGCCGCACTGGGAGAGCTGGGTCGAGAACCCGCTCAGCGTCAGCTGGAAGTTCGACTCGCTCGGGTGCCCGTCGCGCTCGAAGATGGCGATCTCGTAGGTGTTGGGCGGCTGCCCCGCGGCCGGCGGCGCCAGACCCATCGTCGCTGCGGTAAGCGTCCGCGTCCGGCAGTCGCAGGTGGTCTCGCCGGCGTTGCAGTTGCCGGTCCCGACAGAGTTGAAGGCGACCTTGGTGACCGGATCGCGAGGCGGTACCGGTGCAAGGGATGAGATCGCCAACGTTAGCGCCGGCGGGGAGCGTCTCTCCCGGGAGATAGACCTCGCCGCCCTCTTGCGTGGTGGCGTTCCCGTTCGCATCGACGTGGACCTTGCCGGGCAGACGCTGGTGCACGCCGCCGAGATCGATGACCAGGACGCCGTTGATGAAGACGAAGGTGTCGTCATCCCCGTAGAACTGCAGGTCGAAGCGCCTGTGAAGGCGAACAGGTAGCGCGCCTCGACCGAGAACCAAGAGTCGTGGAACCAACCCTGCATCGCGTCGATCCAGTTGCCGTTCGGTTCGGTGGCGAACGAGACGCTGGGCGGGAACAGGTACTGGTCCCCCTTGCAGCCGGCGCCGCCGCCGAACATCGTGCGTGCTGGTCTTGTACGGGCTGTACCAGTAGGGCCACAGGTTGCAGAGAAGCTGCTCGCCCGACGGCATCGTGTACGTCGTCCCTGGCCCGTTCGGGGTGCCGTTGTCGGCCGCGCCGGCGGAGCCGTTGAACGAGGCCATTCGTGGCGTTCATGCCCGTGAGCTCGGCCGCCGTGTAGTAGAGCGGGAACATGTTGGCCGGCGGATCGAACGGGAAGAACCCGCCGTAGACGCTGTTCTGCGCGCTCGAGAAGCGGTAGTAGCCCGCGTTGCCATCGAGGGTGGCCGGCGCCAGCTCGATCTGCGCCGATGGCGTGCTTGCCGGCCGTCGTGCCGTCGCTCTCGTAGGTGCCGTCCTGCCACCACTGCGCGAAGGTCGACGCGCTGGTCACGACCGGCGCGCAGCCGTGGTACATCGGGTGGCCGGTCGCCCCCGAGGTGTAGGTGAGGCCGTTCGTCGGACCGTTGGTGGCCTGGGTGTAACCCGGCACGTGGCCGCCGTTGGTGTCGTGGCTGAAGTCGGTGAACTGGCAGTCGGCCATCAGCGTTGGCGCTGGACCCGTGCCGCAGCCGGTTCGCGCGCGGTGTTGAACGCCGGCTTCCCGTTCATGTCGAGGTCGGCCTGGGCGATATCCCAGGCGCGGGCGGTGGAGTCGTTTTGCCGCGCAGGGCCGCTGGAGTTGGGGACGCAGTAGCGCTTGTTGTACGGCGTGGCGCCTGTCTGTCCTTCCACGCCGGAGATCGACTGGTATCGGGGATCCGTCGAGCGGTCCAGTTCGTGCCCAGGAAGAAGAAGTCGTCGTGACCGCCGGTGACGTTCTCGTTCTTGAAGTCGCGGTACTTGACCGGCAGCTCGAGGCAGTTGCCGGTGTCGCCCATCTGCGAGCAGGGCACAGCGTCGGATTCCGCGACGTTGGCTGCAGGTGAATCCTTGCTCGATCTGGCAGGTCGACGAGCAGCCGTCGCCCGAGACGGTGTTGCCGTCGTCGCACTGCTCACCCGCCTCGACGTTGCCGTTCCCGCAGACCGTGTTGCAAGCGTGCGTGGTGCCCGTGCCGCTCGTCCCGCGACAGACCGGCTCCTTGGTGCAGGTCTTCGAGCATCCGGTGCCGTCGCCGTTGAAGAGGCCGTTCGGGCCCGTGCAGCCGCTGGGGAAGGTCGTCAGGCTGGTTCCGCAGTCGCAGGCCTCGCCGGCTTCTTTGATTCCGTTGCCACAAACCGCGACCGTACACGCTCCAGGGCCGGAGCGCCCGAAGCGGTCGTCGGGCAGGTCGCGCCAGGCTCGACCTGACAGGTCGACGAGCAGCCGTCGCCGTTCGTCATGTTCCCGTCGTCGCAGGTCTCCTTCCCCTCGATGATCGAGTCGCCGCAGATCGGAACGCAGGGCCTTCCGGGGACCGGGCAGCGGTAGCCCGTCTCCACCATGCAGGTGCTGGAGCAGCCGTCGCCGCTGGTCGTGTTCCCGTCGTCGCACCCTTCGGGCGGGGTGAGCACTCCGTCGCCGCAGATGGCGTCGCGAATGCAGGGCTGCCCGACCGTCGGACAGATCCACCCGTTCTCGATTTGGCATATGGGCGTGCAGCCGTCGCCGCCCACCATGTTCCCGTCGTCGCACTTCTCCCCCGGATCGAGCACCCCGTTTCCGCAATTTGCGGGATTACCGGTCTCGACCGAGCCCGCGTCGATCACGGTGCGACCGCCGGTGCCGTTGCTGCCGCCTTTGCCGGTGCCGCTGCCGTTTCCGGTGCCGCCGGTGCCGGTGCCGGGCTTCTCCTTGACGCCGGCACAGCTCGCAACGAGGAGCTCAAAAGCGAGCCCAAAAACGACCGTCGAGACACTTAAGCAACGGGGGAGCTTCATGTGCGCACGATAGCGCTGCTCAATTCCCACTGTGTGGACAAATGATAGACCCGAAACAAATCGGGAGGACTTTCTACGACATGTGGGAGTTTATCGCCCCCGGTCGCGCCTTTCGCGGGCCCGGCGCGCGATCGCCGCCCATCGCCGGCCGTCCGCCGCGGCTTCGAGCTTCTCCGATCGAGACAAGCTCTTGATTGCACGCTCGATTCTGAGCGCCGTCCCCTTTTCGCGGCAACGATGCGCCACCAGCAAGACGATCGGCCCCCGCCCGCGCGTGTAGCGCGCGCCCTTCCCTGAAGCGTGTGCGGCGAGGCGTGCCCGGACGTCGCGCGCGATGCCGCAGTAGAGCGTGCCGTCCCCGCAGCGCGCAAGGTAGACCCACCCGGCGGCGCTACCAGCCACGCGGGCGCCGCCAGCCACGCGAGCGCCGCCAGCTACGGCAGTAGCGTCTCGCCCATCAGGTACTGATCGACGCCGCGGGCGGCGGCGCGACCTTCTGCGATCGCCCAGACGATCAGCGACTGGCCGCGCGCCATGTCGCCCGCCGCGAAGACGCCCGGGACGCTGGTCGCCTTCTCGCCGTCGACGGCGACGTTGCCGCGCGCCGTCGAGCGCGACGCCCAGATCGGCGAGCAGCCCCGGCTTTCTCGGGCCCGACGAATCCCATCGCCAGGAGCACCAGCTCCGCCGGCCAGATCTTCTCGGTGCCGGGCTTCTCCTTCATCGCCAAGCGACCGTCGCCGTTCTTGACCCACTCCACCTCGATCGGTGTGGAGCTCCTTGACGTGGCCGCCGCCGTCGCCGACCAGGCGCTTGGTGACCGTCACGTAGTGGCGTGGATCGGCGCCGAAGAGCGCGGCCGCCTCTTCCTGCCCGTAGTCGAGCTTGTAGACGCGCGGCCACTGCGGCCAGGGGTTGTCGGCGCGCGCAGCGTCGGCGGCCGCGGCAGGATCTCGAACTGCACCAGGCTCTTGCAGCCGTGGCGCAGCGACGTGCCCACGCAGTCGGTGCCGGTGTCGCCGCCGCCGATCACGATGACGTTCTTGCCCTTGGCGCCGATGTACTTGCCCGTCGGCGAAGTTGCTGTCGAGCAGGCTCTTGCAGCTCTTCAGCAGGAACTCCATGGCGAAGTGGACGCCCCCCAGATGTGCGCCCCTCGACCGGGCAGGTCGCGCGCCGCCGTCGCGCCACCGGCCAGCACGATGGCGTCGAACGCCGCGCGCAGCTTCTCGGTCGGGTAGTTCTTGCCGACCCAGGCGCCGGTCACGAACTTGACCCCCTCTTCGGCCAGCAGGTTGACGCGCCGGTCGACGACGTTCTTCTCCAGCTTCATGGGCGGGATGCCGTACATGAGCAGGCCGCCGATCCGATCGTCGCGCTCGAAGACGGTCACCGTGTGGCCCGCCTGATTGAGCTGCGCGGCGCAGGCCAGCCCCGCCGGCCCGGAGCCGACCACGGCCACCGTCTTGCCGGTGCGCTTGGGCCGGCGGCTCGGGGACGATCCACCCCTCTTCAAATCCCTTGTCGACGATCGCGCACTCGATGGTCTTGATGGTGACCGCCGGCTCGTTGATGCCGAGCACGCACGATCCCTCGCAGGGCGCCGGGCAGACGCGGCCGGTGAACTCCGGGAAGTTGTTGGTCTTGTGCAGGCGCGCCAGCGCCTCGCGCCACTGCCCGCGGTAGACGAGATCGTTCCACTCGGGGATGAGGTTGTTGATCGGGCAGCCCGAAGCGCCGCCGGCCAGCAGCGTCCCCGTGTGGCAGAAGGGGACGCCGCAGTCCATGCAGCGCGCGCCTTGCTCCTTCAGCGTCGGCTCCGGGCAGGTGGTCGTGGAACTCCTGCCAGTCGCGCACGCGCGTGTGCGGATCGCGCCCCGGATCGGTCGCGCCGCTCGTACTCCATGAATCCGGTCAGCTTGCCCATGGCCGTTATTTCCCACCCAGGCGCGCGGTGTCGTTGGAGTTCAGCTCGAAGGCGGCCATCTCGGCCTCCTCCTGGGAGAGGCCCGCGTCGCGCATCTTCTTTTGCGTCTCGATCACGCGGCGGTAGTCGTTGGGCATCACCCGCACGAAGTACGGGCACCCACTCCTTCCAGGTGGCCAGGATCTCTTCGGCGCGCTTGCTGCCGGTCAGCTGCGCGTGCCGGAGAATGAGGCCGTGCACCAGCTTCGCCTCTTCGGGATCTCGAGCTTGCCGAGGCTGACCATCTCCTTGTTGCAGCGCTTCTCGAACGTCTGCGCCTCGTCGAGCACGTAGGCGACGCCGCCCGACATGCCGGCCGCGAAGTTGCGGCCGCTGCCGCCGATGACCACCACGCAGCCGCCGGTCATGTATTCACAGCCGTGGTCGCCGATCCCTTCGACGACGGCGCTGGCTCCGCTGTTGCGGACCGCGAACCGCTCGCCGGCCACGCCGCGGATGAAGGCCTCGCCGCTGGTCGCGCCGTAGAGGGCGACGTTGCCGATGATGATGTTCTCCTCGGCGACGAAGGTCGCGGCCTTGGCGCGGATAGACGACGATCCGGCCGCCCGACAGCCCCTTGCCGACGTAGTCGTTGGCGTCGCCCTCGAGCGTCAGCGTCATGCCGCGCGGGACGAAGGCGCCGAAGCTCTGGCCGGCGGAGCCGGTGAAGTTGAGCTTGATGGTGTCGTCGGGCAGGCCGGCCGCGCCGTACTTGCGCGTCACCTCGCTGCCGGTGATGGTGCCGACGACGCGGTTGACGTTGCGGATCGGCAGCGACGCCTCGACCTTCTCGCCGCGCGCGATGGCCGGCTCGCAGAGCGGCAGGATGGTGGTGATGTCCAGCGACTGATCGAGCCCGTGATCCTGCTCGAGCGTCTGGTAGCGACCGACCTCCGGACCGACCGCCGGCTGGTAGAGGATCTTCGAGAGGTCGAGCCCGCGCGCCTTCCAGTGATCGACGGCCGACTTCATCCCAGATGCTCGGTGTGGCCGACCATCTCGTTCATCGTGCGGAAGCCGAGCGCCGCCATCAGCTCGCGCACCTCGGTGGCGACGAAGCGCATGAAGTTGACGGCGTGGTCGGGCAGCCGGTGAACTTCTTGCGCAGCTCGGGATTCTGCGTCGCCACGCCGACGGGGCAGGTGTTGAGGTGGCAGACCCGCATCATGACGCAGCCGACAGCGACCAGCGGCGCGGTCGAGAATCCGAACTCCTCGGCGCCCAAGAGCGCGCCGATCACCACGTCGCGGCCGGTCTTCAGCTGACCGTCGGTCTCGACGACGATCCGGCTGCGCAGGTTGTTGAGCACCAGCACCTGATGCGCCTCGGCGAGGCCCAGCTCCCAGGGGGCGCCGGCGTGCTTGATGCTGGTGAGCGGCGAGGCGCCGGTGCCGCCGTCGTGCCCGCTGATGAGCACCAGATCGGCGTGCGCCTTGGCCACGCCGGCGGCGATGGTGCCGACCCCCACCTCGGCCACCAGCTTCACGCTGATGCGCGCGCGGGGGTTGGCGTTCTTGAGGTCGTGAATCAGCTGCGCCAGGTCCTCGATCGAGTAGATGTCGTGGTGGGGCGGCGGCGAAATCAACCCGACGCCGGGGGTCGAGTAGCGGACCTTGGCGATCCAGGGATAGACCTTGTTGCCGGGGAGCTGGCCCCCTTCGCCGGGCTTGGCCCCCTGGGCCATCTTGATCTGAATCTCGTCGGCGTTGACCAGGTAGTTGCTGGTGACGCCGAAGCGGCCGGAGGCGACCTGCTTGATCCGGCTCCGGCGCGAGTCGCCGTTGGCGTCGGGCACGAAGCGCGCGGGATCCTCGCCCCCCTCGCCGGTGTTGCTCTTGCCGCCGATGCGGTTCATCGCGATGGCCAGCGTCTCGTGCGCCTCCTTGCTGATCGAACCGTACGACATGGCGCCGGTCTTGAATCGCTTGAGGATCGCCTCGATCGGCTCCACCTCGTCGATCGGCACCGGCTTGTGCGACGACTTGATGTCCATCAGGCCGCGCAGCGTGCAGAGGTTCCGCGACTGGTCGTCGATGAGGCGCGAGTACTCCTTGAAGACCTTGAAGTCGCCCGAGCGGCAGGCGTGCTGCAGCTTGTGGATGCTCTCGGGGTTGAAAAGATGGAACTCGCCGTTCCGGCGGTACTGGTACTGGCCTCCCGGATCGAGGCTGTCGACCGGCAGCGGGCGCTCGGGGAAGGCGCGCAGGTGGCGCTGGCGAACCTCGTCGGCGATTTCGTCGATGCCGATGCCCTCGACGCGGGAGGCGGTCCAGGTGAAGTACTCGTCGATGAACGGCTGGTTGAGGCCGATGGCCTCGAACACCTGCGCGCCGTGGTAGCTCTGGATCGTGGAGATCCCCATCTTCGAGCAGACCTTGACGATCCCCTTGCCGACCGCCTTGACGTACTTCTGCTCGGCCTTCTCCGGGTCGCCGGCCAGGAGGCCGGTCTTGGCGAGATCGTGCAGCGACTCGAACGCCAGGTAGGGGTTGATGGCGCTGGCGCCGTAGCCGAGCAGCAGCGCGAAGTGGTGCACCTCGCGCGGCTCACCGCTCTCGATCACCAGGCCGACGCGCGTGCGCGATCCCTCGCGCAGGAGGTGGTGCTGCACCGCGGCCACCGCCAGCAGCGCCGGAATCGGCGCCCGGGCGCGGTCGTGCCCGCGGTCGGAGAGGATGATGATGTTGTTCCCGTCGGCGATGGCCTGGCTGGCCGCCGCGCGCAGCGCCTCGACCCCCGCCCGCAGCCCGGGCCCGCCGGACTTGACGTCGTAGAGCGCCGGCAGGGTGATGCTCTTGAAGCCGTGCGCCTCGGCGCCGCCGTCGAGGTTGCGCAGCTTCTCCAGCTCCTCGTTGCGGAGCACCGGCGTCGGCAGGTTGATCTGGCGCGCCGAGGCCGGCGTCGGCTCGAGCAGGTTCCCCTCCGGCCCGATCGCGGTGTCGACCGCCATGATGATCTCTTCGCGGATGGCGTCGACCGGCGGGTTGGTCACCTGGGCGAACAGCTGCTTGAAGTAGTTGTAGAGCAGCTGCGGGCCGGTTCGACAGCACCGCCAGCGGCGTGTCGGTCCCCATCGAGCCGGTGGCCTCGACGCCGTCGATGGCCATCGGCGCCACCAGCACCTTGAGGTCCTCGCTGGTGTAGCCGAAGGCCTCCTGCCGCCGCAGCACGGTCTCGTGATCGGGCTCGATCACCGCGCCGGCTTGGGCAGATCGCCGAGCGAGATCAGGTTCTCCTTCAGCCACAGCCCGTAGGGCGCGGCCTCGGCCATCTCGTCCTTGATCTCGTCGTCGCCGATGATGCGGCCCTGCGCGGTGTCGACCAGGAACATGCGCCCCG
This sequence comes from uncultured Pseudomonadota bacterium, assembly GCA_963723305.1. GTDB lineage: Bacteria > Myxococcota_A > Polyangia > Fen-1088 > Fen-1088 > JADGRB01. The sequence continues at coordinate 14,981 of CAVRRT010000065.1, forward strand.
GCTGCAGGCGCCCCTTCTCGAGGATCCGCTCGGGCGGGATGTCGAGCACGCCGACCTCCGACGCCATGACGACGACGTCGTCCTTGGTGACGTAGTAGCGCGACGGGCGCAGGCCGTTGCGGTCGAGCGTGGCGCCGATCCGGATGCCGTCGGTGAACGCCACCGAAGCCGGGCCGTCCCAGGGCTCCATCAGGCAGCCGTGGAACTCGTAGAAGTCCTTGCGCGCCCGCGACATCGACTCGTGGTTCGACCACGGCTCGGGGATCATCATCATCATGGCGTGCGGCAGCGAGCGCCCGGCGAGGACCAGCAGCTCGAGCGCGTTGTCGAACATCCCCGAGTCCGAGCCCTCGGTGTCGATGACCGGGATGCACTTCTGCAGGTCGTCGCCGAACAGCCGCGAGGCGAACATGCTCTCGCGCGCGTGCATCCAGTTGACGTTGCCGCGCAGCGTGTTGATCTCGCCGTTGTGCGCGATCATCCGGTAGGGATGCGCGCGCGACCAGTTGGGGAAGGTGTTGGTCGAGAAGCGCGAGTGCACCAGCGCCAGCGCCGACGTCCACGCGCTGATCTGCAGGTCGCGGATAGAAGGCCGTCAGCTGGTCGCGGTTCAGCATCCCCTTGTAGACGATCGTCCGTGCCGAAAGGCTGGGGACGTAGAAGCTGGCCTTCTCGGGGATGTCGAGCCGGCGGACGGCGTGGCGCGCGCGCCGCCGGATGACGTAGAGCTTCCGCTCGAAGGCGTCCTGGTCGGGAACCGACGGGTGGCGGGCAATGAAAAGCTGCTTGATGACCGGCTGCGACCGGCGGGCGGTGGGCCCCAGCATCCGGCTGTCGACCGGAACCTCGCGCCAGCCGAGCACCCGCTGCCCCTCGTCACGCACCACCTTCTCGAACAGGTGCTCGCAGGCGGCGCGGCTCCCGGGATCGTTGGGCAAGAAAACCATGCCGACGCCGTAGTGACCCTCCGCCGGCAGCGTGATGTGCCCCTTGGCCTCCGCGCAGGCGGCGGCCAGGAAGGTGTGCGGGATCTGGATCAGGATGCCGGCGCCGTCGCCGGTGTTCTTTTCCGCGCCGCACGCGCCGCGGTGCTCGAGGTTGAGGAGGATCTGAACGCCGTCCTGAACGATCTTGCGGGACTTGCGCCCCTTCGAGATCGACCACGAACCCGACTCCACAGGAATCGTGCTCAAATTGAGGATCGTAGAGACCTTGACGCGCTGGGCTGAGCTGGTCTTTCATGTCCATTATTTCCGGGAATATTGCCAAACGGCTCACTGTAGCACGCTGTAGGCGTTCCACGTCCAGGGGGTTTGTGTACGTCTAGGTCGAGGGGCGTCGGCGCTGGGCGCCTTTGGCCCCCCGCACCCCCGGCTCGCTCCGGGCTGGCGAAGCCACCCTTCGCTCGCCTGAGGTCGGCGCCAGATCGGAACTCGGTAGGGTCAGTCGAGCCGCCGGCGGACTTCGTCGCGGACGGCGATGTAGTCGTTGGGGAGAATGACCGGGCGGTTGGGGTACCGGGGGTGGGGCACGGCGGCGAGCTTCCCCTCGTGGTACTGCACCTTGAAGTCGGTGAACTTCAGGCCGTTGGCGGTGCTCACCACCACGGCGCGATCGGTCGATCGGATCTCGCCGCGCGCGACCAGCTTCTCGAGCGCCGCCAGCGCGACGCCGGTGTGCGGGCAGTTGAAGAGGCCGGTGAGATCGGCGCGCGCGGCGGCGTCGGCCAGCTCCGCCTCGGTCGCCTGCTCGACCACGCCGTCGAACTTCTGCAGCGTCCGGATCGCCTTCCGCACGCTGACCGGGTTGCCGATCTGGATCGCCGAGGCCAGCGTCGGCTGCGCGGTGACCGCCTTGAACTTGTCCCAGCCGGACTTGTAGGCGCGGTAGAGCGGGTTGGCGGCCTCGGCCTGGGCCACGCAGATGCGCGGCAGCTTCTGGATGATGCCCAGCTCCTTCATCATCAGGAAGCCGGCGCCGAGCGCGCTCACGTTGCCGAGGTTGCCGCCGGGGATGACCACCCAGTCGGGGACCTCCCAGTCGAACTGCTGCACCATCTCGATGGCGACGGTCTTCTGCCCCTCGATGCGCAGGCTGTTCATGCTGTTGGCGAGGTAGACGCCCTCCTCCTCGGCCAGCCGCCTGACCATCGCCATGCAGTCGTCGAAGTCGCCGTCGACGGCCAGGACGATCGCGCCGTTGGCCAAGCGGCTGGACGAGCTGCGCGGTCGACACCTTGCCGCGCGGCAGGATCACCATGGCGCGGATGCCGGCCGCGGCGGCGTAGGCGGCCAGCGCCGCCGAGGTGTCGCCGGTCGAGGCGCAGGCGACCGCGCGCAGCGGCTTGCCGTCGGCGATCATCTGCTTGACCGTCGAGACCAGCACGGTCATCCCGAGGTCCTTGAACGATCCGGTGTGCGAGACGCCGCACTGCTTGACCCACAGATCGGCGAGCCCCAGCTGGCGCCCGTAGCGCTCGGCCCAGAGGAGGTTCGTCCCGCCCTCCAGCATCGAGACGACGTTCTCGTCGCGGACGTGGGGCTGGACCCACTCCTTCTTGCCCCACACACCCGAGCCGTACGGCCAATGGGTGCGCAGGTAGCGCTCGTCGAACAGCTTGATCCAGGCGGCGGCGCTGCGGGTCTTGAGCGCCTCCATATCGTGGACGACCTCGAGGAGGTCTCCGCATTTCGGGCACTTGTAGATGATCTCGTCGAGGCCGTACTCGGCGGCGCAGCCGGAGATGCAACGGAACGTGGAGCGCGACATGGAAGGAAACATATCTTACCCCGAGCCGGCTGAGGGTTCCGCGCGTAGCACGATCCTGATACACCTTCCCCCCGACATGAGCGCCAAGAAGGTCTTCCCGAATGCCCGAAGGCTCGGCATCGAGATCCACAAGTTCGGAGGGGCGTCGCTGGCCGACGCGGCGGCGTTCCGGCGGGTGGTGGAGATCGTCAAGACGCGCACGCAGCCGCGCGTCGGTGGTGGTGTCGGCGCCGGCCGGCGTGACCGACATTCTGCTCGGTCTGGCGACGCGGGCGGTGGCCGGCGACGGCGAGAGCGGCGCGAAGCCGAGGTCGGAGACTTTCGCGCCCGCGTACGCGCGACGATTCTGCGCGGGGCGGTCTCGCCACGGCAGCGACCAAGGAGGTCGCCGCCGAGATCGATCGTGTCGATGGGGGAGCTCGAACGCGGCTGCTCTCGAGCCTGGCGGTGCTCAAGGAGCTGACGGCGCGCACGCGCGACTTCATCGTCAGCCGCGGCGAGCGGCTCTCGGCGCAGCTCTCTGGCCGCCGCGCTCACGGCGGCCGGCGGTAAGTCGCGCTACGTCGACGCCACCGAGGTGATCTTCACCGACGGGCCGTTCGGCGGCGCGTCGCCCAACCTGATGCTCACCGACCTGGCCGCCCGCAAGACGCTGCGCCCGCTCTGCGCTGCCGGCATCGTCCCGGTCGTCCCCGGGTTCATCGGCGCGGCCAAGACTGACGAGCACGACGAGGAGCAGGGCGACGGCCACGATCGCCCCCCGCCACCGCGCGGCCGCGCGGGCGACGATCGGCGGGCGCGACGGCGTCGACCACCCTCGGGCGCGGCGGCACCGATCTGACGGCCACGCTGCTCGGCCGCGCGCTGTCGGCGCGCGAGGTCTCGCTCTGGAAGGACGTGCCTGGGCTGCTGACGGCCGATCCGCGCGTGGTCCCCGACGCGCGGGTGATCCCGCAGCTTCATCTGCGCGAGGCGGCCGAGCTGGCCTACTTCGGCGCCAAGGTCTTGCACCCGCGCGCGCTCATCCCGGTCGCGGGTCGTCCGATTCCGGTGTTCGTCCGCCCCTTCGCCGATCCGGCCGCCGCCGGCACCGAGATCTCGGCGCGGCGCACGCTGGACAGCTATCCGGTCAAGGCGCTCTCGGCGGTGGGCGGGCAGGCGCTGCTGACGGTGGCCGGCAACGGCATGCTGGGCGTCCCGGGCATCGCGGCGCGCACCTTCGAGGCGCTGCACCACCAGGGGATCAGCGTCTCGCTCATCTCGCAGTCGTCGTCGGAGCAATCGATCTGCTTCTCGGTGCCCGAGGGGGCGCGCCCGGCGCGCGCGAGATCGCCTGACCGAGGAGTTCCGCGAGCAGATCGCCCGCGGCGAGATCGACGGCATCGAGGTACGCTCCGGCCTGGCCACCGTGGCGGTGGTCGGCATCGGGATGGCGGGCCACCTGGGGATCGCGGCGCGGGTCTTCGCGGCGCTGGCCGAGGCGGCGATCAACATCGTCGCCATCGCGCAGGGCTCCTCGGAGCTGAACATCTCGTTCGTGGTGGCGGCCAAGGACGCGGCGGCCGCGCAGCGCGCCGTGCACGGCGCCTTCCAGCTCTCCAAGATCGGCGGCGGCGCGGCGGCCCGTGCGGCGCACACCGACGCCGTGTTGCTGGGCTTTGGCCAGATCGGCCGGGCGCTGGCGGAGATGATGGCCCAGGGGAACGGCGGCGGCGGCAAGGACAAGGGCAACGGCAACGGCAACGGACGGATCAAAGCCCAAGCTGCGCCTGGTGGCGGCGATCGATCGGCGTGGGTACGTGTTCGACCCCAACGGCCTTCCACCCCGCACGGTGGCCTGCTCTGCGCCGCCAAGGAGAAGGACAAGGGAAGGTCGCTGGCGGATCTTCCGGGCGGGCGGCCGGCCGCCCCGGCGGACGCGCTGGCGGCGCTGGCCGAGCACGCGCTCGGCGATCCGATGCTGGTCGACGTCACTGCCGACGAGAGCACGCCGCTCATCCGGCAGGCGCTGGGCGCGGGGATGGACGTCGTGCTCGCCAACAAGCGCCCCATCTCCGGCCCTCGCGCCGAGAGCGAGGCGCTGCTGGCGCTGGCGGCGCGCGCCGGCCGGCGTCTGCTGACCGAGGCGACCGTCGGCGCCGGGCTGCCGATCTTCGACACCTACCGCAAGCTGGTCGAGTCGGGCGATCGCGTGCTCAAGATCGAGGGCTGCCTGTCGGGGACGCTCGGCTTCGTGCTGACCGAGGTGGAGAAGGGTCGCTCGTTCTCGGCGGCCTTGCAGCGCGCGATGGAGCTCGGCTACACCGAGCCCGATCCGCGCGACGATCTCTCGGGCGTCGACGTCGGGCGCAAGGCGCTCATCTTGGGGAGGCTGCTGGCCTTCGCCGGCGAGCCCGCCGACGTCGCCGTCGAATCGCTGGTCCCGGCGGCGATGAAGGCGCTTCCGCGCGAGGCGTTCCTGGCGCGCCTGGGCGACGTCGACGCCGACTGGTCGCGCCGCGCCGCCGCCGCCAAGGCCAAGGGGGCCACCCTCCGCTACGTCGCGTCGGTCACCAAGGACAAGATCTCCGTCGGCCTGCGGGTGGTCGGTCGCGCCAGCCCGTTCTACGGCCTCAAGGGGACCGACAACCAGGTCGCCTTCACGACCTCGCGCTACCGCAAGAACCCGCTGGTCATCACCGGCCCGGGCGCCGGCCCGGCCGTGACCGCCGCCGGCGTGCTCAACGACATGCTCCGCGTCAGCGGCTGACGAATCGGGGACGCCGCCGCCTGTCCGTCTCGGGCGCAAAAAAAACGGGAGGCCGAGGCCTCCCGTTTGGTGCTGCTTTAAGTCTTAGCTACAGATGCTGTGGCTAGAACCAGGTGAGGGCCGCGAGCTCGCCGGTGATGGCGTTGGACTTCGTGCCGCCTTGGAGAACATCCATGCCCATGACCTGACCCGCGAAATCGCCTCGAACCTCGGGCCGCAGCTCGAAGTTCTTGCCGACGTCGATCCCCAGCATGATCGTGCCTTCGCCCTGCTTCACGGTGACGGCGCCAAGCGGCGACATGCTGTAGTGGCTGGCCAGGAACTCGCCACGAGCCGCAAAGTTGAGGTGATCGCTGATCACGTAGCGGCCCATGAGAGAGCCGCCGACCTGATAGTCAGCCGCAATGTCATCGAACGCCTTGATGTAGTCGAAGTTGAAGTTGAGGCCGAAGGCGCTGTTGACGGTGTAGGCCGCCACGATGTCGAGCAGGAAGCGCAGGTCGCCCGGCGTCGCCCCGGCCGGGACCGGCTGCGCGGCTTCCTTGCCAAAGTAGGTGGTCCCGATGAGCGACAACGCCGGAGAGGCGGTGATCGTCGCCGAGAGTCCAATGGTCTTCCAGGCGTTGAGATCCGGATCGTCGTTCCAGCCGTTGACGACGCTCGCCTGGACGGTGACCATGTCGTTGATCTTCAAGTTTGCGCGCGCGCCGGTGTGGAGCAACGGGATCGCGTTGAAGAGCAGCGAACGGGAGTAGAGCCAGTTCTTGTTCGCCTCAATGACCTCGGCGCCCGCCGTGGTGGTGAACTTACCGAAGTCGAGGGTCAGATTCCCGGGCAGGCTGATCTCGCCGTAGGCTTGCTCGACGAGGAACGAATTCCCGGTGCCCGTGCCGGCCGGATCGGTGGCGTTGTTGATGATCGTCCCCACCGAGCCGTAGCCCATGTCCAACTGCAGCGAGACGACATCAAGCGAAGCGTTCATCGTCAACTTCGCGAGTGCCAGCGTTATGCTGTTCGCGTTGGTGTCGAACGCGCGCCCCACGCCTGCGACGGGCCCCGGGAACACCAGCGAGTTCGCGCCCGAAGGTGGCGTGAAGTTGTACATGTAGTACGTGTCGACCAAGCCGCCGAACACGAACTTCGGCGACGGAGCGGCAGGGGCCGCGGGCGCAGGAGCCGGGGCAGCCGGCGGCGTCACCACGACGGTGGCGGTCGGAGCCGGAGTCACGACCACAGTCGGCGCCGGCGGAGGCGCAGCTTCAGCCGGCGGAGCGGCCGGTGGCGGCGTCTGCGCAAAAGCACGAACTGGAACCACGACAGCAATCGCAAGCAGGCATGCACGAAGTCGCATCAATGAACCCTCCCAGGTTGATTTCTTTGATCCTTGGCTAACTTCGCGGACCGTATCCGTGGATGTGGTTCGTGTAAAGACTTTCAGCATGTGTCTGACTAGATTTTGCGACGGGGAAACCCCTTGGAAATAAGCCGGAAACGTAACGGTCCGCTCGCTTGCAGAATGCCGTTAAATTCCGCGGATCGGACTAGATCAGCAGCTCGGAAACAATCGGCGCGGCGCCGTCGATTCCCGCCATCAGCCGCATCAACGATCCTTGATCGGCTCCGCCCGGGAGCGCGCCGACCAGATGTCCCTCGCGCAGCACCAGCATCCTGGTCGAGAGCGCGACCAGCTCCGGCAGCTCGCTGGAGATGAGCAGGATCCCCGTTCCTTCATCCGCCAGATCGCGGATGAGCGCGTGGATCTCCGCCTTGGCGCCCACATCGACGCCGCGGGTCGGCTCATCGAGGATCAGAAGACGACAGCGCGTCGCCATCCACTTGGCGAAGACGATCTTCTGTTGGTTGCCGCCCGAGAGGCCGATCGTCGGCGCCGCCAGGTTGGGCGCCTCCATCTTGAGGCGCCGGAACGCCTCCTCGCCGAGCGCGCGCTCGGTGCCGGGGCCGAGCCAGCCCCAGCGCGCCAGCCGCGGCAGCACCGGCAGCGCCAGGTTCTCGTTCCCCGTCATCTCGGGGACGAAGCCCTGGCGCTTGCGATCCTCCGGCACGAGACCGATCCCCGCCCGCATCGCCGCCACCGGCGAGCCGCCGGCGAGCCGCTCTCCGCTCACCTCCACCCGCCCCGAGGAATTGGCGTCGAGGCCGAAGATCGCCTGCGCGACGTCGGAGCGCCCGGCGCCCACCAGGCCGGCCAGCCCCACGATCTCGCCGGCGCGGACCTCGAAGCTGACGTCGTGGAACCGGCGCGGGCTCGACAGCTTCTCCACCCGCAGGATGACGTCGCCCAGCTCCCGCCTGGTGCCGGCCCCCAGATACTGTTCGAGCCGGCGGCCGATCATCTGCTCCACCAGCGCCCCCTCGTCGAGCGCGGACATCGGCTGCGTGGCCACGTGCCGGCCGTCGCGCAGGACGGTGACCGTGTCGCAGAGGCGGAAGATCTCCGGCATCCGGTGCGAGACGTAGACGCAGGTGACGCCCCGCGCGCGAAGCCGCCCGAGGAGCGCATAGAGATGGTCGGTCTCCTGCTGCGACAGGCTGCTGGTCGGCTCGTCGAAGATGATGACGCGCGCGCCGCTGCCGACCGCCGCCGCGATCTGCACCATCTGCTGCTCGGCGACGGTCAGAGCGCCGACCATCCGGCGAACGTCGATGGTGGCCTCGATCGCCTCCAGCATCTGGCGCCCGCGCCGCTCCATCGCCGCGCGGTCGACGAAGGGCCCCCGGCGCGGCAGCGCGCCCAGGGAGAGATTCTCGGCCACCGACAGGTTCTCGCAGAAGGCCAGCTCCTGATGGACCATCCCCACGCCGGCGCCCAGCGCGTCGCGCGGGCCATCGAACCGCACCGGCCGGCCGCCCAGCAGGATCTCCCCGGCGTCGGGCCGGTCGATCCCGGCCAGCAGCTTGCCGAGCGTGCTCTTCCCGGCGCCGTTCTCGCCGCAGAGCGCGTGGCAAGAGCCCTCCGCGATGTCGAAGCTGACGTCCTCGAGAGCGCGCACCCCGGGAAAGCGCTTGCTCACCCCACGGAACGAGATGATCGGTGCTTCGCCCAAGAACGCGCCTACTTGAGCTTCAGGTATTCCTCGGGAACGTCGGGGAAGCCCCACTGGCGGAGCTGGCGCGCCCACGAGCCGAGGTTGTCGATCGTCACCCGCACGGGATCCATCGGGATGATCTGGGGGACCTCCTGCTTCAAGTAGATCTTGTCGATGATCTTGGTGACGCCGACGTTGCCCCAGAGATAACAGGCCTGCGCCAGCAGCACCGGCGCCAGCCCCTTCTCCACGTAGGGGAGCTCGGGCGGCAAGCCGTCGACGGCGACGATCTTGACCTTCTGCGGATCGAGATCGGTGAGCAGCGTCTTGGTGTAGAGCGCCCAGCCTCCGGCCATCGCCCACCCCTTGATCCCCGGGTAGGCGTTGTTCACCCGGATCACCTCGGCGGCGGCGTCCTGCGGCGTCTCGTTGTGATAGAAAGTTCCGACGATCTGGATCCCCTTGGACTTGGCCGCCTCGGCCTTGATTCCGTCGACGCGGCGGCGCAGGTTGGGGGCGTTCTGGTTGCCGGCCAGGATGGCGATCTTCCCCTTGCCGCCCAGCTGCGTGGAGAGCTCCGCCATCACCTGCTCGCCGAGGCGGCGATCGTCGACGCCGTAGTAGGCGAAGCGCTTCGAGGCCGGCGCGTCGCTGTCGAAGGTCATGACCGGCACCCCCCGGGCGACGGCGTCATTGATGGCGCCGGTCAGCTTGCCGGCGTCCGAACAGGAGTGTTATGTTGGTTAGCCTCGACGAGTACGTATTGCTACTTGACGCAAAGAACCTACCCACTCGAATCACAGTTTTCCCATTCCACTGAGCTTTGTATTCCAACATGCGAAGGAATGTGCCCAGTGACGCATCTGAGAACGACTTAGCTAGTTTGGTTTTCACTAGCCCTTTTAAGTTCAAGTCCTCGATGCAAAATGTATCATATCGTTCCATCAGACTCTTTGAGAGTTTGTGGAGGAAATCGTTTCTCTTGTTCCTAGTCTTACAATGCTGTCTGGCGACCTTGGCTTTCGCCTTCTTTCGGTTCTGACTGCCTTTTGGACATCGGCTGACAGCTTGCTGTAGTTTCTTCAGAGTGTCGCCGCACAACGTCCTGTGTCGTGGGAAGGCGAGGTCAAGGTCTCCGACTTCGGCATCGCCAAGGCGCGCGCGGCGAGCGAGCGACGGCGACGGTGTTCATCAAGGGCAAGCCGGCGTACATGAGCCCCGAGCAGGCGAACGGCCAGCCGCTCGACGGGCGCAGCGACTCTGTTCGCGGTCGGGGATCATGCTGTGGGAGATGCTCGTCGGGCGTCGGCTGTTCGTCGGGAAGGACACGCGCGCGACGCTGGCCGCGGTGTTGTTCGGCCGATCCCGCGACCGCGCTCGGTGCGCCCGGATGTGCCGCGCGAGCATCGAGCGCGTGTGCATGAAGCTGCTCGAGCGCGACCTCTACGTCCAGCGTCATTCTGCAGACGGGTCCCGCCGCCGGAGACGCAAGTTTCGTCAATGCAGGAACATTCGAGGAGAAAGGGGGCGGAACGGCTTTCGGTCTCGCCGTCGTAAACAACGGTGTTATGCTCGCCACGACGAACTCCAGCACCCTGGTGTTTGAGAGACAGATCACTGGCGCCGGGTCGATCCAGGTCGGGTTGCAAGAGGTGACGCTGAACGCGAGCGTTGGCGCCGGACAAACCCTGCAATTCGTTTTCGACGCACTGACTACGTGACGCTGACGCTCAACGACGTGCAGGACTTTGCCGGCCTCGTTTCCGGCTTCGACCAGAACGGCGCGACGGATGACCGGATCCTCGTCAACACTGCGACCTGGACGTATCAGGACTTCGTCCCCAACAGCGAGGGCACTGGCGGCGCGCTGATGTTCTCCGACGGGAGCGCGGAGACGGCCGTGACCCTGCTCGGGAGTTGCATCGCCAGCGGTTTTCACGCCGCGATCACCGGGAGCCAGACTGCAATCACCTATTCCCCGCCGTCCAGTTAAGGACACGCCGCGCGACGCCTTTGGCGGCGTAAGGCGCCGGCCTTGCTGTCTCCCCAATCGGTCGAATAATGCCGCCGAGCCTGCCGGTGCGCCGGCGTGCGGAGACTCCCATGCGAAACGCTCTCGTCGCCGTCGCGCTGTTTTGCGCAGGCGCCGCCCACGCCGATCCCGCGGTTCTGACCTATCACGGCGCGCTCGACCGCGCGGGCGCCTATGTCGCCCCCGGCCTCAGCTACGAGCGCGCCCGCGGGGTGCGCCTCGATCCCGCGTTCCACGCCGCCTTTGACGGCAAGGTCTACGCGCAGCCGTTGCTGTGGCGCCCGGCGGGATCGGGCAAGGGCGAGTTGATCGTCGCCACGGAGAGCAACGAGGTTCTCGCCCTCAACGCTTCGAGCGGCGCGCAGCTTTGGTCGCTGTCAGCGTCACTGTATTGGTCGAGCTAACCGTCGCCGTATTGGTGGCTGTATTAGTCGATGTGGACGTAGAGGTACTGGTTGCCGTCAGCGTCACCGTATTAGTCGAACTAACCGTCGCCGTATTGGTGGCCGTGTCAGTCGAAGTGGACGTAGAGGTACTGGTCGCCGTCAGCGTCACTGTATTGGTCGAGCTAACCGTCGCCGTATTGGTGGCCGTGTTAGTCGAAGTGGACGTAGAGGTACTGGTCGCTGTCAGCGTCACTGTATTGGTCAAAGTGGACGTAGCCGTGTTCGTGGGAGTACTGGTGCCCGTATGTCGCCGTATTGGTAGAAGTGTTGGTCGCGGTGGCGGAAGTCGTGGACGTAGAGGTATCCGTAGCGGTATTGGTTGCTGTGGCGGTAGTCGTATAGGTGGCCGTATTTGTGGGTGAAGACGTTGAGGTGCTCGAAACCGTACTTGTCGCGGTATCAGTGACAGTATTCGTGGTGGTTGAGGTAACCGTGGCGGTTGCGGTGTTTGTCGCTGTATAGGTTTGCGAAGCCGTAGCCGTGTTGGTAGCCGTGTTGGTAACCGTATCGGTCGTCGTACTGGTCACCGTATTCGTCGACGTATTTGTCAGTGTACTGGTGGCTGTCGCCGTGGCGGTATTCGTGGCCGTACTGGTCGCCGTCGCCGTGGCTGTATTGTCGGCGTACTGGAAGTGGTAGCCGTCGCCGTATTCGTCACCGTATCGGTCGACGTATCCGTGGCCGTAGCGGTCGATGTATTGGTGGGCGTATCAGTGGTTGTGTCCGTAGCTGTATTTGTCGCCGTACGCGTGGCGGTTTAGTACCTTTTGATAAGATAGTTCAGCGTAGTCAGCAAGTGTTTTACCTCTGTTGATAGCAAGAGCATTTAAGTAGTATAGTACATCACCCATCTCGTTATCAAACTTCTTTGAGTTCTTATCGGGTAGTTTGAATGTAACTTGGTAGTTAGATGATTTACTTCTTATGTTCTTTTTAATACTATCTATTGATTCTGATATATCAATAGCTTTATCAATAGTTTTATCAATAATTGACGGTTTAAAATCAACAGCATTACCTTTGTTTGTTATTTTATAGTCAAGCTCATTAAGAACCTCCCCCGCTTCACCAAACAGTCCGAGAACAGCGACAGCGTTAATAGCCCCTTTCTTATACCCTACCTTCTTTTGCAGGTCTGTTAATTTTTTGAATGATTTTTCCATGTTTGTTATTAGTTTATTTTCCTACTGATAATTCTGCTTTAATAGCGGTATGGCTAACATAGTTTTCAAA
>CAVRRT010000066.1:0-7143 GCA_963723305.1 uncultured Pseudomonadota bacterium
GTGCTGAGGGCTATCGGGTGGTCGTGGTCGGGACCCGGTTCGGGATCAACGTCGACGGCGCGAGGTTCAACGGCACGAAGTTCGACAGCGCGAAGGCGGATGGCGCGAAGGCGGATGGCGCGAAGGCGGATGGCGCGAAGGCAGACGGGAAGAAGGCGGTCGTCGTCGACGTCGACGAGGGGATTGTCGAGGTCTGGGAGGCGGCGACCCAACGTCGCCTGGCGCGACTCACGCCGGGGGAGAGCTGGCAGAGCCCCGACGTCGACGCGGAGGCGCCGGCCGCGCCAGCCGCCGTCGAGTCGGCGCCCGCACCGAGCGCGCCCGCCCCGACCATCCCGGCGCCGGCGCGCAACCTCCGCCACGTCGGCAGGCACGGTCTCGCGCGCACCTTGGCGCTCGCCTCGCCCGGCGAGACCGCCACCGCCGGCGAACGCGCCGCAGGACCGGCCGAGGCGCCGACCACCGAAGCGTTGGCCGCCCGCGCGGCGCTCGTCTCGGGGGACGCGCCCCGCGCGCTGCAGCTCTACCGCACGCTCGCTCTCGGGACCGGCCCCTCGGCCGAGAACGCGTCTTACGAGATCGGCAAGGTGCTGAACGAAAAGCTCGGCCAGCCAGCGAACGCCGTGGCCGCTTGGCGGCACTACCGCGCCGCCTACCCCGACGGGATCCTGCGCGTCGAGGCGGACGTCTCGATCATCGAGACGCTCGCCCGCACCGGCGACAGCGACGAGGCGCTATCGGAGGCGACCGATTTCCTGCGGCGCCGCCCCGACAGCGAACGGCGCGCCGAGATCTCGCGACTGGCCGGCGACCTCTATCGCGCGCGCGGCGACTGCCGGCACGCGCTTGGCGCCTACCAGATCACGCTCGGCGCCTCACGCCCGCGCGACGCCGTCGAGGCAGCCGCCTTCCACCGCGCCGACTGCCTGGTCCGCCTGGGTGACGCCGGTGGCGCCGAGGCCGTCCGCGCCTACCTGCGTTCCTACCCGAGCGGAAAGTTCCGGGGCGAGGCGGCGGCGCTGGCCAACGGCGGGCCTGCGGCCCGCCCGTAACGGAGCTGGGCCCTGACGCGGCGGATGTCACTCGGCGGCGCGCTGGTGGCGCTGCTCCTCAGCGCCTGCCAGCAGACGCTGGTGCTCGACGATTCTGTCGCCCGATGCGGGCCTCCTCGGGGCCGGTGGCAAGAGCGGCAATGGAAGTGGAGGCGCAAGCGGGGGCGGGGGCGGACCAACCGACGCCTCCAGCGATGGGCACTGCTTCGGCGGTCAGGAACAACCGATCCAGTTCACCGCGGATCTGCCGCAGCTCGTGGTCGCGCTCGATCGGTCCTCGGCGATGAACGCCCCCTTTGGGACGAGCGGACCGTCGCAGCTGCAGGTCGCGCTGAATGCTATCCTCGGCGAGGTCGACGGATACAGCGGCAAGAGCAGCCGCCGCGCCATCCAGTTTTCCTTTCTAGATTTCCCCGACGGCATGACCATGGACTGCAATTCCGCGCCCGACTGTTGCCCAAGCGACCTCACGACGATGTACACCGCGTTCGATCTGGGAGCCTCCTGCAACAGCTCCTCGACCACCTGCCTTCAATCGACGTTTCGACCAATTGCGGAAGCGCTCAAAGAGGCGCACGACCACTACCCGGTCGGCAGCGGAGGCCAGCACAGCACTGACCGTTACGTCTTGCTGATCGCGGATGGTGATCCGGAGGGCTCGTGCTCGAGCGCCGACCCCTGCGGCGACGCCATCAACGAGGTCGGCGAGCTCTCCAACGACCTGGGCGTCACGACGGAGGTGGTGGCCATCGGAGGGGGCACCTTTTGCTTGCCCGAATTGGCGACCGCCACGGGGATCTCCCCTTCGCCCTACTACGTGGCGTCGACGTCGACCGATCTTTCGAACGTGCTCGACGACATCGCACAAACGATCGCGGAGGACGGGTGTCACCTGACGCTGACGACGCCGCCGAGCGGTCAGTTGACGGTTACCTTCGACAATGTCGTGCAGCCGCAAGACAGCGGCACGACCGGAAACGGCTGGAACTACGGAGGCAGCAACGACACGCGCCTCTTCCTGCACGGAAGTCTCTGCCAGAGCTTTCTGCAAGGCAGTCCGAACGGCGCCTTCGGGCTACAGATCTACGACGGCTGCGCCCCCGACCATCCCGGCCAGAACCCCTGAACGGCCGCCGCTGGCGGTGGGCCAGATTAGCCGAGCGCCTGTTCCAGGTCGGCGATCAGATCGTCGACGTGCTCGATGCCGACGGAGAGGCGGACCAGGCCATCGCCGATGCCGAGCGCGCGGCGGCGCTCGGGCGGGATCGAGGCGTGGGTCATGATCGCCGGGTGCTCGGCCAGCGACTCGACGCCGCCCAGCGACTCGGCGCAGGTGAAGACACGCAGGCGCTTCAGGAACGAACGCGCCTTGCCCAGCGCGCCCCGCCCGTCGTGAAAGGCGAACGCCAGCATGCCGCCGAAGCCGGACATCTGCCGCCGGGCCAGCGCGTGCTGCGGGTGCGAGCGCAGGCCGGGATAGATCACCTGCCCGATCTCGCGGCGGGCCTCGAGCCAGCGGGCGATCCGCAGCGCGTTCGCCTGGTGGCGCTCCATCCGGACGGCCAGCGTCTTCGTCCCCCGCAGCACGAGGAAGCTGTCGAAGGCTGGCTGGCTGCCGCCCAGGGAGTTCTGCACGAAGGCCACGCGCGCCCGCAGCTCGGGGTCGCGCCCGATCACGGCGCCGCCGACGACGTCGGAATGACCGTTCATGTACTTGGTCGTCGAATGAACGACCAGATCGGCGCCCAGATCCAGCGGTCGCTGGAAGAAGGGGGTCATGAAGGTGTTGTCGACGGCCAGTCGAACCCGGCGCGCGCCGCAGACGCGGGCGATGGCCCGGATGTCGGCCAGGCGGAGCAGCGGATTGGTCGGCGTCTCAATCCAGCAGAGCTTCGTGCGCGGGCCGATGGCGGCGGCCACCGCGCGCACGTCGCGCGCATCGACGTAGCTGAAGGTGAGGCCCAGCCGGCGGAAGACCTTGTCGAACAGCCGGAAGCTGCCGCCGTAGATGTCGTCGCCCGAGACCACGTGATCGCCGGCGTCGAGCGTGGCCAGCACCGCCGTCGAGGCGGCGACGCCGGCGTTGAAGGCGAGCCCCCAGGCGCCGGCGCCGGCACCCCCTTCCAGCGCGGCGAGGTTCGCCTCCAGCGCGAAGCGGGTCGGGTTTTGCGTGCGCGAATATTCGAACCCGGTGTGCTCGCCCGGCCCCTTCTGCGCGTAGGTCGAGGTCAGGAACACCGGCGTCATCACCGCGCCGGTGATCGGCTCGGGGCTCTGCCCGGCGTGAACCGCCAGCGTCTCGAACCTTGGGCCGCCTGTGGGCCGCGGGTCCGCGCGGCGGGTCCCGCTGGCGCGCGCGCGTCGCTTCATGCCCGCCGCTCGGCCAGGAACTCGATGAGGTCGATCTTGGTGATGACACCGACGATGGCGTCGCCCGTCTGGACCACCACCATCTGCGCATCGTTGAAGATGTTTCGCAGGAGGTGAATGCGCGTCGACGGCGTCACCGTCGCGTAGTCCGATTCCACCAGCGGATCGATTGGCGCGTCGAGGCCACCCTCTCCCTGGACCAGGAAGCCCAGCAGATCGACCTCGGTGACGAGGCCGGCCAGCTGGCCACCGTCCTGCTCGAGCACCGGCATCTGCGAGACGCCGCCGTCGCGCATGGAGGCGATCACGTCGCGCACCGACTCCCCCTTCTTGGCGATGATGAGCGGCCGCTGCTTCTTGTGGCGCAGCAGCTCAGCCACCGTCCCCAGCGGATCAGGCTCGTCGAGAAAGCCGTTCTCGCGCATCCATTTGTCGTCGAAGATCTTCGAGAGGTACTTCGAGGCCCCGTCGGGGAGCAGCACCAGGATGTTCTCCTTGCGCTTCGACGCCTCGGCGTACTTGATGGCCCCCGCCACCGCCGCGCCCGAGCTGCCGCCCACGTAGAGCCCCTCCTGCCGCACCAGCTCGCGCGTCATGAGGAAGCACTCCTTGTCGTCGACGCGCATGATCTCGTCGACCAGCTTGAGGTTCATGGTCGAGGGCAAGAAATCCTCGCCGATCCCCTCCACGTAGTAGGCGAAGGGGCGGGTCATCCGCCCGGTCTTCACGTACTCGTAGTAAAGCGAGCCGATCGGATCGATCCCCACCAGCCGGAAGCCGGGTTTCTTCTCCTTGAAGAAGCGCCCGCACCCCGAGATCGTCCCCCCGGTCCCCATGCCGGCCACGAAGACGTCGACCTCGCCGTTGGTCTGCTGCCAGATCTCCGGTGCCGTCGAGGTGTAGTGCGCCTCGGGGTTGGCGGGGTTGTGGTACTGGTTGGCGTAGAAGGCGCCCGGCGTCTCGGCGACGATCCGCTTGGCCGTCTGGTAGTAGCTGCGCGGGTCGTCGGGCTCGACGGCGGTCGGACAGATGACGACACGCGCGCCGAACGCGCGCAGCCCGGCCACCTTCTCCTGCGACATCTTGTCGGGCATGACGAACACGCAGGCGTAGCCGCGCAGCGCAGCCACCAGCGCCAGGCCCATCCCGGTGTTGCCGCTGGTCGCCTCGACGATCGTCCCGCCCGGCCCGAGCAGGCCGCGGCGCTCGGCGTCGATGACGATGTTGCGCGCCACCCGGTCCTTCATCGAACCGCCCGGGTTCAGGTACTCGCACTTGACGTAGATGTCGGCCGCCACGTGGCGGGCCAGCTTCTGCAGCTTGACGATCGGCGTCCCGCCGACTGCCTCCAGGATGTTGTTCTTGGCGCCCGTCACGACGCGCCTCGCCTGCTACGCCTTGAAATGATCGCGCCCGTGCGCCGAGCGGAAGTGCTCCACCACGCTCTCCTCGAGCAGCTCCTGCATCGTCTGCCCGCCGTAACGGGCGGCGATGCGGTCATCGTACTCGTCGGCGATGATGGCGACATCTCGAATGGTGGTGGTCAGCTCTTCCTCGTCGAGCGTGGCGCCGCCCAGCAGCGTGTGCGAAAAGATAATCACGTCGCCGGCCGGCACATAGGCGAAGGCGCCAAAGCGCAACAGCGCGTTCATCTCCAGCAGCTGGAGCGCCAGGGGCACCTCCATCGTCACGCCCTTGACCAGCTGGGCGACGCAGCGGACCACGGCCCGGTCGGGATTCCAGGCGATGACGTTGATCATCACGATGGACGATCCCTGCTTGACGACGTACAGGCCCTCGTCGACCTTCTTGAACGCAGGGCTCTTGCGCAACGTCTTTTCGATGAGCTGGCAGCTCGTCTTGGCGGCGGCGTTCATGTCCAGATCGGTACCACGGATAAAGTAGACTCACCACCGCCATGCGCACCTGCAAGCACTGCGCGCACGACACCGCCGATCACCTCGCCTTCTGCTCGGCCTGCGGGCATTGGCTGGGGGCGCCCACCTCCGGGATGTCCGCCTTCGGCGTTAGCGGGGGCGACCGGGTCCGCGGGACGGCGGCGTTCTCGCGCACGCTGGTGGCGGCGCCGCGGGGGTCGGCGACCGGGCCGTCGACCGTGCCGCTGCGCGGTGCGGCGAGCACCACCGAGCGAACGGTGGCGGAGACCCCCAGGCGCGGGCTTGGGTGGGCCAGCGACGCCATCGGCTACATCTATGTTTACCTGCGCGACAAGGTCGACGCCGGTGCCCGCCGGCGCCGCCTGACCGAGGAGCGCGCCGGCGCCGAGGCGCTGCTGGCGGGCGCGCTCAACGAGCTGGCGGCGACGGTCCTCCGCGAAGGGGTCCAACACCCCGACTTCACCGGGTTGCTTGAGGCGATTCGGACGGGCGCACGCCCGGCGCGAGGCGGCGGCCGCCGACGTGGAGGCGGCCGAGGCGCTCCTGCAGAACGAGGCGACCCGCCTCGGCGCCCAGGTCGAGGCCGCCGACGCGGAGTTCACCGCTGGCGATCGCACCAGCCGTGAGGCGGACGAGATCCTGCGTGGCGCCTCCGCCGATCGCGACGCGGCCGGCGTGCGTCTGGCGCGGGTGAAGGACGAGCGGGCCCGCCTCACGCGCGAGATGGGCACCAACGGCGGCGATGCGCGGGCGGCGCAGCTGGCGCACGACGCCGTCGGCCTGGCCGCCGAGCAGCGCGCGCTCGAGGAGTTGACCGAGAAGCTCGATCGCCAGCTGGCCGACCTGCGCGACAGCTCGGCGGCGATGCGCGCCACGGCGGCGGCGGCCAAGGCCAAGCTCGAACAGGCGACTGCCGCGCGCCGCGACGCCGCTTCGTCGATGGCCGCCAGCATCTCCGGACGCCAGCGCGACCGGGCGACCGCCGAGAAGGAGGCGGCGGAGCTGACCGAGCAGCTCGGGCGCGCGGCGGCCGACATCCGCCCACCGCACGGCTCGTTGCTGTCGGCCTACCAGAGCATCGATCGTCTGAGCGAGACGATCGCCGACCGCGGCAGCGAGCTCGCTGCGCTCGAACAGATGCAAGCCCACTACGACCGCCGCAAGCTGCTGACCGGCGTCGGCCTCGTCACCAGCATGCTCGTGGCGACCGCCGCGGCGCTCTGGGCCGTCCTCAGGTAGCGGCGCGGAGCCGCGGGGACTCAACCCTCGGTGGCGGACGAGCAGCGGTAGACATTCGTCTCACGGAGCTCGAACCCGAGTCGCTGATACAGGCGGTTGGCGGCTTCCCGGGAAGGCCTGGAGGTGAGCTCCACCGTGCGCGCCCCTCGCGTCGCCGCCACGCGCAGCGCTTCCCGACTGAGGGCCTCGCCCACCCCTTTTCCGCGCGCCGTGGAATCGACGACGACGTCCTCGATCCAGGCGCGTACCCCGGTCGGGATCCGAAACAGAGCCAACGTGAGACTCCCGACGATCTGCCCGGGCTGCGCGCGATCCCGGGCGAGCAGCAGCGCCGTGCAGCGAGAGTCGACGATCTCCCGCAACTGCGCGGCGCTCGGGACGGGCGCCGACCGCGATAGCTGCGGGACGAGCCGCTCCATTGCTTCGACGAGCTCATCGTCCACGGTGGTCGCCACCTCAACTGCGATCGCGTCGCTCATGTCACCCTCCCCTGTGGCTCCCTTGCTTTTCCATTGGTTGCTCCGCCCGTCGAATCGCCCGCATGCGCGACAGTGAGCAAACAGAAAGGGTGCCTCCGACGATGG
>CAVRRT010000067.1:0-18043 GCA_963723305.1 uncultured Pseudomonadota bacterium
TTGTCGGGCTCCTCGGAGTCATCTTCTACAAAGGCCTGCTTCCGTTTGGAGATCCGGACAGCACGACGCGGGTATGCCGGGAACTGTGGCGAACGGCGCGCGAGGGCGAGAATCCTGAAACGGTCGAGGATGCGTGGGACATGGCGACCCTCGCTGAGTCTGACCTCGAAGAGAGCGACCCCATCCCATTCGTGCCAACACGGGCGATCGGCTGAGCGTCGGCCGTTTCGGTGCCAAAGGTCTACTGGAAGAGCGCCAGTACCGAGAAGGTCTTCAAGAAGCTGACCCTGACGCCCGAACAGCGGGATGAGGCGGACAAGCTGATCGCGTCGCTGGAAGCCGAACCGCGGCCTCCGGGATGTAGGAAGACGTCCGGCAAGTGGAAGGAGCACTATCGGGTCGATTTCGCTGTCGATTTTCGCTTCATCTACCGGATCGAGGGCGACGCGGTGACCATCGTTGCGATCGGGGATCGAAAAGAGATCTACCGATAAGACTTTTCTGTTCTGTCTCCGCACCGAGCGTCAGCCTCGGTAGCCCTTCGCCACCATGTTCGCAGTGGGCGCGCCGGCCGGCTCCGCCCGGAGAAGATCATCGGCCTCGAGTGGGGCGATATCGATCTCGACGCCGGGCGGATGCTTGTCCAGTGATCGACCTCGCGGCGCACCGGGTCCGTGGGACCACCGTGGGACCAGCCGAGGTTGACGAGGGCGCTTCCGGGGGCGTAAGTACCGAGAGTCACTACTCCGGAGGAGTGGCCGAGTGGTCGAAGGCGACAGTCTTGAAAACTGTAGACCCGCAAGGGTCCGTAGGTTCGAATCCTATCTCCTCCTCAACGTTCCGGGCCCAGGTGCCGATAGCATCGGCATGAAAGCCAGGAGCCTGATCGTTTACCTGCCGATGCGTGAGATCAAAGCGGAGGGGAACGACCTGAACGTCCAGATCGAGAACACCTCGATCACCTATCAGGACCACGGCGCGCTCAAGCAGTTCGTGGGCTTCCCCTTCTCGGTCGAGTGGGCGACGCCGCCGGTGGCGAAGCCGGGCCTGTAGCCGGCGCTTCGAGGTGCGGCCAGCGCGCCGCACGGCGAACGCGAGGCGCGTCTCGGTGGCGCGCGCGCGCCTAGAAGGTCGCGGTCCAGGTCAGGTCGAAGACGCAGTTCGTGGCGTAGTTTCCGCAGGCGACGACGAAGTCGTAGCTGTCGGCATAGACCCCGGTGATGGGGCCGCTGTTGGAGACGATGACGCTGCCGTCGAAGAGGGTCTGGTCGGCAGTGAAGGTGCACCCCTCGGTGTTGAAGAAGGAGTCGGAGATGATGACCGCCTCGAGGGTGTCGGCTGCGCCGAGCGTGCCGATGTCGTCGACCTCGTAGTGCATCGAGCCGTCGCCGACGTCCTCGGGTCCGACCACGATTCCGCAGAACCCGGGCGGCTCGGTGAACTGGTCACCGGAAGCGTAGACGTGGGTGACGGCGCCGCTGCCGCCGCCTCCTCCGCTGCCCTTTCCGCACCCCAGCGCGCCCGACATCACCACCACCGCCCCGACCAGCCAGGTCCTCATCATCAACGGTGCCTCCATCGGGGTAGAACCGCGCCGCGGAGAGGGAGGGATTCGAACCCTCGATACAGCTTTTGGGCCGTATAACGGTTTAGCAAACCGCCGCCTTCGGCCTCTCGGCCACCTCTCCAGTGCCGCTTTGACACGGCGCCCGCCACCATAGAGGAAGGTTCCCGCCCACGCAAGTCGCCCGATCGCGCGCGAAACGGCCAAGCTGGACCACCGAGATCCTCGAAATGAACTGACTTGACGCGCGCGCGGGCGCGCGGCATACGTGTCGGCTTCAGTCTGCGGCTGTAGCTCATCTGGATAGAGCACCGGCCTACGAAGCCGGGGGTAACAAGTTCGAATCTTGTCAGCCGCACCAGAAGCATTCGGACCCGTCGATGTAGCCGCGCAGGCCGGCCGCCGACGGGACGCGGGCGTCGGTCAACGCCTGATGTTCTGCAGACTCCCGATCTGCGCGCTACGATCTTCCCCATGCCGCCGAAGACGAGAAGCCCGTACGCCGACCTCTTCCCAGCCTTCCAGACCATCAACGACCAGCTCGACGAACTCTTAGGGAACGTCCTGAAGATCGACACGATGGACGCCGGACCGCCGACCGACGGCGAGGTCGAGCCGGACGACGACTCCGAGACGTACACGGCCGTCTCTACAGCTCACACCGCCTTTCTCAGGGCGATGCAGGCGGCCGGGGCGCCGCGGTAGGCGGACGACATGAGGTGAGTTACCGCGTTTCTGGGCGGCGGGCCTGGACGGGTGGTCGCTTCGTCCCCTGGACCGTCTTCGCAATCTCGCGGATCTTGGCGCGCACGAACTTGCAGGGCCCGTCGTCGTCGGTAATGGCGGGCCACAAGAGCTCGGCGTGCGAGCCCTCGATCTTCATGGTGGGCGGCAGCGGTTTCGTCTTCAGGTGCGGGCGGGCGGCGAGGATCTTCACCGCGACCAGCTCCGGGATGGTCGCCAGCATCGCCGTGCCGTCGACGATCGCGCCGATGTTGGCGAAGCTGGAGACCGAGCAGCGGACCTTTCGATTTTTGCCGACCAGGTCCTCGACGATCCCGCGCAGGTCGCCGTTGTACGAGACGATGACGTGGTCGCGCGCGAAGTACTCGGCCTCGCTCAGCGTCCGCAGCTTCGTGTGGCGCGGATCGTAGAGGCAGGTGAACCCGCCATAGAACAGACGTTCGCGCCGGATCGTCGCGGGCAGCTCGTCGGCGACGGTGATCGCGGCGGCCAGCCCGGAGGAGAGCTCGGCGGCCGCGGTGCGGAACTGGACCGGGACGGCGACGATCCGGATGCCCGGGGCCTCGCGCTCGAGCGCGCGCAGCAGGGGCGGGAGGCCCCAAAGCTCGGCCGAGTCGGAGAGGCCGAGACGCAGCGTGCGCTCGGCGGTCGCCGGATCGAACGTCGCCGGCGCCAGCGCCGCCTCGACCAGCGGGCCGAGGTGCGCATCCAGGCCGTCGCGCAGCCGCTCTCCCCGACTGGTGAGGGCGATGCCGCGGCCGCTGCGCAGGAACAGCGGCGCGCCCACCGCGGTGGTCAGGCGCCGCAGCGCCGCGCTGACCGCCGACTGCGTGAGGTAGAGGCGCTTGGCCGCCTCGGTGATCCCGCCGCTCTCCGCCACCACCGCGAAGACCCGGAGCAGGTTGAGATCGAGGTCGCGCCCGAAGCCCCGTCCATGAATGTTGCTCATGTGTCCCATATATCCTATTCACTGGATTCATGTGACAACCAGGCCCAGATTGAGTCCATGCAAACCACGACGACCAGAGCAGTGACGAGGCTGGGGGCCGCCGGCCCCCAGGTGTTTCCGATGGCGCTCGGCTGCATGGGGATGGGGGCAGGCAGCTTCTACGGCAGCAGCGACGAGGCGGAGGGGATCGCCACCATCCACGCCGCGCTCGACGCCGGCGTGAATCTCATCGACACCGGCGACTTCTATTCGATGGGGAAGAACGAGCTCCTCGTCGGCAAGGCGCTGGCCGGCGCCCGCCGCGATCGGGCCCTGCTGAGCGTGAAGTTCGGCGCCCTGCGCGGCCCCGACGGCGCCTACCTCGGCAACGACGGCCGCCCCGCCGCGACGAAGAACTTCCTGACCCACAGCCTGTCGCGCCTGGGCGTCGACCACATCGACATCTACCGTCCGGCGCGCCTCGATCCCGCGGTGCCGATCGAGGAGACAATCGGCGCCATCGCCGACATGGTGAAGGCCGGCTACGTCCGCTACATCGGCCTCTCCGAGGTCGGCGTCGAGACGATCCGGCGGGCTGCGGCCGTGCACCCGATCTGCGACCTGCAGATCGAGTACTCGCTGGTGAGCCGCTCGCCCGAGCGGGCGATCTTCCCGGAGCTCGCCGCCCGTGGCATCGCGACGACGGCCTACGGCGTGTTGTCGCGCGGCCTGCTCACCGGCAGCCGGCCCAGCGGCCCAGGCGACTTTCGCGCCCACCTGCCTCGCTTCGCCGGAGAGAACGGCGAGAAGAACCGGGCCCTCGCCGACGCCCTGGCCCGGCTCGCCGCGGCCCGCGGGATCAAGCCGGCCCAGCTGGCCATCGCCTGGGTGCGGGGCAAGGCGGCTGCTCAGAAGGTCACGATCATTCCGACCCTGGGGGCTCGCACGCGGGCCCAGCTCGCCGACGCGCTGGCCGGCCTCGACGTCGCGCTCGGCGCCGACGAGGTTGCCATGCTGGAAGCGGCCGTGCCCGCCGGCGAGGTGGCGGGGACCCGCTACGCCGCGCCGCTGATGGCCGCGCTGGACAGCGAGCGGTGAGTAACCCGCTATCCCCCGAGATCGATGGACGTCGTCTCGTCACAAGAAAAGCGTCCTCGCGACAAACAAGGCATGGCTCTCACGGCTGCTGGCGGCGTGCGCACACGTGGTCACCTGGACTCAGCGCTGGCGCTGGGGCTCGCGCTGTCAGCCCTCAGGCGCCGCCGGCGGGGCGCGCGGGAGCTCGAGACGCCAAACGAAACCCGCGCGGTTTCATAACAAGAAGTCGCCCCCACCGACAAACCCAGGTGGACGTGCATTGTGGGTGGCGCTGCCGTCGCGATGGGGATCGACTTCAGTACGGTTCGCGGACACGCGGCGTTGACCAACGCAAAAGCGCGGGAGGATGTGGTGGTTGGTGGGGCTGAGATCGAGGACGCGGGGCCAGCGCCGGATGTTGTGATCCGGTCAAAGCCGGCGCGCGCGGCGGACGACCGATGATCTGGTTGCGCGCCCAACTATCGCCCGAGGTGCGTGTGCTGCTGGAGCGCGAGCGGGTGGTTGCAACTCTGCCCGCCGCCGCCCGCGAGCGGGCGCTGGCAGGGGCGCGTGCCGCGCTGGCCGCCGGGGTGGCCACGCGGTCGAATCCGTCGCCGGCGCCCTCGACTGTTTCGTGGGTGGCGGCCGCTGCGGGGCTGGCCTGCCTGGCAACGGTCGTGGCGGCGGCCACCGCTTACGAGGTTGCTGTCCGCGGGCGATCGCCCGTGCCCGCCGCCGCGTCGCCGCCCCCGTATCCCGAAGCAGCTCACCCCAGAATGCCGGAGCGGCCGGTCATCGATCTGCCCGACGCGCCGAGATTTTCGGGAGGGTCGGCGACCTCGGGAAGCCGCGAGGCCCAGCTGGAGCTGCGTCTTCTCGAGCGGGCGCGGGCGGCCGTGGCCCGAGAGGACTTCAGGGCCGCGAACAGGCTGCTCGCCGAACATGCGCGTCGTTTCAAGGCGGGGTGGCTTGCCGAGGAGAGGGAAGCACTGCGCGTGCGGGTGCTCGTGGGCCTCGGCCGCCCCAACGAAGCGCGCCGCGCGGCCGCCGATTTCGAAGCGCGTTTTCCGCGCAGCCCGCTCGCCAGGCAGTGATATCGCCCTCAGCGACGGCCATCTCCGTCGCGTCTGCGCGAGACGCGCCAGAGGGTGGCCGCCATCGCTCCGAAGCAGGCCAGCCCGAGGATCTGATAGCCGCCCGGGCCCAGCGTGCGGGCGAGCGGATTTTCGACCGACAGCGCGGCGACCGCGCGCGCGCCGCCGTCGGTCACGGTGACGAAGGCGATGGCCACCCCCGCCACGGCGCCGCCGGCGACGAGGCCGGTGGCGAACAGGTTGCCGGGGCCGAGCTCCGCCTCGCTGGCGGGCGCTGCTTCGCCCCGGCGGCGGGCGGCGCGGTCGGCCAGCGCGCGGACCAGACCGCCCACGAAGATCGGCGTGGTGGTGGAGAGCGGCAGGTAGGCGCCGACGGCGAACGACAGCGCGCCGACGCCGCAGAGCTCGACCGTCGCGGCCAGCGCGGCGCCCACCATCACGAACTGCCAGTCGAGGTTGAAGGCCAGCAGGCCCTTGATCAGCGTGGCCATCAGCGTCGCTTGTGGGGCGGGGTAGAGATCGGAGCCGATCAGGTGGTGGGGCGGCCGGTCGAGCACGCGGATGGTGAGGCCGACGACGAAGGTGGCGGTCACCACGCCGATGAGGAGGCCGATCTGTTGCGCCCGTGGGGTGGCGCCGACCAGGAATCCGGTCTTGAGGTCCTGCGACGTGCCGCCCGCGTTGGCGGCGGCGATGCAGACCATCGCCCCCACGCAGAGCGCCATCGGCTGGTAGACGTCCTTGGTCCAGTGAAGGCCGACGAACACCAGACAGGTCCCCATCAGCGTCGCGATGGTCATGCCCGAGACCGGGTTCGACGACGAGCCGATGAGACCGACGATCCGGCTGGCGACGGTCACGAAAAAGAAGCCGAAGACGACGATCAGCAGGCCCAGAAGAAGCTTGCTGCCGATGCCGGTCCCCGGAACGAATGGCAGGAAGGCCATCACCAGCACCAGGATCACCGAGCCGACCAGGACCACGGTGATCGGCAGGTCGCGCTCGGTGCGGAGCGCGGTCGCCGTGTGGCGGTGGCGCAGCGCCGCCACGCTCTCCTTGAACGACGAGGCGATGGTGGGCAACGTCTTCACCAGCGTGATGAAGCCGCCCGCGGCGACCGCGCCGGCGCCGATCTGGCGGACGTAGGCGCGGTAGACCGCCGACGCGGTGTCGGCGAAGGCGTGCGTCGCGGGGTTCCATCCGCCCGGCCCGCCCGCGGCGGCCAGGCTCGGCAGGTAGCCGAGCTTCACCAGCTGCGCGGCGATGGCGTCGGGCGGTGTCACCACCGTCAGCAGCGGAATCAGCCCCAGCCAGGCGAGCACGCCGCCCGCCACCAGCACGCCGGCGATCTGCGGACCGATGATGTAGCCGACGCCCAGGTACTCGGGCGTGATGTCGCCGCTCAGGACCGCCGCCGGCAGGTAGCGGTTGCTGGCGCGGATGGCCAGCGTCGGCGTCTCGGCGACGAAGCGAAAGACCTTCTGCAAAAGCGCGTAGACGAAGGCGAACCCCAGCCCCTGGTAGGCCGTGCGCGCCAGATCGCCGCCGCGCTCGCCGGCGATCAGCACCGACGCGCAGGCCGTCCCCTCGGGGTAGGGGAGGGTGGCGTGCTCCTTGACGATCAACGACCGGCGCAGCGGGATCATCATCAGGACGCCCAGCACGCCGCCTATCATCGCCAGCGAGAGGATCGTCAAATACGAGAAGTAGGGCTCGCCGACGCTGACGCCGGTGGCGGGGTCGCGGCTCAGGAACAGAAAACCCGGCAGGGTGAACACCACGCCGGCCGCGATCGACTCGCCCGCCGATCCGATGGTCTGGACCATGTTGTTTTCCAGGATCGTCGACGAGCCGAACCGCTTGAAGACCGAGATCGCCAGCACCGCGATGGGGATCGACGCCGAGACGGTGAGCCCGGCCTTGAGCGCCAGGTAGACGGTGGCGGCGCCGAAGATCACCCCGAACAGCATGCCGAGCACGATGGCCCGCGCCGACAGCTCGGCCATGTTCGCCTCGGGAGGGACGTAGGGGGCCGGCGGGGCGCCGTCGGCGGCGCTGGCCCCCGCGGCGGCGACCTGCGCGACGCCGCCTTCGGCGCTGGCCGGTGGGTCGCTCACACCAGGTCCCCCCAGCGGCAGAGGCTCACGCTGCGCCGCTCGAGCGCGCGTCGCACCTTGGCCGAGGTCAGCGACGCCAGCTCCGCCGTGCGCTGGTAGCGGGCCGACGCCTCGGCCGCCTCGCCCTCGGCCGCCGCCTCGCCGGGGTGGCAGATGAGCTCGTGCGGTCCCGGTCCGAGCCTCCCGATGATTTCCAGGGTGCGGATCTCGTCGAGGTGGCCCGACTCGACGTAGCCCCAGCTCTGCGGCCCATGCCGCCGGGCGCCCATCTGACGCCGCGTCAGCCAGGCCGACAGGGTCAGGACGCCCGCCTCGAGCCCGCGCCGCGGGTCGGTCACCCAGGCCAGCGTGGGGCTCTCCACGGCGCTGCGGATCCCGGCGATGTCATGCCGCCGCGCCACCGCCTCCACCGCCCGTCCGACCACCGGCAGGAAGCCGAGGTGGTGGTGGGTGTCGAGGTGGTCGACCGCGATCCCGGCGTCGCGGACGCGCGCCACTTGCGCGTCGAGCTCCCTCTCGAGCTCGGCCGGGACGATCCGACCCTTCACCCAGGCGGCGATGAAGTCCTGGCCGCGCGGCCAAAACGCGCCGTCCGGGGCGAGCAGCGAGCGGACGTTGTCGGGGGCCGAGACCGGCCGCCCGCCGCAGAGCGCCAGGTGGACCCCGACGCCAAGGTTGGGCGCGCCGGCGAGCGCCGACTTCGCGCCCGCCAGGTCCGCCACGTTGCCCATGAGCGAAGTGCTGGTGACGATCCCGGCGTTGTGCGCCCGCAAGATCCCCCGCGAAATCGCCGCCGACATCCCGAAATCGTCGGCGTTGACGACCAACCGAATCTCCCCGGCGCTCACGACGGGCGCATCATGCCTCATTCGGACGGCTGTGCGCCCGCATTGACCACCTATGGCGTTGATGATATTTCCTGGTGAACATGGCGAAACGTATCCTGATCGCCGACGACAGCGTGACGATCCAGAAGGCCTTCGCCATGACGTTCGCCGGCGAGGACGTATCGATCGCCACGGCGCGATCGGCGGACGAGGGGTTGGCGCTGGCGCGGCAGGCCCGTCCCGACCTCATCATCGCCGACGGGGCGATGCCCGGCCGCACCGGGTACGACCTCTGCACCCAGATCCGTTCCGACGCCGCCCTGCGCGGGGTCCCGGTCTACATCCTCGCCTCCAGTCAGCTGCCGTACGATGAGGCGCGCGGCCGCAGCGCGGGCGCGGACGGCCACCTCCTCAAGCCGTGGGACACCACCGCGTTCATGGAGAAGGTCTACGCGGCCGCCGGGCGGTCCGTCCGCCCAGCAGGCGGCCCCCGCGCGCACGATCGCGCCCTCCTCTGTAGCCTCCGCCTCGCTGCCCGCCTCGGCGATGGAGGACGACGACTACGGCGAGATCAGCATCGATTCGTCGGGACCGGCCACGCCGCTGCCGATCGTGACCGGCGCGCCCGCCGTGGCCGCGGCTCCCCGCCCCACCGGCGCGATGCCCACCCTGGGTGGCCTGCCGGGCGCGATGCGACCCTCGCTGATCCCCGGCATGCGCCCGGGCGCCGTTCCCCCCGCGCGCCCCGGCACCATGCCGGTTCGCCCACTCGGAGGGCCCGCCGCGCCGACGCCGAGCATGCCGCCGCGTCCCGCCGCGCCGGCCGTGGGACGGACGATGATCGGCCTCCCGGCGGCCGGTGTCCCGATTCCGGGAGCCCAGCGCCCGGCCGCGCCCCTCGCCCCGCCGATGCGGTCGCCGACCGCCCCCATGGCGCCACTCTCGGCGCCACCGGTCGCGCCCGTCATGTCCTTCGCGCCGCCGGCCGTGCAGCCGCGCCCGCGCGCCACGACCCCGATGCCGCCGCCGCAGGCGCCGACAGCGGCCTCGACGGCGCGCACCCGTGAGATAACGCCGCCGCCCCCGGTGCGCGCGCGAGAGACGACGCCGGCGCCGCCCGTGCGCGCGCGTGAGACGACGCCGGCGCCGCCGGTGCGCGCGCGTGAAGCAACGCCGACGCCGCCACCGGCATTCGTGCCGCCTCCGGCGGTCGTGAGCGCAGTCGATCAGAAGCTCGCCGCGCTCAGCGCCAAGGGGCCCGAGTACGAGGCGATCGCCAAGCTGTCGCGCGAGATCATCGAGCAGATCGTGTGGGAAGTGGTCCCGGAGCTCGCCGAGGCCATCATCCGCGAGCGGCTCGACAAGCAGCGCCTGGCGTAGCGGCTAGGAGGGCGTCGCCGTAAGGCGACGGTAAGCGCAGCGAACCATGCCCGACGACGTGGCGCCCGAAGGCCCTAGCTAGGCAGACTTTTCGTTGCCGGCGTAGACGACCAGGCAGGTGACGTTGTCGTCGCCGCCGCGCTGGTTGGCGAGATCGACGAACACGTTGGCCACGTCGCGGTAGAAGTGGCCCGTCAGCACCTGGCCGAGCTCATCGAGCGTCAGGTAGTTCGAGAGGCCGTCCGAGCAGAGGACGTAGCAGTCGCCCGCCTGTACGGCGATGCCCGCCAGGTCCGGGTCGACGCTCGGCTCGAACCCGACCGAGCGGGTGATGATGTTCCGGAAGCGCGACTCCTTGGCCTCCTCGGGCGAGATGAGCCCGGCGCGCACCTGCTCCTGGATCCAGGAGTGGTCTTCCGTGAGCTGGCGGGCGCGGCCGTCGCGGTAGAGGTAGGCGCGCGAGTCGCCGACGTGGGAGAGGTGGACGTATCCGTCGGAGAAGAGCAGCGCCGTCAACGTCGTTCCCATTCCCGACAATTCCGGGTTGGCCATCGCCTCCTCGTAAATGTGCCGATCGGCCTCCACGACGGCCCGCCGCAGGAGCGCGTTCACCGGGTGTCCGGCGCCGGTGGTCACCAGCTCGGGGCGAGGGGCGAGGAGCCCCGCCTTGTGGATGTCCTCGATCTCGCGCTCGAGGATGTCGACCGCCATGCGGCTGGCGCGCTCACCGCCGAGGTGGCCGCCCATGCCGTCGGCGACGGCGTAAAGACGCAGGTCGTTGTTGCAGAGAAAACTGTCTTCGTTGTGGGAGCGCTTGCGGCCCACGTCCGACGCGCCCCACCCGACGATGCGCATCAGGGCCTGCCAGGGACCATCGTTCCGGGCGCGGCCGGCGGCGTGGCCGGGGCAGTCGGCGGGAGCGGGGGAGAGGCCGCCGGCTTGGCCGAGGCGCCAGGGGCGGCGGAGGCCGCCGGCGTGGTCACCGGCGCCGGCTTGGCAGGGGCCGCGGGCGGCGGCGGCGTGGCGGGCGCCGCCGGCTGGGGCGGCGGCGTCGCCGCGGCGGGGGTGGGCGCTCCCGGCTTGGGCGGCTCGCCAATCGTGATGTTGAAATCGATGCGCGTGGCGCCGGCCCCCATCCCCACCGGCTCGATGCGGCCGCCGTCGACCCCCTTGCCGACGAGGAAGTCGCGGACCGCGTCGGCGCGCTTCTGGGTCTCGACCTTGGGGATCCCCGGCGCATAGAGCTCGACGCGCAGCTTGACGATCTCGGGGTGTCCCTTCATGACCAGCGCGACGTCGTTGACCACCTTCGCCGAAGCGTCGCGCAAGGTGACCTTGCCGCCGTGGCTGACGAAGCCGATCTTTTCGTCGACCTCGATCTTCCCTTCGCCGAGGCGGACCCACTCGGGACCCGGATCGGGGCAGCCGTCGTCGTCCTTGATTCCGTTCAGCGTCTCGGGCTGCAGCGGGCACTTGTCGACCGCGTCCGGGATGCCGTCCTTGTCGTTGTCGGGATCGGGGCAGCCGTCCTCGTCCTGGAAGCCGTCGGCGTCCTCGGGCTCGTTCGGGCAGTTGTCGAAGTTGTCGGGGATGCCGTCGGCGTCGTTGTCGGGATCGGGGCAGCCGTCGGCGTCCTCGAACCCGTCCTTGTCCTCGGGCTCGTCGGGGCACTTGTCGACGTTGTCCGGGATGCCGTCGCCGTCGCGGTCCTCGGTGGACGACGGGCAGCCGTCGTTGGGGAACTTGCCCTTGTGATCCTCGGGGGCGTTGGGGCAGGCGTCGCTGATGTCGGGGATGCCGTCCTGGTCATTGTCGGGATCGGGGCAGCCGTCCTCGTCCTGGAACTCGTCGATGTCCTCGGCCTCGTTGGGGCACTTGTCCTTGACGTCGGGGATGCCGTCGCCGTCGTTGTCGGGGTCGGGGCAGCCGTCCGCGTCCTGGAAGCCGTCGCGATCCTCCGGCTGGTCGGGGCACTTGTCCTCGGTGTCGTAGATGCCGTCGTGGTCGCGGTCGCGAAAGTCAGGGTTGAAGGCGGCCATCAGGAAGAGGCGCAGATCGGGCGCGCCGATGCCGTTGCCGAGCCCGCGCCCCACGCCGCCCGTCAGCGACCACATTCCGTTCGATCCCCCGGCGCGCCGCCAGGTCGACCTCGAAGGGATTGACGTCGTTGTAGAACTGAGCGAACTGGTTGAGGCCGCTGCGGCCGGCGATCTCTAGGATGACGTCGGTGCGCGCGGCGACCGCGTAGTCGGCGGCCGCGCCGTAGAGAAGCTGGGGACCGAGCTGGGTCGCGAAGTTGTCGGAGGTCTCGCGGATGAGGATTCCCAGGTTGCCGCCGGCGCGCACCGGACCAAAGTCGATGGTGCCGATCGCCGTGATCCGGCCGGTCACCGTCTTGTCTCCGAGGTAGGCGCGGCCGCCGGTGTGACCGGTGGGAAGCGTCAGGCCGGCCGACAGCCCGAGGTCGTACTGATCGTCCGGCCCCAGCGTGGCCAGGTGCGCCTTGCCCTGCAGACGGATGTCGCCGATTCCCGTTTCGACGAGGTGCAGGTTCGCCGGCATCCCCATGGCGTTCACCTCGTCGCCGTCGAGGTAGAGGGTGAACGGGATGCCGATGCCCAGCTGGTAGCGACCGAAGAGGCCGATGGCGGCGTCCAGCTCGCTCGAGAACTGGTTGTCGACGACGTGGGTCGACCCCGGCGTGCCGTTCGACACCTCGGTGAAGACGGTGTAGGGGCGCTGCTGGTAGTTGAGCGTCAGGCCGAAGCTCAGCCGCTTGTGCTCGGGGACCTCGGCCCCCTCGACGGTCAGGAAGTTCTGCGGCCCGATGGCCGGCTGGAACAGCTGCGGATCGATGCTGGTCTGCTGCGGCGCGACGCTCATCTGCGCGCGCGCCGTCCGCGCCGGCGCGAGCAGGACCAGAGCGAGGTACGGGAGAGTGGCCGCCGCGAGGCGCGCGCGCGACCTAGTCGGGCGTGTCATTCAGCGAGGTCCCGCGCAGCAGCATATCGCTGAACGCCTCTCAAAGTCCAAGTCTGTGATCGAGGATCGCCGTCAGGGAAGGTGGGCGCCGGCGCCGGGATCCACGTTGATGGCGAAACGGCGGACGCCGGCCCGCCGGACGAGGTCGATGAGGTGAACGACGTCGCCGTGGGGAACGCTCCGATCGGCGGCGATGAGGGCCTGGAGGTCCGGATTTCGTGGCAGCTCGCCACCGATGAAGCGGAGCACGGCGTCGTCGGTGCTGGGGGCGCCATTGAGGTAGAGCGCGCCATCCCTGGTCAGCGTCAGACCCAGCGAGGTCCGTTGCTGCTCGCCCCCCGAGGCCGCCTGGGGGAGGTCGACCCGGATCGCCGGGCTGACGATGTACGACGCCGTCACCATGAAGATGATCAGCAGCACCAGGGTGATGTCGACCAGCGGCGTAACGTTGATGTCGACGATCGCCGGCCCGGGCTCGTCGTCGCCGCTGCCGAAGTTGTTGCTGCGCGGCACGTCTGGCCCTCGATCCTCAGCTCGCCTTGGCCTGCGGAGGGATGGTCGAAAGGATCAGGTGCGCCATGGCGTCGATCTCGGCCATCGCCTTGCGCACCTTGCCCTGGAAGATGTTGAAGGCGATGACCGCCGGGATGGCGACGATGAGGCCGACGGCGGTCGCGACCAGCGCCTCGGAGATGCCGGACATCACCGCCGCGGCGCCCCCGGCCTGGTTGTGCGCCAGATCGGCGAACGCCTTGATGATGCCGAGGACCGTGCCGAAGAGGCCGATGAACGGCGCGTTGTTGCCGAGCGTGCCGAGGATGCCGAGGTGGCGCTCCAGCTCGACGCGGAGGCGGGCCTTCGCGCCGGCCATCGTCTCGGACACCGCGTCGGCGCCGCGATCGAGCTCGGCGATGCCGGCCGCCGCCACGGTGGCCGCCGGCGCGCGCCGCCCCTCGAGCAGCCGCCGCGCGCCGACGGGATCGGCGGCCAGCAGGCGCCCCACCACCGCGCGCCCGAGCGCTTCGACGTCGCCGCCGGCCGCCCGGAAGTAGATCGCGCGCTCGACCATCACCGCGACCGAGAGCACCGAGAGGGCCATGAGCAGCCAGAGGACCCACTCCGAGCCGAGCAGCGTGAAGCCGAGGATCCGTTCGGTCAGGTGCATTCGCTCTCCCCGGTCGCCGTCGGAAAACGCTATCACAATCGCCTACAGAATCGCGTCGATGACCACCGTGGCGTAGGCGCCGGGGGGGAGCGAGAAGAGCACCCGGATGGGACCGTCGGGGGCGGGCCCCATCTCGATCGTCGCCTCGCTCGGCTTGAGCAGCACCGCGCGGCGCGCCCCCGGCAGCTCGCGGCCGGCGCGCGGCGAAGTCCTCGCGCGTGGCGCCGACGGCGGCGATCGCTTGGTCGTCGATGGCGCGCGCCGGCGTCCCGGGCGGCGGCTCGAATCTCGCGGCCGCCGGGCAGCGGTCCGGTGGGGCAGAGCTCGCCCCGATCGACGCGCGCCTGGTCGAGCGCCGGATCGGTGGTGACGAACAGCCCGCCGCTCTCGACTTTTTGCAGGACGTCGCCGGCGCGCACCTCGGCCAGCGCCCCCGAAGCGGCGCGCAGCTCGAGCGCGCGGTTGAAGACCGCGGACTGCAGCGCCGAGAGGAGCAGGCGGCGCCGCCGCTTGTCGCGCTCGCGCCGTTCGCCGCGCAGGAGCGCCAGGCCGACGGCGGCGTTGTCGCCGGCCGCGCCGAAGCGCTGGGCGCCGAACCGGTTGGGGACGCCCGTCGCCGCCAGCGCCACGAAGCGCGCCTGGAGCTGCGCGCGCTCCTCTTCGGTCGCCTCCCCGGTCACGGTTACCTCGAACCGGTTGCCGCGCAGGTGGCCGAGGCGCAGCTTGTGCGGGTGGGGGAGCGCCGTCTTCACCGTCAGGTCGGCGCCGGCGATCTCCAGCGCGCGCGCCGGATCGAGGCCGGGGACGCTGAGCTGCTGGCGGGTCAGCGCGTGGCGATCCTTGAGGCCGGCGTAGCCGACGTCGCGCGGCGCGACGCCGAGCGCGCGCGCGATGCGGGCGATGGCGTCGAACGTCGTCAGCCCGCGCTTTTCGATCCACAAGAAGGTGTGCGTCCCTTCGCCGCTCGGCGGGTAGGCGGGGATCTCCTCGACGATGAAGGTCTCGGGCGAAGGCGTGAAGGTGAGCACGGCGGCGGAGCCGGCTAGGTCGCCGCGGCGGGCGAGCCCGGCGCGCCCCCGGCGGGCGAACTTCCCTCCAGCATCGCGAGGTACATCCGCGCCGAGCTGTTGTCGGGCTCGGCCTCCATCACCGCCCGCCACTGGGCCGCCGCGTCGTCGCGCCGTCCGGCCGCGTAGTAGCTGAGGCCGAGGTGGATGCGCCCGTTCGCGTAGCGCGGCTGCTCGGCGCGCACCCGCTCGAGCTCGCGGATGGCGCCCGGCGAGATCGCCCATCTCCCGCCGCGTCTTGCCGAGCTCGGTGCGGAGGTCGACGAAGGTCGGGCAGAGCGCCAGCGCGCGCTCGTACTCGCGCAGCGATTCGTCGTACAGCGCCAGCGCGCGGTAGGTGGCGCCCATCTCGGCGTGCATGTTGGCGAGCTTGCCCTTGACGAAGGGATCGAGCTCCCGCGGCGCGCGCTGGGAGACCGCCATCGCCCGTTCGTAGATGGTCTTGGCCTCGGCGTATTTGCCGAGATCGTTGCAGGTCACGACCAGGTTCAAGGCCGCCTCGGTGTAGGTCGGGTTGAGGCGCAGCGCCTCGCGAAACATCTCCTCGGCCTCCGGCAGCCGCCCCTCCTGGTGGTAGATGAAGCCCAGCATGTCGTAGACGTCGGGGTAGGGGGCCTTCTCGCGCAGCACCTCGGTCAGGCAGGCGATCGCCTGCGCGTGCTCGCCGGCCTGGTAGTGCGCGCGACCGCGGGCGACCAGCTCGCGCAGGCCGGCTCGCCCGCCGTCAACCATGGTTGGCCGTCGGCGCGGCGCCGGCGCGTCGGCTTGGGCGCGGGATTCGGCCCGAAGCGGCGGGTGATGTATTCGAGGTAGAGCTCGGAGCGCCGGGCCTGCGGCGCCTCACCGTACTCGGCGATCACGCGCGCGAAGGTCTCCTTGGCGCGCAGCGGGTCGTTCATGTGCAGGTAGGTCTCGCCGAGCGAGTAGAGCAGCTCCGGCTCGCGCCCCGATCCCGGATAGCGCTGGATCGCGCCCTCGAGGCGCATGGCCGCCGCCTTGGGGTGATCGCTCTTGAGGTAGAAGCGGGCCACGTAGACCTCGTGATCGACCAGGCGCTTGAGCACCTCCTGGCGCATGTCCTGGACCTTCTTGCTGTAGGGCGAATTCGGGAACTTCTTGTGGAAGCTCTCCAGCTCGCGCTGGGCGTCCTGCACCGCCGACTGATCCTTCTCGTACGACGGCGGCATGATCCAGATGTCCTCCGGCATGTCGCGGTAGTAGCTCTCGGAGATCCGGAAGGCGATGTAGCCGTCCTCCACCTTCTCGTGCGTCGGGTGCAGCCGCGCGAAGCTCTTGTAGCTCTCGATCGACTCGGTGTAGTTGCCCTGCGCGAACTGCGTGTCGGCCAGCGCCAGCTCGGCCATGACCGCGTACTTGGAGAACGGAAACTTCTGCTTGACGAACTGGAAGTACTTCTTCGCCTCGCCGTAGCTTTCGTCCTTCAGCTCGGCCATCCCCTTGTCGTAATTTTGTTTGGCGGTGAGAGAGTAGGTGACGGGGCGCCCGTCGTCGTCCGACTCGGCGCAGCCCAGGCCGATCGCCAATGTGAATAGGCAGAGGGCGACCGAGCGCGAAGAGGTGTCGAAAGCGAGGTGACATGAAGAAACTATGGTACGTAAGCGAGGTGTCGGCGTCCACCACCGTCACTTCGCTCATCGCCCTTGGTCGCCGCCGTTGGACTCCGTTTCTCGCCGCGGCGTTGCTCGCGTGCCCGGCTTGCGCGGGCTCGTCCGCCTCAGGCGGGGCCGCCAGCGAGTCCGGCACTCCCGCGGCGATCGAGGCGCCCGCCGCCCACAACGCCAACCTGGCCGGCGCTCGTTGCAAGGGGGGCCCCGGCGCACCCTGCGCCTGTCGGGAGAAGAACGGCGACCTGGCCGAGAGGCAGCCGCCTGACGCCGACCACAAGCGGTTCGAGATCCGCCTGGGCGCCATCGGTGGAGGCGCCACGCTCGATTCGCCCACGCTCGGCCACTTCGCCGCCGGGGCGGACGAGACCTGCTACTACATCGACGTGCTGCCGGCGACGACACAGCAGGTGACCTTCACCGCGCGCGCCGCCACGAAAGAAGGGGGCGTCGCGCCGGAGCTCGATCTGGCCGAGTACGGGCCCAAGGGCCCCTGGTGGTACGACATCCTCTCCGTGCGCTGCAGCGGCTCCGAGGGCCGGTGCAACCGCGACGCCGCCGACGCCTGGAGCGCCGAGGCCAAGACGCGGGCACGCGGCCGCCTCGAGCCCTGCGGCTCGACGGTGATCTCGCACCTGCACTGGGACACATCGGGGGGCGTCGGGGATCGCGAGCTTGGCCTCTTCCGTGACTTCACCGTGGACTTCACGATGGAGGTGAAGCGCTACGCGACCGAGTTTCACCCCGGCGCCACGGAGTGCGTGCCCAAGTGATCGACGCGCGTCCCAACGCCGGGCTGGAGGTGGGCTTTGCCCACCGCAAGCCTGCCGACCGGAGGTTTGGAACCCTCCAGGGTTCCAAGGTCGATGAAAGTTCACTTGATCGGCATCTGTGGCACCGGCATGGGATCGCTGGCAGGGTTGCTGAAGGCGGCCGGTCACGACGTGCGCGGATCCGACGAGCACGTCTACCCGCCGATGTCGACGCAGCTCGCGGAGCAGAGGATCTCCGTCTTCGAGGGGTTCGGTCCCGGCAACCTCGACTGGGCGCCCGACGCCGTCGTGGTCGGCAACGTCTGCCGGAAGGACCAGGTCGAGGTGCTGGCCGCGCAGGAGCGCAAGATCCCGCTCGAGTCGTTCCCCTCGCTGTTCGGCAAGCTGTTCCTCGAGGCGTCGGCCGGCAACGGGGCGGCCAAGCGCTCGCTGGTCGTCGCCGGGACGCACGGCAAGACGACCACCGCGTCGCTGCTGGCGCACGTGCTCACCGACGCCGGGCGCGACCCGTCGTTCCTGATCGGCGGCGTGCCGCTGAACTTCCGCCAATCCTGGCGGCTCGGCGCCGGCGGCGAGTTCGTCGTCGAGGGGGACGAGTACGACACCGCCTTCTTCGACAAGGGATCGAAGTTCCTGCACTACCGGCCGCAGATCGCGCTGCTCACCTCGGTGGAGTTCGACCACGCCGACATCTTCAAGG
>CAVRRT010000068.1:0-17819 GCA_963723305.1 uncultured Pseudomonadota bacterium
GTCGCCGACACCCTGGCAGGTGGTGAAGCCGCCGGTGCCGCCAAACAGGAACGAGCTCCCCATCGTCGGCGGCTCGTCGTCGAACGTCATGTAGTTGGGGCTCTGCGGGTTGAGGGCGTCGGTCAGCGGAATGGTGTCGACGTAGTCGAGCTTCCATTGAAGCTTGGCCACCGAGTTGGCCCCACCGCTGAAATTGTAAGGCTCGTCGTCGGGCATCTCGATCTGGGTGTAGAGGCTCATGAGGCCGGTGGTCATCACGAATCTCTGCGTGGTCAGCACGTCGCTGAACGGTTCGGTCCCTTCCTGCACCATCTGCCAAGCCGTCAGCGCGAAACTGTTCTGAAGATTCTGAACCAGCTTGAAGTAGACGTCGTCGCCGACGGCGCCCGTCCCGAACGGTCCAAAGTCGAACCCGCCGTTCTGCAGGAGTTGGTTCTTGAAGTCCTGGGTGGGCGCGAATCCGACCTGCTGAAACAGGTTCGTGAAGAACGGCAGCATCTTCCCTTCGAACTGCGGCTGGAAAGCCGCGCTCGTCATCCAGGTGATGAGCAGTTCCTGCAGCCGGCCGGGCCCATCGTCTCGACCGTGTTCACTTCGGTGTCGGTGCAGGGCATGCCGACCAGCAGGTCCTTGATCTTACGGCAGGTGGGGGCCGCCAGGGCGGGCGTGAAGGCCGTCGGGGGGACGGTCACGCCGCCCGCGTCCGCGTTGTTGCCGGCGTCGGGCGTGATGATCGTGGACCCGCCGCCGGTGCCGGTGCTGGACGAACCGCCGGCGCCGGTGCTCGACGAACCGCCGGTGCCGCTGCTCGACGAACCGCCAGCGCCGATGACCGGCGAACCGCCGGTGCCCGTGGCGGACGAGCCGCCGGCGCCCGGTGATCCACCGGCGCCCGGCCCGCTCTTCCCGCCCGACCCGATGGCAGAACCACCGGCGCCGGTGCTGGAGGGGCTGTCTCCGCCGGATCCCGGGCCGCTCGATCCGCCGGACCCCGTTTCGCCGCTGCCGTCGATCTTTCCGGTGCAGCCGTACCCCAGGGAAGCGACGAGCAGAAATACGAAGCCCGCTCGCCGAAATTGGTTGGTCAGCATGTTCTCTCCTGGGGACTCGAGCCGCGACGCTCAGGATTTTGGGAGACGCAAGAAACGAGGGCGATGGAGTGAGTCAATGAGGGCCACACTCCCACCGGGTGTGCAGTAGCGATAAGTCCCCGGACAGGCTCACGCTGGAGGGCTTTGGAGAAATGTTTTCCAGAAAAAGTGCCCACATGTCGGCGGACACCTGATCGCGCGACCGGTAGCGCAACCGAAAATCAGGTAGCGCAACCGACACGCAGCGGGAGCGACTGACTTTCGTCCGCGCTCCGAGCGGACGTCCACGCTGGACGTCCATGGACAGCGGCGCCTGCCGAGCGCCGCCAAAGAGGCGCACCGGCGCCGTCGGATTTGTGGCGCGTTGATTGCTTTGCGCACCGGCTCAGAGGCCTGATGCGCACAACGTCGCTCGTATCGCTGTTCCTGATCTCGTCCCTGTCGACTCTGCGGACCGTCGCTCGGGCGGAGACCGCCATGACGGCGGGACACGCGGAGGCGGCGGGCAACAACATGCTCTGGAACGGGACCTTCGACGGCGCGGCGCTGCGCCCGTGGAACGTGGGCCTCGCCTCTTCGCGCTCGGGTCGAGCGGCCGTCACCAACCACGAGCTCTGCATCGACATCGCCGAGCCCGGGCAGAGCGCCTCGAGCATCGTGCTCCGGCAGCGACCGCTGGCGATCGGCCGCGGGCACCACTACCAGCTCCGGTTCCGTGCCCACGCCACGCGTCCGACCCGCCTGCGCGCGCGGCTGACCAAGATCAACGCGCCCTACACGGAACTGTGGGCCGGGACCGCCGAGGCGGCGCCCGAGGCACGCGACTACGCGGCCAGCTTCGACGGCGCCGTCGACGACGACAACGTCGAGCTGGCCCTCGATTTCGGGGGATCTCTGGCGGGCGCCGTGCCGGTGACCGTTTGCATCGACGATCTGGAGCTGAACGATCCCCGGGCGGAGATCCCGGTCGAGCGCGCCAATCCGCGCGTCGTCCCCAAGATCCGGGTCAACCAGGTGGGCTACCTGCCGGGTTTGCCCAAAATCGCGACGGTCGCGACCGGATCCACATCCGGCGACGCATCTGCCGATGCTCCGCGCGACTGGCAGCTCGTCGATGCGCGCGGCCGCGTGACCGCCAGCGGCAAGACGCGCCCGTTCGGCGACGACCACTCCTCGGGCGAGCGGGTCCAGCAGATCGATTTGTCGTCGGTGACGGCGAAGGGCGAGGGGTTCAAGCTGCGGGTGGGGCGCGAGGAGAGCGCGCCGTTCGCCATCGGTCCCGACGTCTACCGGCGTCTCAAGTACGACGCGCTGGCCTTCTTCTACCTGCAGCGCAGCGGCATCGCCATCAAGATGCCTTACGCCGGATCGGCCGCTTACGAGCGCCCGGCCGGCCACCCGGGTGACAAGAGCGTCACCTGCGCGCCCGAGGCCCACTGCAACTATTCACTCGACGCCAGCGGCGGCTGGTACGACGCCGGCGACCATGGCAAGTACGTCGTCAACGGCGGCCTCACCGTCTGGATGCTGCAGAACGAATACGAGACGCTCTCGCGCTTCGGCACGACGGCCGCGGCCTTCGGCGACGGGAAGATGAAGATCCCCGAGTCGAAGAACGGCCGCCCCGATCTGCTCGACGAGGCGCGCTGGGGGCTCGATCTCTTCCTGCGGCTGCAGGTGCCGGCCGGCCAGCCGATGGCCGGCATGGTTCACCAGAAGGTCCACGGCGAGAAGTGGTCCAACATCCCCACCTCGCCCGCGCATGACGACATCAAACGCTTCCTGCGTCCGGTCAGCACCGCCGCGACTTTGAATCTGGCGGCGGTGGCCGCGCAGGCGGCGCGGCTGTGGCGCAAGCTCGATCCCGCGTTTTCGGCGCGCTGTCTGACCGCCGCCGAGATCGCCTTCGCCGCCGGCAAGGCCAACCCCACCGTGTACGCCGAGCACGACACGCCGGGCGGCGGCGCCTATGGCGACGGGGAGCTCGACGACGAGCGCTACTGGGCGGCCGCGGAGCTGTTCATCACGACCGGCAAGCCCGGATACAAGGACGAGCTCGACCGCTCGCGGTTTCACACGCCGAAGGCAGGGGCGGCGGTGATCGCCGGCAACATGGGCTGGGACCACGTCGCGCCGCTCGGCAAGATCAGCCTGCTGGTGGTGCCCAATGGTCTCGGCGACGCCGCGCGCGCCGAGCAGCGCCAGCAACTCGTCGCCGCCGCCGATCGGTTGTTGACCCTCATCGGCAGCCGCGGCTACCGCGTGCCGATGCCGTCGGACAGCGTGTACGTCTGGGGCTCGAACAGCGGCGTGCTGAACGCCGGGGTGGTGCTGGGCGTGGCCTACGATCTGACGAACGGATCCGAAAGTATGCCGCACGGCGCCGCCGACTGCATGGACTACATCCTGGGCCGCAACCCGCTCGCCTGGAGCTACGTCTCGGGCTACGGAACGTACGCCATGCGCAACCCGCACCACCGCGTCTGGGCCCACCAGGCGAATCCGGCGCTCCCGGAGGCGCCGCCCGGCGCGGTCGCCGGCGGCCCGAACTCCGCGCTGCAGGATCCTTACATCCGCAAGCTGGGGATGGGCGGCTGCCCGCCGCAGACCTGCTACGTCGACAACATCCTCTCGTATTCGACCAACGAGGTGGCGATCAACTGGAACGCCGCGCTGGCCTGGGTGGCGGCGTTCCTCGACGACGTCGGCGAAGGGCGCCGCCCGGGCTCGATCGCCTCCGCGCACTAAGACCCCCAGGGCGCCGGCGGCAGAGGGCCGGTCTCCCGCGCTCTCTCTCGCTGATTTGGCGGCGCCGCCGGGGGGCCTGTAGGCTCTGGCGATGGCTGTTTGCCCACGCTGCTCGGTGAGCCTCGAGGAAGGGGCGCGCTTCTGCGGCAGCTGTGGGACGCCGACGGAGCTGGGCGGCCCGCCCCCCGAGACCAGCGATCCGTGGCTTGGACGGGTGGTCGACAACCGCTACCGGGTGGTGGCGCGCCTCGGGTCGGGGGGAATGGGCGTCGTCTACCGGGTCGAGCATCTTCATCTGGGGAAGACCGCCGCCATGAAGGTGCTGGCGCCCGACGGGGCCGCGCAGCCCGAGATGGTGCGGCGGTTTCGCAACGAGGCGCAGGCGGTCAGCAAGCTCGACCATCCGAACATCGTGCAGACCTTCGACTTCGGCCAGTGCGACGGCGCGCTCTATCTGGTCATGGAGTACGTCAACGGCGAGGATCTCTCCACGCTCATCCGGCGCGAAGGGCCCTGGAGCTTCACGCGGGCGGCGCGGCTGTTCGTTCAGGTCTGCGCCGGCCTGGTCGAGGCGCACGAGGCGGGGATCGTCCACCGGGATCTGAAGCCGGAGAATCTGATGGTGGTGAAGCGGAGGGACGGGACGGAGCACGTCAAGGTCCTCGACTTCGGCCTGGCCAAGCTGCGCCAGCGGGCAGGTGATTCGGGCGCGTCGCACAGCGCCGCCTTCAGCTCGGCCGGCCAGGTGATCGGAACGCCCTACTACATGGCGCCGGAGCAGGTGCGCGGCGAGCCGCTCGACGCGCGGGCCGACCTTTACAGCGTCGGCGCCACGCTCTACCGCGTGCTGACGGGCGCGCCGCCGTTCGACGCGCCGTCGCCGATGAGCGTGCTCGCCAAGCACCTGACCGACCAGCTGGTCCCGCCGCGGGCGCGTGCGCCCGAGCAGGCGCTCCCCGCCGAGGCCGACCGGATCGTGCTGCGGGCGATGGAGAAGGTGGCCTCGGATCGTTACGCGTCGGCGCTCGAGATGCGGGACGATCTCCAGCGCGCGCTGGCCGATCTGGAAGGCGCGCGTTCATCGCCGACATTGACGCGGCCGCCGTCACCGTCGGACCTGGCGCCGGTGCCCGTCAGCCGGGCCGACATGCCGACGGTGCCCATCGACGACTCGGACATCATCGGCATGGGCGATCGTCTGCGGCGCGCCGACGTCGACGAGTACGAGTGGGCGATGCGTCGCCGCCGCCGCCTCACCCGTTTGGCGTTCCCGCTGGTGGCGGTCGCCGCCATCGCCGGCGCGGTCCTGCTCTTCGGACGCTTCGGCGGCGAGCGGGCCGATTTCGTCGAGCACGAGCCCAACAACACGCCGGGGGAGGCCAACCTCCTGCCGCTCGGCGCTCCCGTGCGCGGCACGATCGGCAAGCTGGACGGCGCGGGGCACGGCGACGTCGACTACTTCCGCGTCCCGGCCGGCAAAGGGATCCGCGCGGTCGACGCGCACCTGGAAGGAATCCCCAACGTCGATCTGGTGCTGGAGATCTACGATGCCCAGGGGCGCCGCGTCTCCAAGAGCGACGAACATGGACGTGGCTGGGGCGAGTGGTTGCAGCCGACCACCGTCGGTCCCGGGGAGGCCTACCTGGCGGTGCGCGAGGTCTGGATCCAGGGCCAGAAGCCGACCGAGGATGCCGCCGATCCCTACACGCTGATCGCACGCTGGGGCGCGCCGCAGGCTGGATGGGAGATCGAGCCGAACGACTGGCCCGCCGCGGCGACACCGCTGCAGGCCCCGGGGCGGGTGCGCGGCTACCTCGGGCGCGCCGACGATCAGGATTGGTTCGCCATCTCGGTCGCCGGCGACGGTGCGCTCTCGGGGTCGGTCACCGCGCCGGCCGGCGTCGATCTGGTGCTGCTCCGCGAGCCCCAAGGGACCGCGGGGAAGCGGCCGATCGACAAGGCCGGGGCGGGCGGCAGCGAGGAGTTCGCCGTCGAGGCGCACGCCGGGACGCCGGTGCTGATCGGGATTCGCGCGCAAGCTGCCGGCCAAGGGCGACGTGAAGGACCAGGCGCTGCAGGGGCTCGACGATCCCTACGAGCTGAAGGTCGACCTCGTGGCCCCGTAATTGTGTCGCGCCTGGCCGGCTGCCGCGCTTTACGGCGGCCGCTCCGTGCTTAGATTGAACGGCGTGAGCGACAACGACGCATCTGTGGTCACCCCCTGCAGCGCCTGCGGCAGCCAGAACCGGATCCTGCGCGCGCGGCTCGGCGACGACCCGACCTGCGGGCGCTGCAAGGAGAAGATCTTTCCGCGCCGCCCGGTGACGGTGACGGACGCCAGCTGGAAGAAAGAGGTCGAAGACTCGCCCATCCCGGTGCTGGTCGATTTCTGGGCCCCCTGGTGCGGTCCCTGCCGCGCGGTCGCGCCGGTCCTGGAGGCGCTGGCCGGGGAGCGCGCCGGCAGGGTCAAGATCGCCAAGCTCAACGTCGACGAGAACCCGGGCGCGGCGTCCCGCTTCGCGGTGCGAGCGATCCCCACCATGATCCTCTTCCGCGGGCCGCTG
Organism: uncultured Pseudomonadota bacterium; assembly: GCA_963723305.1. Taxonomy (GTDB): domain Bacteria; phylum Myxococcota_A; class Polyangia; order Fen-1088; family Fen-1088; genus JADGRB01. Next base: position 6,404 of record CAVRRT010000068.1, read on the forward strand.
GAGCTGACGCAGATCCGGGGCGCCGTCCCGAAGCCGACGATCGAGGCGCACCTCGACCGCCTGACCTGAGGCGGTGACCCGGCGTCAGGCGCCGGGCGCCCGCTCGGGGCGCACGCCGGCCAGCAACCCGGCCAGCACCAGCGCCGCGCCGCCCAGGCAGGTGGGGGCCAGCCGCTCGTGGCGCACCAGAGCGCCGAGCGCCAGTGCGATGAGGGGGACGATCACCGTGACGTAGGCGGTGCGCGAGACCGACCACTGGCTCACCAGCCAGGACATGATGACGTAGGCGCCGAGCGAGCCGGCCACGGTCAGATAGAGGAGTGGCCAGGCGGCGCCGAGCGTCGCTGGCAGCGCGTGAGATTCTCCCAGCGCGAAGCTGACCAGGGCCGCGATGACGGCGCCAACGGCACATCCGACGGCGTTGGCCGCGAACGGATCCTGGCGCGGCCCGCGCTTGAGGAGGACCGTTCCGAGGCTGGCCGACGTCGCGCCAACGAAGATCGCCGCCAGGCCGAGGGGGGCAGCGCGCACGCGCAACGTCGACGAGAAGAGCAGCGCAACCCCACCCAGCGCCACGATGGCCCCCAGCAGCTTGGCCGGGGTGAGGCGTTCGAGGCCCATCGCCCGGGCGATGAGCGCGCTCGTGAGCGGGATGGTCGCGTAGACGACGGCCGAGAGCCCCGACGGCACGATCCTCTCTCCCCAATAGAGGAGCGGCAGGTTGATGCCGAACTGCGCGACGCCGAAACCGAGCGCGGCGCGCAGAGCGGCGCCCCGCGGGAGGGCCCGCCCGCGCGCGCGCGTCCAGGCCCCGAGCAGCACGGCCGCCAGCGCGAGACGCAGCGTCGCCGCCCAGACCGGTGGCAGCGTGTCGTTGCCGATGCTGATGACGAGGAAGGTGCTCCCCCAGATGGCGCCGCAAGCGGCGAAGGCCGCCCACGGCTTGGCGGAGCCGTTCGTCACCGACAGCTCTGCGGTGCTCACCCGAGGCATCGTACAACGGCGAAACCGGAGCCGGAGGTGTTGCCGATATTCGACCCGGTGATCACCATCGACCGCATGACGAAGAAGAGCAGGCGCCCGGTCGGCGCGGCGGCTGGCGGCGGCCCGGGCGGCGCGGCGGGCGGCGCGCCGGGTGGTGCGGCGGGCGGCGCGGCGGGTGGCGCGCCGGGTGGTGCGGCGGGCGGCGCGCCGGGTGGTGCGGCGGGTGGCGCGCCGGGTGGATGGAAGGGCGACGCCGTGGCGGAGCGACCAGGCGACGACGCGGAGCAGGGCGCCGATCGCGTGGAGGGGAACGAGCCGGTCCGCGCCGACGCCGAGAGCGAGCGGTTCCGGCACCCCGCCGCCGGCCCGGAGCCGGCCCAGGGGCAGCGCCGGCCGGCGCGGGCGGAGGGTCCGGAGGAGGACACCTCCGAGGTCGCCGAGGCGCACCAGGCGCGCGACGAGAAGGAACGGCCTCCGCGCGGAAAGCTCTGACCCCGTGACCCGATCGCGAGGCGGCGAAGGTACCGGTGCCAAGAAGTTGGCAGAGCGGGTATCGGGTATGTTGATCGAAATGCGCCCTCTCGCGCTGCTGGTGATGTTGACCTCGGCGCTGGGGAGCGCGGCGGCCTCTCCTGCGGCGCCTCCGTCGCTGCCGGAGCTCGTCGCCCGTCTGGACGCGCTGCACGTCCGGCGCGACGATCCGGCCGCGCTCGCCGAGGCGAGGCGCGTCGCCGACAGCGCGCTCGCGCTCGCGCCCGGCGACTACGGCGTTCTCTGGCGCGCGTCCCGGGTGGCCTTCACGGAGAGCGACTGGCCGGGGCGCCCCACGGACGACCGCTCGCGCCTCGGAAAGCAGGCCTACGATCTGGCGGAGCGGGCGATCGCCGCCGACGCCAACGGCGTCGCGGGCCACTACTGGGCGGCGCTCGGCATCGGCAGTTACGCCGAGGGGATGGGGGCCTTGCGCGCGCTGGCCAACGGGATCGAGGGGAAATTCCGGCGCCCGCTCGAGCGGGCGACCGCGCTCGATGAGAGCTACGACCACGGGAGCATCCCTGTTGTGTGGGCGGCCTACTATCTCGAGCTTCCCTGGCCCAAGCGCGATCGCGCCAAAGCCGCCGACCAGTTGCGGCGCGCTCTGGCGATCAATCCGGCCAACCTGCGGGCGCGGCTCTACCAGGCGCGTATCGCCGCCGACGAGGGTCACCCAGCCCTCGCCAGGGCGTTGCTGGCGGAGATCGCCGCCGCGCCCGTGGGCCGCTACGATCCGCCCGAGGAGCGTCGCGTGAAGACGGAAGCGGTCACGCTGGCAGCGACTGTCCGCTGAGGGCTCTTCGTCAGTTGGGGTTGCAGATCAACGGGCCGCCGTCCGGGACCCCGGGGATGCCGTTGCAAGAGCCCGACTTTTGCGTCGGGCAGTCGTGGTCGGTCACGCAGATGAGGTAGCTGGAGACGCCGTCGCCCGGGCAGAGCGGTGGCACCTGGCAAGAGACCGTCAGCGCGACGGTCTGGAGGCAACAGACCGTCCCGGCGTCGCAGTCGCTCGGTCCCGTGCAGTTGGGCATGTTCCCCTGCACCGACTCGCAACGGTCCTGGGCGAAGTCCTCGATGTCTATGCATTGCGCGAACGGCGCGATCTTCGTGAGGCAGCAGACCTGCGGCGGCATGCAGACCTGGGTGCCGCAGGCGAGAGGGGCGTCGCTCCCGGCATCATGTTGACTATCCAAAGGCGTGAAGTCGCACTTATGGGAGTGAGCACCCCCGCAGCAGCCGCCGAGCGCCCCCGAGAGGGCGGCGACCACCATCAGGGGCGCCAACCTCGCTCGCCGTGCCGCCAACTTTGAATGCGACATTTTGATCATGGTTTCACAAATTTGAGAGACAATCACCAAGCGAACGTTCCTGTAGTGCCCAAGGCTCGCGTTTATTGGTCAGCACGAATATTGCGTAGCTCGCGGCGGGGCCCACCCACAACGTCCACATGATCGCCCCTCAAAAGATCGAGCAGCAAGGATCGAGCCATTGCGATTACGGGCGGGGTCAACGTCGGTTGCCCACCCGCTGCCGTGCATTGGCCGGGTCTGTGCTTCTCGCGCTGGCCGTGCTTGCCCTCGGCTGCGGCGACGTTCTCTTCGTCCCGTCGCCGTACACGCCCCAAAATGTCGACCTGATTTACAGCTCCCAAGAGGACATATCGATCGTGCGCTGGAGGATCTCCTCGCCGCCGCCGCTCAGTGACGACCTGCAGTTTCAGATTCTCGTCGATAACGTCTGGCAGACTATCAATTTTTCGCAGTCGCTCTTTCCGGGGGGGCCGTCGGCCTGCGGCGACGGCGCGGGGACCTGCTTCCAGTATGTCGTGCGCGGTCAGTACCCGACCGGCCCGCAGTCCCGCCCGATCCGCGCCGTTCACAGCGTCTACGGTACCCTGCCGGGCGATCTGGCCAACCCCGACACGGAGGCCGAGACGCTGGAGGTGGGTGCGCGCTTTGACACGAACAACGACCTCGTCCTGGTCGAGATCGCCGACCTGGTGTCGTACGACGGGCCGTATCGCTACCCCCGGTCGTACCAGCGGACGATGTGGCCGACCAACGGGCTTTGCGTGTCGAATTCACCGCCCGCCGGCGTCAATTTCTCACCACTCGGCACCACCCCCGACGGGATGCTCGGTTTTCCCCCCGACCTGCCGCTCAGCGATTCGGGAATCTATTGCGTCGCCGTCCGGCCGATCCCCACCGACGCAGGTGCCGTCGCGCTGGCGCAGGAGCGCGTGGCGACGCTCCCCCAAGTGACGGACATGCACCAGACGTTCATCCCACCGGTCGAGACGTCGCCCGTCATCTACCAGATAGTGCTCGACCTCGAGATCCCGATCGCCGACCGGTGCATGTCGTCGCTGACGACCATCGAGTCGCTCGTCGACGAGTACATGAACATGGGCGGCGTGCCGGTGACGAAGTTGCCGACCATGAACATCGCTGTCGATCCCAACGCCACCGGCGGCGCGGCCAACTGTGCCCAGGTCGACGGGCGGACGCTGCCGGCGGCCGACATGACCGCGGCGGTCATGAAGGTGGTCGCCAGCTACCCCGACGCCTACCAGCAGTTTCACTTCTTCTATTTCAACAACCTCGCTTCGCCGCTCCCGTCGACGCTGACCGACTCGCTGCAGGCGCTGTTCGGCGGGCTTTCGATGCAACCGCCGCCGCCCTGTCAGCAACTGCTGACGTTCTCCTGGCTCTTCAACCCGGGGGACGCCACGCTGATCGGCGGCGTCAACTGGTCGATGCCCGAGATGTGGATGTCGGCCGACGATCCGAGCTTCGAGAAAACGCTCAAGCTGTACGCTCAGCAGAGCCTCCCCTACACCAGCCAGGTTCACGATCCGACGGTCCCCGTTCCGCTGCTCTCTGCGGCCGACGTCGCCACATACAACGGCGGCCTGTTCAAGATCTGCGACTCGAGCACGTTCACGCAGCCGGCGTACACCTCGCCAGCCCAGGCGCTCTCCGGCGCGGACAGCTGGCCCGTCCTGGCGTCCGATCCGCCCGGTTACCTGGTCGACTTGCAATCCTCGATCGCGGTGCCCAAGGCCTCGTTCGTGCAGGCGAGCGTGGACGTCGACTTCCAGATCTGCAGCGACTACTGCGATCACGCGTACGTCTCGACGGCCGGAACTGTCGTGACGTCCTGGGCGACGAGCCCCTCCTGCGCGGGGTCGAATTGAGCGCGAGGCGTCCGAGCGGTCTCGGCGGCGGCCTCATCGCCGTCGTCGTCGGCCTCGTCGGCAGCGTCGGGAGCGTCGGCAGCTTCGGTTTGCTTGGCGGCTTCGGATTGCTCGCGCTACCGCGGTCGGCAGCGGCCTCGACGCCCGGAGAGGCGCCCGCGTCGCCGCCGGCACCGACGACTGCAGCGGCGCAGCCGGCCACGACGCCACCGGTTCAGGCGCCCGCGACCACGCCATCGGAGATGCCGGTTCCGGTTCCGCCCCGCCTGACGCCGTCGTCCGGCGCGCCGCCGAGCTCGATCCACGAGGCGGCTCCGCGGCCGGAGGCGGCGATTCGCGTGCAACCGCGGTTCGCGGTCAAGGCCAAGCTCACCGAGATCTACGGAGGATTCGAGTACCTCTCGCGCGGCGACTTCTACAACAGCCCGGGGCTGCGCGTGGGCGGCGTCTATTACCTCTTCGAGCCGCTCGGCCTCGAGGTGCAGCTGGCGCACGACTGGAGCTCGCTCGACGCCACGGCCGAGCAGGTGAAGGCGATGAGCGGTCTCCTTCCCGATAGCCACCCGCCGGGCTGGCGCGCCCTGGCCGGCGCGCGCTACTCGATTGGTTACGGCAAGCTGATGGTGGGCGGGTTCGGGGGCGTGATCCACTTCGAGCCGCAGGCCTTCGTCCATGGGGGGATCCACGACAACGGCGGCGAGGTCGGCCCTTCGGGCGACTTCGGGCTGGCCTTTCTCGTCTTCTTGATGCCGAAGCTGTTCGCGCGCATCGACGCCGCCGTGACTCTCGACGCGGAGTCGCGCTCGGGAACCACAATCGGCGTCTGGGGCGTGCTTCCGGCGCTGAGCGTGGGAGGGCTCCTGTGAAAGCGCTCACCGCGGTGGCGTCGCTCGTGGCGCGGGGCGCGATGCGCGGCGCGGTGCTCGCTGCGATGCTGGGCGCGATGTTCGGCGCGATGCTCGGATTTTCCGCCGGCTGTGCGGGGCACGCGCGGGGGGTGACCGCGCCGCGCGCGTTCCAGGTCGGCGCTGCAATCCCCGCGGCGACGTCGCGAGACGGGTTGCTCGCGGCGACGGGCGACGCGGTCTGGCGCGGAGATCTCGCGGCGGCCGAGGTGGCGCTCACCGCGCTCGCCGATCGGGAGCGGGGGAGGGCCGACACCGCGCTCGACTTCTGGTCCGAGCTGCTGGCGCTCCTGCGCTGCGAGCCGCTGGCACGCGTCCCCCGGGTCGACCGCGTCGACGTTCCGCTCGGCGATCCCTGGGAGCGGCTGCGGCGGCTCGTGCAGATCGAGCGGGTCCGGCTGGGGCGCGCGCTGCCGGAGCTTCCCAAGGTGGCGCGGATGATCGCGCGGTCCGACGCGCGGCCGGCCGGGTCCTCCGGCCTGAGGGAGGTGGTCTGGCCCGTCGAGGGCGAACATTGGAACGACGAGGTGGCGGTGCCGGTGCTGATCACCCGTTGCCTGCCCGCCTCCGGGGCCTCTGCGGTCGGCACGGCGTCGGCGCCGGCCGGCGACTCCGAGATCGCGCTGGTGGCCGCGACCGCTCGCGCGATGCCGTCCGACCACCCCGCGACGGCGCCGCTGCTGTTGCAAGCGGCCGTGCTGGAGCTGGGGCGCGGGCGCCCGGGGGCGGCGATTGCCGCCCTGTCGCGCTTCGATGCGGTGGGGGCGCGCGACGGCGCCCTCGCACCGAGCGAACGGAGCGACGCCGTCTTCACGGACGCGCTGGCGGCGGTCGCCGATCCGTCGGTCGCCCCGGAGCGGGCGCTCGCGCTGGCGCGGGCCGCGTTCCGCCTCGATCGTCCCCCCGTGGTGCGCCGCTCGCTGGCGCTGCTGCTCGCCGAGCGGCTGGTGGCGACCAAGCGCCCGGACGACGCGGTGGCCATCCTGGGCGCGCCGCCCCACGGCGACGACGCCATCGGGCGCTACATCGCCTTCCGTCAGGCGGAGGCGTACGCGCGGAGCGGCCACCGCGCCGAGCTCCTCGCCGAGGCGCGCGAGGCGCTGCACCGGCACGACCGCGCCGAGGTCGACGCCAATCCGGCGCTCGGCGCCATGATGGACATGGCGCTGCGGACGCTGCAGGCGTCGCCGGTCTCGCCCGAGACGATGGAGATCCTGGAGGCGCTCGGCCCGCCGCGCGAACGGCTCTCGCGCGCGCAGAGCTTCGCCGAGATGGCGCTCTCCGCCGGATCGTACGCCTCGGCGATGGCGACGTACGGCTGGCTCTACGACAACGACACCGACTCCGAACGGCGACTGCAGCACCTGGCCCGGGAGTGCGTGGCGTCGGCGCGGGCCGGCGCGCGCGCCGAGTTCGCCCGGACCTTCCAGCTGCTCGCCGGTCAGGAGGAGCCTGTCGCTTCCACCCAGCCCGACCAAGAGAAGTCGAAAGAGAAGTCGAAAGACAAGTCGAAGTCGAAGGCGAGGTCGAAGCCCAAATTGAGCGCGGGCGACGGCGGCCTCATCGCCTCCGACGAGGCGGAGGGGCGGCGGGCCAAGCAGCGGGCGGACCGCTCGGTCGACTGGCAGCGCGCGCTTCTCGTGGTGGCGCGCGACGCGCTGCCCGCGCTCGTCGACAACGACGACCAGACCAATCTCGGGACGCTGGTGGCGACGCTCAAACGGCACCTCGACGAGGCCGGCCGCGGCCCCGTCGACGAGGAGCTGACCACGCTCTACCGCGCTGCCAGCGCCCACCTCAAGACGGGGGCTCGGGCCTACGCCGAGACCGTGGGGTCGTCGCGCCGCCCCATCCTCCTCGGCGACATTCTCATCGGCCGCAATTATGACGTGCGCCGGCCGGTGATCGACCTGCGGCCGACGCTGGAGGAGGCGGGCCCGCTCGTCTTCGTGCCCCGGCGCGGCACCAATCCGACGCCGTCGTCGCTGCGCCGCTGGCCGGGCAGTTTTCGGGTCGCCTGGACGGGGGGCGGCTCGTGAAATGCGGTTTGTGGGCGCTCTGGTTGCTTCCGCTCCTGCTGGCGGCCGGCGCCGCGCGCGCGCAGTCGCTCGTCGAGCAGGTGCCCCAGGACCCCTGCCAGGCGGCGCGCGCGCTCGACTTCGCCGACGCCAGTCCGGCCGCGGAGCATCTGCGCCGGAGCTGCCGCCTCCAGCGGTTCGAGTACCGGCTCGACGACGAGCGGCGCCAGCAGGTCGCCGGCGAGGAGCAGGCCCGCGAGGCGCGTGTCCAGCAATGGATCGAGGCGACGCAACCTTCCCGGGTGACGCATCCGATGGCGGTCGAGCTGTTTCTGGGAAGCGGCCTCGCCAGCTACGGCCTGGCCTTCTCCTGGGACTTTCTGCGGCGGTGGGAGGTGGGAGCCTGGGTCGGCTTCCGGCCAATCTCCTGCTCCGATCAAAACGGGAACAGTACCTCCGACTGCGGGCGCACCGCGTTCGGGCTACGCGGACGCTGGTACTTGAGTGATCATGACTTCACGCCGTTCATCGATACGGGGCTCTCACTCATGACCTCCAACCTCGCGCTCTGCCCGCAGTACTGTAACAGCTCGAACTATGTCGGTGGATCGGGGCGCGCCAACAGCCTCGCCGCCGGAGCCGGCCTCGCGCTCGAGCTCCGCGCCTTCCGCATGAGCGTCGAATATGTCTTCGAATACACGTTCTATACGGGCGCGAGCCTGAACGACGCCAAGAAGACTCCCAGCCCGACCCTCGACACTGCCCTCGCCGACAGCCTCAACGCGGACCGGAACGGCGTCCGATTCCAGGTGGGATATGCCTTCTAGCCGCCTGGAGATCGCCGGCCTGGCTTTCGCTGTCCTGGCGCTCGCCGCCACGGCGCGGGCGGCGGACGACGCGCCCGCGCCGGGCACCTACGCGCCGGGCACGCCCGCGCCGGGCACCTACGCGCCGACTGACACTTCCGGGACGCCGGGACCGAGCGCCCCCGCGCCAGCGCCGCAGACCGACGGCACCCGCCCGCGAGATTCCGCCACCGACGCTCGCACGCAGAACGGTGGCGAGGTTCGGCAGCGGGTTGATCGCGAGATGCCCGTCCGCCGCCGCGCCACCGTCGATCCCGATGCGCCCCCGCCGGTGCGTCCGCCGAGACCGGTCACGTCATTCTCCGGCGCGGCGACCGGCCCGGCCCGCGTGCAGGCGGAGCCGCCCCCGCCGCCGCCCAAGCCCGCCTCGCCGAGCCAGGTCGAGGAGCTGATCCGGCGCTCCACCGACAGCATCGATTTCTTCGAGCTGGTGGATGACATCATCGACGAGATCGCGCGCCAGCTGGCGCTGCAGGACCCGAACCTGATATCGCCGATGGCGATTCGCCTGGTGCGCGTGTCGGCCAACCTGCGCCCCGAGTTCGCGCACACGCTCGAGGCGCGGCTGACCGCGCGCCTCATCAACGCGACGGCGCTGAAGATCAACGTCTGTGCCGAATGCCAGGCGATGCACTCCCGGGTCGAAGGGGGAAACTGGGTCATCACGCTCGGCGCGGTCAGCCAGGAGGATCTGCGCCGACTCGGCGAGAGCGTCGGCATCAAGACCTTCATGGACGTCGACTTCAGCTACAGCCCGGATCAGAACATCATCTGGGTGGAGGCCAAGGTGTTTCGCGCCTCCGACGGCACGGTCGTCTGGAGCGACGCCTACCGGTCGGACGGTACGATGTCGGCGCTCCTTCGTACCGGCCAGCGGATCCCGACGCGCGCCGAGCGGGCCGCTGAATTGGAACAGAAGATCTCCGGCCGCCCCAGCTACGGCTACGCGGCGTCGCTGGGGATGATGCAGCTCGGGTACTCGGCGCCGACCGGCGACGTCATCGGGGCCAACGTGGCGCTCCGGTTTCACGAGCGGTTCGGGGAGGACCAGTCGAGCCTGTTCGGCATCAGCGCCGGCATCTTCACCACCGGTCCGCCCAGCAGCACCAAGCAGCCGCAGGCGCTGAACTCGATCCTGCTCGGCGCCTACTATTCGCACGATGTGTCGGCGCCCAACCTGAACAAGCCCGAGCTCTGGATCTACGGCGAGGGGGGCGGGATGTTCACCGGCAACGAGGGGAACACGTTCTATCTGGAGAGCGGCGTCGATCTTCACCTCAAGTACCGCCTCTCCTTCTCGGGGGGGCTCATGTACGTCTTCCCGACCACGTATTCAGGCTACGATCTGGGGGGGCTCGGGTTTCGGCTGCGGGTTGCGCTCAACTGGTGAAACACATGTCGAAGCAGGTGTCGAAGATCGGTCTCCATCATCTTCTCTGCGCGGTCGCCTTGGCGACGGGCGTCGGCTGTTCGACGGCCGGCGCCGTGCCGGCGGACGTCCGCGTGCCGCCCGATCTGCTGCGTGGGTCGCCCTACACCGCCTCGGGCGGGGCGGGCCGGAGCACCTACGTCGTGCGGATGACCGACGGGCAACGCGACTGGGAGTTTCAGCTGCCGGAGATCGCGACCGCCTACCAAGTCACGGTTCCTTTGAGCGGGAAGCCCGCCTCGCCGATGTCGATCGACATGGCGACGGCGACCGCCGCCGATCGCGAGATCATCGCCGACAATCAGGCGGCGGAGCGGGCCAAGACGGAGACCGCCAGTGGTCCGGATGACGCGATCGACGAGGGGGGCCGCCCGACTGACGCCGCGCGGAAGGCCGCCCGGGCCGCCGACGCGCGAAAGCAGGGCGACGCGGCGCAAGCGGGCGACGGCCCCAAGAAGAGCTATCTGCTGACGCTGGCCCGGGTCAAAGATCTCTACCGCACAAGCCACTACGAGCTGGGCCTGGTGGAGCTGGTCGATCTCGAGAAGCAGTACCCCGACGACGAGCACATCCTATCGATGAAGGGATCGCTCTACGAGCGCCTGGGCAACAAGAACCTCGCGCGGGAGGCCTGGCAGGAAGCGCTGCGGCTGAACCCGTTCAACCTGGCGGTGCTGGAGGCGCTCCAGCGCCTCGGCAAATAGGGATGTAGAAAGTAGGGATGTAGAGATCATGCACATCATCATCGGGCTCGCTGGGCTGTGGGCGACACTGGTCGCGACGCGTAGCCATATGCCGAATGGCTTCACGGGCTTCTTTCACCCGGCGGCGCTCATCCTGCTCCTCGGCGCGCCACCGTCGATCCTGCTGGTGGGCCACGACGTGCGCGAGATCTGGCGCGGCATCGTCACGCTGGCGCAGGCGCTCCGCTACAACGCCCGCCGGGCCGAGGCGCGCATGATCGGCGACCTCTATCGGTTCGGACGCGAGCTCAAGCAGGGCCGCACCGTGGAGGCCTCCAAGGTGCTCGCCGAGGCCGAGGATCCGCTGCTGCGCGAGGTGGGGCCGCTCTTGCTGCAGCCAGGGGGCGGCTCCGACGCGCGCGAGACGGTGCTGACGCTGTCCTACGCGCGGCTGGCGCAGGTCAAGGAGGCGGAGGAGGTGTTCCGCTTCCTGGCGCGCACGACGCCCGCCGTCGGCCTGATGGGGACCATCGTCGGCCTGGTGAACATGCTGATCAACCTGCGCAACTTCGAGCAGCTGGGCCCGGCGATGGCGGTCGCCCAGCTGGCGACGTTCTACGGTCTCATTCTCGCCTACGCCATCTGGTCGCCCTTCGCCAAGCGGATCGAGAACTACGGGCGCAATCTGTCGGTGTCGGCGCGCTTGCTCGAGCGCGGCCTGACCAGCATCTCCGAGGGGCGGTCGCTCTACGACTTGCGTCTCCTGGCCGGAGCGAGCGGCGGCGCGCCGGCCGCGGAGGC
>CAVRRT010000069.1:0-7246 GCA_963723305.1 uncultured Pseudomonadota bacterium
CGCGATGACCCCCACGGACGCCGGGAGAAGGCGGAGGCGCGTGATGACCGACCGACTTCGACTCGTACTGCTCTCGGTGGCGGCCACGGTCGCGGCGGCGACCCCGGCGCGCGCGCAGTCGCTCCGCCCGAACATCATGTTCCTGGTCGACACCTCGGGCTCGATGCACGAGAACTCGAGCCTGGTCAACCAGGCCGACGGCACCACGGTCTGCCCCCAGAGCACCACCAGCCGCCTCTACAGCCTCAAGAGCGGCCTGCGGGCGGCGCTGCAAGAGGTGGGGACCGACGAGGCGAACTTCGGCCTCATGTCCTTCCCGGAGGTGGTTTCGAACACCTACACGACCCTCACCGCCGGCCAATGCACCACGGAAACGCAGAACCCCATCGGGCACTACTCGGCCAGCCCGCAGCAGACGATGACCGTCACCAACCGGGCGGGCACCGGGTACCACAACGCCACCACGTACCCGATCGGCTGCCTCATGTCGACGAACAACTCGCCGACGCAGACGACCTACGGCACCTGGTTCACGAGCGGCGCCTCCCAGGTGTTCCACGTCGGCGTGACCGCGGCTGCGGTCGGCACGATGCCGACGATGGCGCAGTTCGACCCCTCCGGCGCCGCCCAGATGGCCTCGATCTACAAGTGGATCGACAACGTCGAGGCGCCGACCAGCAACGGCGCGGTGACCGATCCCGAGCTCCACCCCAACGATTACACGCCGCTCGGCCGTTCGCTGTTCTACGCGAACCTCTACTTCCAAAACGAGATCGTCCCCAACGATCCCAAGGGAACATGCCGGCACAACGTGGTCGTGGTGGCCACCGACGGCGACGAGACTTGCGACGACGCCACGGCGCCCGACGCCTCGTTCAAATTGGCCGATTGCTCGGGTGGTGGCAACTACGACTACTTCAGTCCGATCAACCAGGCCTGTCTGCTCAGCAAGATTGGCGTGAAGGTCTTCGTTATCACCGACACCACGGCCGACAGCGCCAACGACGCGATCGCGTCGGCGGGCGGGACGGGCGCCTCGATCCGGGTGTCGTTGAACGACCCGGACGCCGCCAAGAGCGCCATCGTCGGGATCATCGCCCAGAACGTCCCACCGGCCGAGATCTGCAACGGCAAGGACGACAACTGCAACGGCCTCATCGACGAGGGGGTCTCGAACCAGTGCAGCCTCTGCGTCCCCGGGAACACCATCGCCGCCTGCGGCAGCTTCGTCATCAGCCCGAACAACCCGAACGACCCGGACAACGTGATCGGGCAGAACGGGGGCACGCCCCGGCACTGTGAGGTCGAGACCTGCAACTGCATCGACGACAACTGCAACGGTCAGGTCGACGAGGGGCTGCCGCTCAACGCCTGCGGCGGCCCTTGCGGCTGCGCGGTCCCCAAGGAGATCTGCAACGGCATCGACGACAACTGCGACGGCATCATCGACAACGGGAGCTGGCCGACCGGCCCGGTCGGCACCCCCTGTAACAACGGCCTCATCGGCGCCTGCTACCGGACCGGGATCCTGGTCTGCAACGCCAACGGAACCGACACCGTCTGCAACGCCCCGATCGGGACGCCGCAACCGGAGGTCTGCAACGGCATCGACGATAACTGCGACGGCATCATCGACGATCCGCCCGCCGGCGGCATGCTCCCCGGGGTGGGAGAGGCCTGCGGCAACGGCCTCGGCGCCTGCCAGGCGGGGACCATCATCTGCGAGAACGGCAAGCTGCAGTGCAACGTCGTCAGCACGCCGCAACCCGAGGTCTGCAACGGCATCGACAACAACTGCGACGGCATCGTCGATGACGGCAACTTCCCGCAGACCGGGCAGCCCTGCCTCTGCCCCGGCCTCACCCAGGCCGAGGTGGGCGTCGGCATCTGCAAGGCGGGCCATCTGGAGTGCATGGGCGCGCTCGGCTTCGTCTGCGTCGGCTGCGTGCTCCCCGTCGGCGGGCGAGATCTGCAACGGCATGGACAACAACTGCGACGGCCAGCCTGACACCACCGGCAACTGCCCCAACGGCTTCGGCTGCAAGGACGGCGCCTGCACGCTGCAGTGCGGGGGGGGCGAGTTCCCCTGCCCGCTCGGCTACAAGTGCTCGAACAGCTACTGCATCCCGCAGCGCTGCGCCAGCGTGACCTGCCCGAGCGGCCAGCAGTGCGACGAGTCGAGCGGCGCCTGCGTCGACGACTGCGCCGGCGTCATCTGCTCCGGGTCGGCGACCTGCATGGGCGGTCGCTGCGTCGACTGCAACGATCTCGGCTGCCCGACGGGGCAGCTCTGCGTCGGCGGCAGCTGTACGCCCAACAAGTGCCTGGGCGTCACCTGCGGCGCAACCCAGTACTGCCAGAACGGCGCTTGCGTCAACCTCTGCGACCCATCGGCGTGCGCCGCCGGCCAGCGCTGCGTGGCGGGCAGTTGCATCCCCGATCCCTGCGGCGGCATGTACTGCCCCGACGGGCAGGTCTGCGATCCGACCACCGTCACCTGCAAGGCCAATCGCTGCCCGGCCACGCAGTGCAGCGCTGGCGAGACCTGCGTCGCGACCAGCTCCACATGCGAGGTCGATCCCTGCATCACGATCAACTGCCCCACCGATTGCTGGACCTGCGGCGTCACCTCCGACGGCATCGGGACCTGCATGCTCAAGGACACCTGCCAGCCGGTCACCACCATGGTCGGTCAGCACGGCGGCGGCGAGTCGGGCTGCAGCTGCGCCGTCGGCGGCGGTGGCCGCGGCGGGAATTGGCTGGGGTTGCTGCTGGGCCTCGGCCTCGTCGCTGGGCGACGGCGAAAGCGCCGCTAGCACCTCGATCTTGGGGCGCCCCGCTGGCCAGCCCCCTCCGGGGGCGTTATCCTCCGCGACCGCCGTGACCGCCGTGGGCCTTCCCCCGAACCGCCAGCCGCCACCACCCCCACCTGGGGCTGAGGGCCCCGCGCCACGTGCCCTCGTCCCTGCCTCGGGAACGCCTCTGCGCGGCCTCTTGCCGGCCGAGCTTGCCGGCTGGGTGGCCGGGGCGGGCGCCCCCGGATACCGCGGCGAGCAGCTCTTCCGCTGGCTCCACGGGCAGGCGGTCGAGAGCCTCGACCAGATGGTCAACGTCCCCCCCCCGTTGCGGGAGGCGCTCGGCGCGGCCCACCCGCTGCGACCGCTGGTGCTGGACGTGGTCCAGACCGCGCGCGACGGCACCCGCAAGCTACGCTGGCGCACGCACGACGGCCGCTCCATCGAGTCGGTCCTCATCCCCGACGAGGACGAGGCCCGCAACCGGCTGACCCTCTGCGTGTCGTCGCAGGTCGGCTGCGCCCTCGACTGCGGCTTCTGCGCCACCGCCACGCTCGGGTTCGGCCGCCACCTCGGCGCCGACGAGATCGTCGAGCAGATCTACCGCGCCACCGCGCTGGCGGGCCGGCGGCCGACCAACCTGGTGTTCATGGGGATGGGTGAGCCGCTCCACAACTACGACAACCTGACCCGCGCGCTGGCGCTGCTCGAGCACCCCTGGGGGGCGGGATTTTCGCCCCGCCGGATCACCGTCTCCACGGCGGGCCTGGTCTCCGGGATCGAGAAGCTCGGCACGCTGTCACCGGCCCCGAACCTGGCCATCTCGCTCAACGCCACGACCGACGAGGTGCGCGACCGGATCATGCCGATCAACAAGCGCTGGCCGATCGCGGCGCTGCTCGAGGCCGCGCGACGCTGGCCGCTGTCGCATGGCCGGCGGGTCACGTTCGAGTACGTGCTCCTGGCCGGCCTGAACGACACCGACGCCGACGCCGATCGCCTCCCGAGGCTCATCGCCGGCATCCCCTCCAAGGTGAACCTCATCCCCTGGAACGGGTTCGCCGGACCGGAGTTCGCTCGCCCATCGGCGGAGCGGATCCGGTCCTTTCAGGAGCGGCTTCGCGCCGCCGGTGTGGCGGTCTACATTCGCTCGCCGCGCGGCGACGACATCGACGCCGCCTGCGGGCAACTCGCGGCGAGGACCCTGGAAGAAGGGACCCCGCGCCCCCCCGCCGCGGACTCCGCCGGGCGCGGGCTCCCCGGGCGGGTCCCCCCGCTTGAGGTGCAGCAAAGCCCGGCTACGTCGACGGGATCGGCGAACGGCCAACTGGCGAGCATCCGCACTGTCCGACGATGGGCACCGACGACGAGCTGACGACGGCGCGCGATCTGGCGATCGACGCCTGTGGCCGCATCGCCGAATTCTGGGGGTTCACCCGCACCATGGGGCGGGCGTTCGGGCTGCTCTACCTTTCGCGCGAGCCGCTGGCGCAGAGCGAGCTTCAGGAGCGGCTCGAGATCTCGGTGGGGAGCGCCTCGATGACGCTGGCGGCGTTGGGACGCTGGGGGGTCGTCCACAAGGTCTGGGTGCGCGGGCAGCGGCGCGAGCACTATCAGGCCGAGACCGACTTCTGGAAGATGATCTCCGGTGTGCTCAACGAGCGGGAGCGGCGCGAGATCGGCGCGGCGGTGGAGGTCGTGGGGCGCGCCGAAAAGACCGCCCGGACGGCGCAGGCGGCGGTCGCCGGGCCTGCCGGACCGGCCGGGCAAGCCGGCTTGCGGCGGGCCAAGGCGGAGGCCGACTTCGTCGTCGAGCGCGTCGCCCGGCTGGGCGAGATCTGCCGGCTGGGCGAAACGATGCTCGACATGCTGCTCGGCCAGCTCACGCTCGACGTGGGGCGGTTCCGGGACGCGTTCAAGGTCCCGCCCAGCCTCGAAGGGGCCGCGCCGCGAGAGACGCCGGCGCCTCCCGCCCGGGCGCAGCGGCGCCGACGCTGAGCTTCCAGCGCGCGACGCCCGACGGTCACCGGCGCTCAGGTGGCCGGCTCGTCAGCCCACTCTCGCCGCGCGCAGATCGCGGCCAGCGAGGCCGCTTCCGCGCTGCCCGGTTCCGGGGCGTGCGCGTAGGCCCAGCGGACCTCCGGCGGCAGCGACATCAGGATCGATTCGACGCGCCCGTCGGTCCGGAGGCCGAACACCGTGCCGCGGTCGTAGAGCAGGTTGAACTCGACGTAGCGTCCGCGGCGCACGAGCTGCCAATCGCGCTCGCGCTCCCCCCAGGGATCGCCGCGCCGCCGCTCGACGATCGGCAGGTAGGCCGCCAGGATCGTCTGGCCGACGTCGCGCACGAAGCTGAACATCGCCTCGGCGTCCTCCTCGCGCGGCGACGGCGGCTCCGGCGCACCCTGGCCGGCGGTGGCCTCGGCGCCGGCGCCCAGATAGTCGAAGAAGAGGCCGCCTACCCCGCGCGGCTCGTTGCGGTGCGGCAGGAAGAAGTAGTCGTCGCACCAGCGCTTGAAGCGCGGATAGAAGCTCGGGTCGTGGCGCAGGCAGCAGTCGCGCAGGGCGCGGTGAAACGAGGCCGCGTCGGCGGGGACGACGTAGTAGGGCGTCAGGTCGGTCCCGCCGCCGAACCAGGACCGCGTGCCTCGCTGGATGTGCCGCACGTTGGCGTGCACGGTCGGGATGCGCGGGCTTCGCGGGTGGAAGATCAGCGAAAGGCCGGCGGCGCGGAAGTCGAGCCCCTCCCCGGGCAGCGCCTTGGCCATCTCTGGCCGCAGCGTCCCGTGCACGTCGGAGAATCCGACGCCCGCCTTCTCGAACAGCGCGCCGCCGGCCAGCACGCGGGTGCGCCCGCCGCCGCCGCCTGGCCGCGTCCAGGCGTCCTCGCGGAACCGACCCCCGCCGTCGGCAGCCTCGATGGCCGCCGTGATGCGGTCCTGGAGCGCGAGGAACAGATCGCGGGCGCGGTCGGCGAGCGGTTCCAGGTCTGGCTGCTGGTCGGACATCGGCGCTTCAGCTCCTCGCGCCGCTCGGCGTCTTGAGCGTCACGATCCGCTTCTTGACGTCGCGAAATCCTGGGTCGCGCTTGCCGACGTTCTCGAAGAAGTAGAGCGCCTCCCGGACGTCGCCGAGCTGCTCGAACACCGACCCCAGCAGGTAATAGAGCTCGACCGACTCTTGCGCCGTCGCCTGCGGCAGGTTGAGCGCCTCCTTGTAGCGCTTGACCGCCTCGCCGAGCTCCCCCTTCGCCTCCACGCACTCCCCGATCATCGTGTAGGCGAAGACCGCGCGCGTCTTGTCGGCCGAGAGGCGCTTGAACTCCTCGATCGCCGGGTCGTAGAGCCCCATCTGCTTGTAGGCGATGCCGAGATCGCCGTGGGTGGCCGGATCGGCATTCTCCGACGGGCTCAGCTTGGCGACCGGCCCGGCGGGCGCCGCAGGGCCGCCGTCGCCCGGAATGGCTCCCGCCCCTTCGGAGGCGAACGCCCGCCGTCGCTCGGCCAAGAGCGGGTGGCCGGGAAAGCGCTGCTCGAGATCGACGAGCACGGCGCGCGCCTCGTCGTGCAACGACTGTTGAGCGAAGAAGTCGAGCTGCTCGAGCTCGAGGGCGAGATCGTCGTTGGCCGCGGCGCGCGCCGGCGCCGGCACGGTGGCCCTCCGCCCGAGCAGCCGCGCGGCCCCCGCGCAGGCGGGATCGAGCGCCAGCGCCCGCTCGGCGATCTCGGGCGCCTCGCGTGCCCCCGCCGCCTTGAGCTGCGTCGCCAGCGTGGCCAGCTCCGCCGCCGCCTCGGGCTTGCGCCCGGTCTGGACCAGCACTGCGGCCAGGCGCTCGCGCGCCTCCCGGTGCTCCGGCTCGAGCGCGAAGATCTTGCGCAGATGATCGATGGCCCGTTCGCCGAGGCCGTACTTCACGAACACCTCGGCCTCCGAGAGGATGCGCGCCACGTCGCTCATCGGCGCCATCCCGGAGACGCCGGGGCGCGACATCCCGGAGAGCCGCTCCGAACGATCTTGCGGCGCGAACTCCGGCGGCAGCGCCTGCACGTTGGTCACCACCGAGGAGATCGTCCCCCCGGCGCCTTTGGGGGCCAGCAGCCGGGCGCGCGCCGCCGCCGCGCCCAGCGACAGCCCCCAGCGCGCCGCCAGCTCGCGCGTCTCACCGTCGGTGGGATCGAGCGCCAGCGCGGCGCGCACGGCGGCGTCGCGCGCCTCCTCGCGGTGCGCGTCGGCGTGAATCTCGGCCAGCTCGCGCCAGACGGAGATCGCCTTGCGCGGGTCGAGCTCGACCATCGCCTCGGCCAGCAGCGTGACGTTCTCCGGATCTCGCGGCGCCGCCTTGAGCGCCCCCTGCAGCTTGGCCAGCGCCAGCCGCGGGTTCTTGCGCGCGATATAGGCGGCGGCCAGATCGCGGGCCACGGCGAAGTTGTCGGGGCGGTGAAACAGCAGGC
>CAVRRT010000070.1:0-13257 GCA_963723305.1 uncultured Pseudomonadota bacterium
CAGCTCGACCGTGCGAAGGTGTCCAAGGTTGCCGATCCGACAACAGCTTGCCGACCAGAGGACTGCACAATGATCATCCTGAACGCGACCGCACCGATCAAGCCGGAGGCACGCGAGCGCTGGCTTGCGATTCTCAGCGCCCTCACGCCCCCTTCGCGCGCCGAGGAGGCCTGCCAGAGCTACATCGTCTATGAGGCCATCGAGACACCCAACACGTTTATCTTCGTGGAGAAATGGACCAGCCTCGAGGGTCTCTACGCCCATTTCCACACGCCTCACTTCGCCAAGTTCTTCGCCGCGCTCGGAGAGGTCCTCGCGGGGCCGCCCGCAGGATTTGTTTCCGCCGCGTCCTCGACGCAAACGCTCGATCAAGCGCTCGCGGCTGCCGGCGTCACGGGATGAGGGCGTGAGGTCGGAACCGCGACGTCCCGTGATCGGAAGGTAGGATGTGGTCTATCACCTCTACGTCATCGAGAAGATCGAGGCTGGGCTGGCCGATGCCGAAGCGGGCAAGCTGATCCCCCATGAGCAGGTCGCCGAGGAGCTTCACCGCAAGTGGGTGACCGGCGCCGCGTAGTCTTCGCGGGACATCCTGCGCGCCATCGAGTTCTACACGCGGAAGCTCGGCTTCGAGCCGATCTTTCGAGACCCTGGCGACCCACCGAACTATGTCGTGTTTCGGCGTGACGCGGTCGCGCTCCACATGCAGTTCCAGTACGAGCACGAGATGGGCACGATCCGCTTGCGATTTCTGGTGGAGGACCCTGACGCTCTTTTCGACGAGCTCCAACGACGTGGCGTCGAATGCTCGCCCGCTGGCCTTCGCAACACGCCCTGGGGAACGGGCGAGTTCGGCCTCTATGATTTGGATCGCAACGCACTTGCGTTTTACCGCTACCTGACGCCCTCAGAGAAAGCAGAGTCGGCGCACTCCCAGATCTGACCGAGCTACCGGAGGAGGTGCTGGAATGGAGATGGCGTATCGAGAACGGTGGGAGGCGGAGATCGCGGAGATGCGGCGGGTGCTCGCCGGCTTTGCGATGAAGGAGGAGTGTAAGTGGGGTAAGCCCACCTACACGGTGGATGGGAAGAACATCGTCATTTTGCAGGGCTTCAAAGAGTACTTCGGGCTGGGCTTCTTTCAGGGCGCCCTGCTGAAGGACCCCAAGAAGGTGCTGGTGCAGCTCGGTCAGGTGCAGGCCGGGCGAGTGATGAAGTTCACCAGCGTGAAAGACATCAGCGCGCAGGCGGCGACCATCAAGGCCTACGTGCGCGAGGCCATCGCAGTCGAGAAATCTGGGCTGCGGATGGAGCGGAAGAAGACCTCGGATTTTCCGGTTCCCGAGGAGCTGACGGCGCGGTTCCGAAGGGACACGCGTTTCAAGCGCGCCTTCGAGGCGCTGACGCCGGGGCGGCAGAGGAGTTACCTCTACCACTTTGCCGCGGCCAAGCAGTCGGCAACCCGGGTGGCGCGGATCGAAAAGGCGATGCCGGGGATATTCGAAGGCAGAGGGTTCCTGGAGAGGCGCTAGCCATTCCGGCTTTCCCGCGAAGGCCGTCCCCGACGGGTCCGACGACAGCGCTCTCTTCCGCCGTCCCTGAAGAGTTACTTGGCCAGCGCCTTCACCGACCCGCCCTCGGTGGTCCAGTAAACGTGGGTGGCGTCCTGCGCGATGCCCTCCGGCTTCTCGACGTCGCACGAAATGGTGACGGCCGTGCCGCCGGTGACGGGAGCGCGCATCACCGCGAACCCGAAGTTGTTCGCCCAGTAGACGTTCTTCCCGTCGGATACGATGCCCGGCACTCCGTTGAACGCCGAGGAGAAGGTTGCCACCGTGGTGGCTGCTCCGCCCGCCAGGGGGACGCTCAACACGGCGTCGAGACCCGCGTCTGGGTCGGCGGGAGACCCGCAAGCCGACAACCACTTCGGCGAGGGCGCCACATGCTGCGACCGCCCCGATGGCTCGAGATGATCCCCTACCGCCGCAAGGATTCGACGAGGCGTCCGTCGTCGAGGACAACAAGATCGAATACGTCCAGGCGCTCTGGGATCGGATCGCTGCGCTCACGGGCGCTTCAGGAACCGCAAATAGAACGCCGCGAACAGCAGGACGATTCCGACGTTCGCCAAGAGCCGCTCCCAGAACCGGTTCCTGAAGAACACGACGTCCACGCCGACCACCACGGCCACCAGCGCGAGCACGTAAAGCACGACGACCGCCTGTCTTCCCATTCTTCTAGTATGGCCCGCGGGCGGCGGGCGTCGTTCCCGGCGGGCCGGGGCCGGCCTCGGCCTGTCCTGTTAAGCTTGCTGTGTGCCCCGGACGATCTCCTCGGCCCAGACCTTCCTGATGAAGTTCGTGTTCCCCGTCATCTGGATCGCTGGATTCGGATTCGGAACCGCCAGGCTCTTTCGAGCCGGCGACGCCTTCGGCGATCGTCCGCCGCCACCAGACCTGAAGTGGATCTTTTTGGCCGGCCTCGTGGTCGGCAGCGCCTGCATCTACTGGTGGGGCGTGCGCCTCATGCGGGTGGTGGTGACGGAGAGAGAGTTGCGGATCTCCAACTATCTGCGCGAGATCGTCGTTCCGTTGAGCGACGTCGACGAGGTGAGCGAGAATCGGTGGGTCAACGTCCACCCGGTGACCGTCCAGTTCCTCCGCCGGACCGACTTTGGCCACCGCATCGTGTTCATGCCCAAGGTTCGCCCGTTCGCCCTTTTCTCGTCGCACCCGATCGTCGCAGAGCTCCGGGCCGCGATCGAAAGCGCGAAACTAGGTTCCTGACGACGTTCTGCCGCCCGTCAGTCGAGGACGGGGGCGTTGTTCGCCGACTTCGTTGGGGCGGGCGCGCGCGGCAGGGCGGGCGAGGCCGGCGCGGACGGCGCCGCCGGCGAACGCGAGGCGCTCTTGCTCCGGCGCGTCGGCGAGGCGTGCCGCTCGGTGGTCTTCTCGGCCTGGGCGGGCGCGCCGGGAGCGGCCGGGGGGGGCGCCGGCGTCAACGTCAGTCGCGGTGCGGGCGATCGATCGACGAACTCGACGGCCGTCGATTCATAGCCCGGAAAGCGCGCCGTCAGCCGATGGACGTGCCCGTCGCGCGCCAGCTCGCGATGCAGCCGCCCCGTGCCGGCGGCGACGCCGTCGAGCTCCAGCACGGCGCCGGTGGGATCGGCCTCCACGTCGACCCGGAACGTCGTCGGCTCGGCGGGCCGGGGTGGCGGGGCCGGCGCGGTGACCGCCACCGGCGCGGTGAACGCCAAAGAGGACGACGCCGGCGCGGGGGGGCGCAGGCGGGTGAGCCCGACGGCGGCGGCGATCACGGCGGCCGCCGCCAGGCCCGCGCCCACCAGCAGAGGCCGGCGGCGCTTGCCGGCCGGCGGCGGCTCTCCGTCGATCCGCTGGCCGGTCGCATTGCCGAGCGTGGTGTTGGAAAACGTGGCGGGGGGCTGGCTGCCCGCCGACGTCGGCTTGCCGCCCGGCGGCGGCGTCGCGGAAGGCGCCGCCGGGCCGGCGATCCGAAAGGTGTCCGCCCACACGAGGCGCGCCGTCTCGCTGGCGAACGGCAGCAGCGCCGCCGCAAAATGGCGCGCGCTGGGGAAGCGCCCGTCGGGCTCGAGCCGCATGGCCCGCACGATGGCCGCCTCGATCCCCACCGGCAGGTCGGGGCGCACGGCGCGCGGCGCGGGGTACTCGCCGGCGCCGATGGCGTGCAGGATGGTGTAGATGCTGTCGGACTCGAAGGGTCGTCGCCCACAGACGCACTCGTAGAGGACGACGCCCAGCGCGTAGACGTCGCTCCTCTGATCGACCTGGCGCGCGCCGCGAACCTGCTCGGGCGGCATGTAGTACGGCGTCCCGAAGGAGGCGGTGGTCCCGGTCAGCGCCAGCACGCTGCCTCCGGTCACCTTGGAGACGCCGAAGTCGAGCAGCTTCGGCTCGACGCCCCCTGCCGCCGCCGCGCCAGGAAGATGTTCTCCGGCTTGAGGTCGCGGTGGATGACCCCTTCCTCGTGCGCGACGGTCAGCCCGGCGCAGATGGGGAGGAGAACATCCACCGCGTCGCGCACCGGCAAGGCGCCGTCCCGGACCAGCCTGTGGGCCAGATCCTCCCCTTCGAGGAACTCCATCACCAGGTAGGTGATCGCGCCGTCGACGCCCACGTCGGTGACGTCGACGACGTGCGGGTGCTGGATGCGTGAGGCCGCCTCCCCCTCGCGAAGAAACCGCTGTCTGGCCTCCTCGTTGGCCGCGAGCGCGCTGCTCAGCACCTTGATGGCGACCCGCTTCTTGAGATCGCGGTGGAGTGCTTCGTAGACGGCGCCCATGCCGCCCCGCCCGAGCTGTCGTTTGATCTCGTAACGGCCGAGGAGCGTGCCGGGAGTCAGGGAGTCATCGGGCTCGGCCATCTGCGCGGTTCATCGTGGCAGACGGGGGCGGGTGTTGTCGAACCCAAGCGTGTTTTTTGGGCCCGCGCGCAAATTTTCGCTCCGCGCTTTCTGTCCACCTCTCCGCGGCGGCGTGAGAAGCTTCAGGGCGGGCCGCGAGCGCCGATGAACGGAAGGTGGTGCGTCCGATGCCGAGCCGACGATCGGAGGATGGGGGGACGCCGGAATCAGCAGCGGCGCCGAACGGCGCGCGCGGGCCGCTCATCCACGTCAGCACCCGCTGCGATTCGCTCGACGACTTCATAGACAAGTTCGCCGGGCTCGCCTCCGAAGGATCGCTGGTGCTGCCCGCCTCCGGCGAGCTGCCGGTCGGCACCGAGGGTAGGTTCGCCATCCGGCTCAAGGATCAGTCGGTGGCGATGCGCGGCCGCTGTCGGGTCACGGAGGCCCGTTCGGCGCCGGCGACCACGCCGGGGAGCGGCCCGCGGCGGACGCTGTTGCGGGTCGCCTTGCTGGAGATGGAAGAAGGGAGCACCAGCGTGCACCGGCGCCTGCTCGCGCGCCGGCGCGCGGCGGCTGTCCCCGTTCACATCCCACCGGTGGCGTCGGAGCCGACCCAGGTGTCGCCACCCCGCTCGGAGGCCACGGCGCCGCCGGCGCGCACGCCGCCCCCGCCGCCGGTCTCCGGCGTGGCCGCCACGATGATCGGCGTCGCGCCGCACACGCGATCGGCGACCAGCCCGCTCGGCGTACCGCGGGCCGCCCCCAGCCCGTTGGCGCGGCCGCTTGCCAACAAGCGCGCGCCGGGGGCGCCGTTCACGTTGCCGCCCAACCCGTTGGCGCAGCCGACGACGGAGAAGCGCGTGCCGGGGGCCTCCTTCACCCTGCCGGCCAACCCACTCAGCGACCTGAACGCCAGCGATCTGGCGTCGTTCATCGACAGTACGCTGTTCGAATCGGACGACGAGGACGCCACCGCCGAACGGGCGGCGCGAGACGAAAGCGCGCCGATCGAACGTCTCGTTCCCGGGCGCCCCGTCGAGGTGCTCCCCGAGCCGACGTCGCCGACAATCGTCGACGAGGCGGCTCCCGCGCGGGCGGCGGCGCCGTTGCCGAGCCCCTTGCTGGCGATGCCCGCTCCGCGCGGGACGCGGCTCCTCCTCGTTCGCGCGCGCCGGATCGCCAGGCGCGCCGCTCCCTATCTGCTGTGCATCGCCGGCGGACTGGTGATCGGCCAGATGATTCGGCGCCCCGCGACACCAGCGCCGGCCGCGGCCGCCGTGCAGCCGAAGACCGATCCGCCAGCCGCCGCGCCGGCGGAGGCGAAGCAAGAGGCAGCGCCAGTCGCCGCGCCGGCGGAGGCGAAGCAGGAGGCGCCGCCAGTCGCCGCGCCGGCGGAGGCGAAGCAAGAGGCGCCGCCAGTCGCCGCGCCGGCGGAGGCGAAGCGCGAGGCAGCGCCGTCGCGGTCGGCGGCGGAGACCGCCGGTCGCGCCACGGCCGAGGCCGACCCGGGCCCGACCGCCGGCGCAGAGCTTTGCGGCGCCAAGATCGTCACCGAACCCGACGAGGCCAGGGTGCTCTGGCGCGGCAAGGTGCTCGGCAAGAGCCCGCTCGTCGGCGCGCGGATCCCCTGCGGCGCCGGCACGCTGACCATCTCGCACGAGCGGTACGAGACGGTCACCCGCGAGCTCACGGCGGAGGCCGGCGCGCCGCTGGCGATCTCGGAGCGCTTGCACCGGCCCGCCGCGACGCTTCTCGTCGCCTCGTCGCCGCCCGGCGCGACGATCACCGTCAACGGGCAGCTGCTGGGCGCGGCGCCGCGCCGGCTGCCGACCTCACGTTACGAGCATGTCTCGATCCGGGCGTCGCTCCCGGGCTACGCCCCCTGGACGAAGAAGGTCTATCTCAGCGAGGCGACGACCAAGATCACCGCCCAGCTCGCCGCCGGTCACGGACGCTGACGCCGCAGCGGCGCGCTTTTCTGACCGCGCACTCCGCCGTCGGCGCGCTGGCGATCGGCGCGCTCGCCATTCGCTGGCTGGCGCTGGGGCGGGTCACCGTCGGGCGCGCCACCATCCGTTCGCTCGAGATCGAGGAGCTGAGCGTCTCGCGGCTGCAGGCCAGCGACGTCGGCGTGACTCGATCTTTGCAGCTGCGCGGGGCGGAGATCGATCGCAAAATCACCTCATGACACCGGCAGAGAGCGGGCTGGTCGATCGGCGGAGTCCCCATTCGGTCGACGAGACGGTGCAACGTTTGACCGATGCGCTGCGCGCCAAGGGCGTGATGCTGTTCGCGGTGATCGACCACGGCGGAGAGGCGGAGCGGGTGGGCCTCAAGATGCCCCCCACCAAGCTGCTGATCTTCGGCAACCCGCGGGCCGGCACGCCGTTGATGCTGGCGGCGCCCCGCAGCGCCATCGATCTGCCGCTCAAGATCCTGGTCTGGCAGGACGCCGAGGGGACGACCTTCATCACCCACAACAGCCCTTCTTATTTGCGGGACCGCCACGGTCTCTCCGAACAGTCGTCGCAGGTGCTGGCCGGGGTCGAGGCTCTGGCCGCCCTGGCCGCGGCTCCATAGCACGCCGCCGCGCCGGACCCGGATGAGCTCCGACGCGCGGGGACTCTTCCAGGCCCGATGCGGGTGGCCCAACCGTGCTTATGTTTTTCAGGGTTGGGCTCATTGAATCCGCCGGGAGGTGTCGCATGAAGTGCATCGATGTCACGGGAACGAAGCCCGAGATGTTGTCGGAGAAGGACACGATCGCGCACGCCGCGACCGTGATGGCCAATTCGAGCGTCGGCTTTCTGCCCGTCTGCGACGTCGCTCGGAAGGTGCTGGGCGTGGTCACCGATCGGGACATCGTGGTCCGCGGCATGGCCAAGGGCTTCGACCCCGCCACGACGCCCGCCGCGACGATCATGTCTGCCCCGGCGATCACTTGCCTCGCCGAGGCGGATCTCCAGATGGCCGAGGATCTGATGATCGAGGCGGGAAAAGCGCGCGTCGTGCTCATCAACGCCGACGGAACGCTGGCCGGGATCGTCAGCATCGGCGACGTCATCGCCAACGCTCCCGGCCGCCACGCGCTCCACACCCTCAAGGCTGTGCTGTGGCCCGAGGCGCTGGGACCGCACGCCGGCGCCGCAGCCGGCCAGCCTCTGCTCAAGGATCTGCCGGTGGCCGCTCCTCCGCCGGAGTCCGATCTTCCCCACACCGCCGAGACCGTCTTCAGCGGCGGCCAAAACCGCGACGTCGGAATCAAGGAATTTCCTTCCTGAGCCGTCTCGGCGAGGGTCAGGCGCTCGTTCGGCGCCAGCCGCGGTCGCTGGCCTAGCGCGCGGCGACGATCGGGGCTGGCGGCAGCGGCGCCGGGCGGAGATACGACTCCGCGAAGGCCAGCGTGGTCTTGAGCGACTCCGTCGCCAGGTAGCGGGTCGATTGGCCGAGCGTGGTCGGCAGCGCCAGGCCGACCGCGTCGATGCCCGCCTGCCGCGCCAGGAAAAGCGAGCGCGCCATGTTCACCGTCTGCGTACAGACGATCGCCTCGGCCACCCCGTAAAAGGAGACGGCGCGGTTCATCGTCTCGCGCGTGCGCGTGCCGCCGCCGTCGGACCAGAGATCGGCGGCGGGGACGCCGCGGTCACGCAGCCAGGCGCGCATGACGGTCGCCTCGGGCGCCTCCGCGCTCTCCTGCCCCGACACGAGGATCGCCTTCACCCTTCCTGCCCGATAGAGCTCGAGCGCGGCCTCGAGGCGCGACCGCAGGATGGGGAGCGGGCGGCCCTGGTAGACGCGCGAGCCGGGGACGATGGCGAAGGTGCGCGCGGGGACTGCCGCCGCGCTGGCGTAGGCGTACGGGCGCGACGCGTGGGCGATCCAGGCGCTCGGGCCGATCCATCCCGCGGCGGCCAGCAACAGGAGCGCGCCGCCGAGCTTGAGACCACGCGCACGTGCTCGAGCGGAGGGGGCCATTCACTGGAAATCGGGAGACGGCGCTTCGGTCTTGAGTGGCCGCCGTCAGTTGGCGAGCGGCCGCTTCGCTCGGCTCTTGGGGGCAGGCTCGCCGAAGCGCAGGACCGCGTTGTCGCCCGGGCTGCGGAAGAGGGCGAAGGCGCGCAGCCGCTCGAACTTGCGCCTGCTGACCGCCAGGATCCCGCCGCGCTTGTTGATGGCGGCGGCGATCGCTGGTCCGAAGAGGGCGCCGCCGACGGCGAGCGCGAGCAGCAGGCAGACGAGCAGCGAGAGCAACAGGCGCCCCCGTCTGCGCACCGCCGCCACGACCTGCCCATCGGCTGAGCTGCGCCGCGCCTTGAGCGGTGTGGAGGAGACCGGTAAAGTGGCGGGATGACTTACGCCCCCGCGTGTCGCTTTGCTATTGGTCTGTTCTTGTCGCTGGCGGTCGGTTCACTTGCCCTCGGCGGCTGCGCCGGCGGGTCGAGCAACGGCGGGACGGGCGGCAGCAGCGCCACGGGAGGTTCGAGCACCGGCGGCAGCATCGGCACGGGCGGCACGAACACCGGCACGGGCGGCAACGGTTCGGGCACCGGCGGCAGCGTCGGCACGGGCGGCACGAACCCCGGCACCGGCGGCAGCGTCTCGAACACCGGCGGCAGCGTCGGCACCGGCGGCAGTGGCACCGGCGGCTCTCCCTCCACCGGCGGCTCCACCGGCACCGGCGGCAGCGGCACCGGCGGCGCTGCGGGCAGCGGGGGCAAGGGCGGCTCAGGTGGCGGGGCGGCCGGCGCGAGCGGCGTCGGCGGCACGGCCGGGGCAGGCGTGACGCCCTTCTTCACCGACAATTTCGATTCCGACACCATGGGCCAGCAGCCTGCCGGCTGGGACAACTTCATCGCTTACAACTACAAGACCACCAATCCGGATAGCGACGGCTCGAGCGCTCTCGTCGACGCCACCCACACCCACAACGGAAGCAAGTACGCGGTCCACTTCAAGGTCACGGGCTCCGACCCGGTGCTCCTCGAGCGCGCGCTGCCGGCCGGCACCAACCACCTCAACGTCCGCGCCTACTTCTACCTGACGACCGCGATGGGAGACCTGCCGATGAGCGGCGGCGACAACCACGAGACGCTGCTGGGCCTCACCGCCGATCCGACCAGCGCAAACACGCAGGTTCGCTTCGGCCAGATCAAAGGGGTGATCGGGACCAATCAGGTTCCCAGCGACAACATCGCCCCCATCATGGCCGACTGGTATGGGGGCCCGGTGATCTCGGCCAACACCTGGCACTGCATCGAGGTCGAGTTCGCCGGCGACGCCACCTACAATTCGCTCTACGCCTGGGTGGACGGAACGTTGGTCCACTCGATCACCGCCGCCACCGACTGGCAGAACGGGGCGCTGGCCGCCAACTGGATGAACGGAATGTTCGTCGACGCCATGTTTGGCTGGCAGAGCTTCAGCAGCATCGCCACCGAGCTCTGGATGGACGATCTCGCCCTGAGCACCGGCTCCATCGGCTGCAACTAGATCCAGCGGGCGACGCGAACTACCTCCCCAGCACGTCGATCACGGCCGCGGCGATCGCGGCGGGCGCTTCGATCGGCAGGAGGTGACCGGCGTCGGGGACGGTGACGACCGCGCCGGGGCGTCCTTCGCGCACCGCCGCCGGAACGATCTGGTCGTCGGCGCCGTCGATCCAGGTCAACGGGCAGGCGATCGAGGCCAGGCGGCCGGAAAAATCGGCCGTGCGGACAATCTCGAAGTCGGCGGCCGTGACGGCGGGTGAGGTCGGCGCGGTGGCGGCCAGGAAGGCCTGGCGGACGAGGGGCTTGGTGCGCGGTGAGAGCGCACGGTCGGCCAGCCAGGGGACGAACGCCTGGGGATCGTCGCGCAGCAGCCGGAAGACCTGGGGATCGACGGACATCTTCGGCGCCGCGGCGCAGAGGACCAGCGCGCGGACCTTGTCGGGCCAGGCCAGCGCCGCTTCGAGCGCGACGAGCGCGCCCAGGGAGTGGCCGACCAGCAGCGACGGGCCGAGGCAGAGCATGGCGGCGAGGCCCCCGACGGCGTCGCGGTAGCGGTCCATCGTGAGCGCGCGTTCGCCCGTGAGCGCGCGTTCGCCCGTGAGCGCGCGTTCGCCCGTGAGCGGGCCGTCGCCGACCTCGCTCGGGCCGTGCCCCGGCAGATCGATGGCCACCGCGTGCGCCTGACGGGCGACGCGCGCCAGGACCATCGACCAGAGCGCCGAGCCGGCGCCCGCGCCGTGGATGAAGAGCAGCGACGGCTTTCCACGCTCGCCGCGCTCGGCGTAGTGGACGCGGCCGGCGGCGAGGCGGACGTAGGGCATGGCGCGTCCTCCGCCCGGTCAGCCGGCCGCTTTGAGCTTCTTCACCGCGGCGACCAGCGGGGGGATCGCCTTCTCCCAGGTGTCGACCAGGCCGTAATCGGCGACCTGGAAGATCGGCGCCTCGGGATCCTTGTTGATCGCGACGATCACCTTCGACCCCTTCATGCCGGCCAGGTGCTGGATGGCCCCCGAGATGGCGACGGCGATGTAGAGCTGCGGCGCGACCACCTTGCCGGTCTGGCCGACCTGCAGATCGTTGGGGACCATTCCGGCGTCACAGGCGGCACGGCTGGCGCCGAGCGCGCCGCCGAGAAGGTCGGTCAGCTCCTCGAGGACCTTGAAGTTGGCCCCTTCGCGCATGCCACGGCCGCCGGAGACCACCACCTTCGCGTCGCCCAGATCCGGACGCGCGCTCTGCGTGGCGTGCAGGCTCACCAGCTCGGCGCCCAGCG
Source organism: uncultured Pseudomonadota bacterium (assembly GCA_963723305.1). Classification (GTDB taxonomy): domain Bacteria; phylum Myxococcota_A; class Polyangia; order Fen-1088; family Fen-1088; genus JADGRB01. Next base: position 11,149 of record CAVRRT010000070.1, read on the forward strand.
CGTCGACGGCGCCGACAGCCACGGTTTCGACGGCGCCGGCAGCGCCCGGCGCGGCCGCCGGGAACGCGGTCTGTCGGACGCTGGCCACGATGATCGGTCCCCCCAGCGCCACCTCCTCGATGGCGTTGCCGGCATAGGCCGGCCGGCGGAAGCGATTGGCGGCCAGCACGGCCGTGATGTCGGAGGCCATGCCGGCGCCCAGCAGCGCCGCCGCGCGGGGCAGCACGTCCTTGCCCGTCGACGTCGCCGTGCCGAGCAGCGCGCCCGCGCCGGCGCGCTTGACCGCGTCGGCCAGCTGGGGCGCCCAGGTCTCGGCCAGCGGCGCGGCCAGCTTGGCGTCGTCGTAGGCCAGCACGCGCGCCGCGTACCTCGCCGCATCGGCCGCCGCCGCACCCACCCCCGCGCCGATCACCACGGCGACGACGTCGCCCCCTTGTTGCTTGGCCAGCTCCGCGCCGGCGGTCAGCGCCGGCAGCGACGCCGAGCGGATCCCTTTTTCGTCCGACTCGCAGAAGACGACGACGGCGGCCATCAGATCACCTTCGCTTCGTTGTGGAGCTTCTGCACCAGCTCGTCGACCGAGGCGACCTTGGCGCCCGCCTTGCGCACGGGCGGCGCCTCGTACGACGTCACGGTCATCGTGGCCTTGGCGTCGACGCCCAGCTCGACGAACGTGACGTCCTTAATCTCCTTTTTCTTCGCCGCCATGATCCCCTTGAGCGAAGCGTAGCGTTGCGTCTCGTCCCACTCGGCGTCGGCTCCCGCCAGCGCCTCGTTGCGCACCGCCTTCTTGCCGATGATGCGCAGGTCGACGGTCACCACCGCCGGCAGCCGCACGCGCTTCTCCTCGACACCGGCGTCGACCTCGCGCGTGACCGTGGCGCTGCCGCCGTCGGGGGCCAGCTTGATGCTCGCCAAGAAGGTCGCCTGCGGCCAGCCGAGGAGGCCAGCCAAGATCTGCCCGACCTGGTTCGAGTCGCCGTCGACCGTCTGCTTGCCGAGCACGACCAGGTCCGGCTTCTCCTTGCCGACCACCGCCGCCAGCACGCGCGCCGTCGCCATCGCGTCGAGCGCGGCGTCGTCGCCGCCGACGAGGATCGCCCGGTCGGCGCCCATCGCCAGCACGCCACGCAGCTGCTGACCGACCTCCTTCGGCCCGATGCTGATGGCGACCACCTCGCCCGCGCGTTCGCCGCCCTTGCCCTTCTCGGTCAGCCGCAGCGCCGTCTCGACGGCGTACTCGTCGAAGGTGTTGAGCTGCCAGCTCGCCGCCGCGAGGTCGAGCTTGCCCGCCGCCGATCTTGAGCTTCTGCTCAGGGTTCGGAACCCGCTTGCACGTGACGAGGATTTTCACGATTGGTCCCTCTCAATGGAGCCCGGAGCGGCTCCTCACTAGCGATAGGTGCGAACGATCCTTACTGCAAGTCGTCGGAACGCTATCGGATCTTGATCGCGTTACCTAACCGACCGCGAGACGGAGCGCCTCTTCCAGGCACATCAGGATCTCGTCGTCGATGTCGACCAGATAGACCGTCGACGGTTTGGGCTGCCGGTGCGCGCGCAGCTCGTCGACCATGGCCCGCGCCGCGTCCGACGGATCGACCCCGCCGAGCCCGGTCCCCATTCCAGGAATGGCGATCATCTCGAGGTTGTTGCGCGCCGCCGCCAGCAGCGCCGCGCGCGTCGCGCGCCTGCGAAACCGTTGAGCTGGATGGTCATATCGCGCCAAACAAAGGGTTGAAACTGACCCCCAGAACGTAATCCACGCCGCCGAAACGACCAGTGCAATCGTGCGTAATTGTTTTGCACTTTTGCGCAGATGTGCGTAAAAAGTCGAATAGCGGTGTAGGATTGCGCCCATATCAGGATTCGAGGCTTATAAACCAGGGCGACGTCAGGATGCGAGAACGCCTTTCTCTGAATAAGAATTGGAGATTTGCGCTGGGTCACGCGGCCAATTCGGCGCGGGATTATGGTTTTGCGGCCAGCCGCTGTCTCGTCAAAGCGGGTGAGGCGCGGGGCGGCAAGTCCTGGTTTTGATGATTCGGCGTGGGAAGCGGTGGATGTGCCGCATGACTGGGCCATCGGACTTCCGCTCGATCCAAAAGG
>CAVRRT010000071.1:0-10289 GCA_963723305.1 uncultured Pseudomonadota bacterium
CTGATTCAATCCGGAACCCGCGACGGGTTCCGCGCCTCCAAGGATGGGCTCGCCAGCGAACCTGTCCCGAGGCCAGGCGTTCTACCTCGCAAGCCGCGCGGCGTGGGCGCGGGCGCGGACGGCCAGCGGGAGAATCGCCGGCCCGGGCGGCGACCTCGCCCCACGCCGCCGCCGCCTCGGCGCCGCGGCCGAGCGCCTCGAGCGCCGCGGCGCGATCGGTGAAGGTGGAGAGCTCTCGGTTTCCGGCCGCCAGCGCGCGCTCGAGGAGGGTGAGCGCATCCGCCGGGCGGCTCGTCCCGAGCGCGACGGCGCCCAGCCAGGCGCCCAGCCGCGCCTCTTCGGCCGGCGCCAGGCAACCTGCCGGGGCGGCCAGCGCCTGCGCGTAGGCGGCGCGCGCCCGCTCGCTGAGCGCGCCGTCGAGGTCGAACAGCAGCTCGCCGAGCCGCCGGCTCCATTCGCAGTCGCTGACCGGCGAGGCCGCCGGCCGCACCTCGAGCGGCAGCGTCGCCGTCCCCTCGTCGAGCGAGAAACTGAACGTCGCCGGGATCTCGTGCGCCGCGATGAGCGCGCCGAAGCGCGGCAACCGCCGGACGAAGATCCGCGCGTCGCCCCCGCTGAAGACCAGCGCCCAGCGCGCCGGGTCCCACCAGGCCACCCGCCGGTTGACCCCCGCATAGGTCAGGAGCGCGCTTTCGACGCCGTAGCGATCCATCGCCGCTTGCCACTCGTCGCGTGAAAGATCGCCTCGCCCCAGCAGCCGGTGCATCTCGGGGGGGTAGGCCGGCAGGCGCGGATCGACGAAGACCCGGTGCCGGGGATAGCCGCCCACCGGCTCGAACAGCAGGTACGAGCCGATCTCGAAGTCGTTGTACATCCGATCGCGCAGCCCGTTGTCGTTGGCGAAGGCGATCGCCTCGAGCGGCAGCTCGCGCGTGTCGAGGCCGATCCCTTGCCCCTGTCGAAGCGGCGACCCGGCAGCGAGGCGCGGCGCGACCGAGAAGCCGACGAGCAGCGCGCCGGTCGCCACCGCCGGCAAGGAGGAGCGTAGGATCTGCGAGAACGACGGCCAGTGCGCCGCCAGGCGAGCAGCGGAGACGGTGGCGGCCAGCGCCAGCAGCGGGGCCGCGCAGAGCGCGAGGTCGGCTGCGAAGCGAACGGAATGGATGGCCAGCGCTCCCAGCGCCAGCACCGGCGCGAGCGCGATGGCCGTCCGCCGCCGGGCGGGGGCATCGCCGGTGGCGAGAAGAAACCCCACCGCGGCGAGGAGCGCGCCGGCGTAGACGTAGAGCGGCCCATCGGAGATCCAGGTCGGCGCGCGAAACTCGTCGATGGGGTGAAGCGCCGGGAGCGTCAGGTGCAAGCGCAGGTAGCGAACGAGGCCGGCGCCGACCGGGGTTGCCAGCGTCGCCAGCGCCGCGCCCGCGGCGAGGAGCGCCAGCCGTCGCGCGCTCGCCCAGTCGCGCCCCATCGCCACCGCCACCGCCGCCGCGCCGACGAGGATCGGCGCCACGAACACGCCGGCGTGCAGGTTGGCCCACACCACGACAGCGGCGAGAAACCAGGCCGCGGCGCCCGCGGCCGTCGCGCCGCCGCCGACTGCGCCCGCGGCCGCTCCGCCCCGCTCCAGCATGGCGTCGATCGCCGCCAGCGCCGCCACCGCCCCGGCCAGGGAAAAGACGTGCGGGCGCTCGACGAAGCGCTCGCGCCCCACGAACGCCGCGGCCGCCAGCGCCAGTGCGCTCGCCACCGCGCCCGCGCCGCGCCGCCGGCAGAGCCAGAACGCCCCCCCGAAGGCGATCAGCAGGACCAGCGTCTTCGCCACCACCACCGCGGGATATCCGCCGCCCGCGAAGACCGCCGCGGCCCCCACCTCGGCCAGCCAGGACGTGTCGAGGTCGGGATAGTCGGGGGCGGTGAACGAATAGAGGTTGCGCCCCGGGAGGCCGTGCCGGGCCAGGATCTCCTGGCCGGCCTTGAGGTGAAAGAAGAGATCCGACTCCGCCATCGGGCGAAGCGACAGCCCGGCGACGAACAGCAACAGCGCCGCCAGCGGCAGGAAGCGCGCGGCCGTTCGTGGCACCCGCGCAGTCTACCGCGCCGCCAGCGCCTACCCTACCGCGCCGCCAGCACGTACCGCTGCCCGCCGCGCTCGACCGCCAGCGCCGGCCTGAGGCCGTGCGCCAGCGCGCGGGCCAGCGCCGCCCGGCTGGCGGCCGTCGTGCCGCCCGGAACGCCGAGCAGATCACCGCGGGCGATCCCCAGCGCCCGGAGCGGGCCCGGCGCGAGGACCAGGAAACGCTCCCGGCTCTGCGCCAGCGCCTGCATCTCGTCGAGCGAGATCTCCGGGTAGAGGGCGCCGAGCGCCGTCAGCCGTCTGGTCACGTCGCCCGCTGCCTCCGGCGGGACCTCGACGATCGATGTCGCCCCTCGCCCTTCCGAAACGAGCCGGGGCGCAAACGTGGCGATCGCCTTTTCCAGCGCGGCGTCGATGGCCTCCATTGCGGCGTGCTTCTCCCCGTCGGGGCCGACCTCGGGCTCGTTGGGGGCGCCGCTGGCGATCGTCTCGACGCTGCCGATGATCTCCCGGGTTCCGAGCAGCCGGACGTCGACGTGCGCGTGGTAGTCGACGACCAGGCGCTTTCCCACGATGAACCCCGGGATGGCCGAGACGCCGTTGGTCATCCGCCCCCCCATCGCCACGCTCATCGTGAAGGTGAGCGCGTGCGCCGGATCCTCCCCGAGGGCCTTCAGCGCCCCGGCGACCGCCACGTCGTCCTCGCCGGTGACGAGCTCCTCGGCGATGACGGCGTGCCCGCCGGTGGCGTCGATCAGGCTGTCGCTGGTCCGGCGCTGGATCCGGCGCAGCTCGGCGTCGCTGCCCCAACCGATCGAGAGCGGCAAGCCGACCACCGTGGCGATCGTCGGCGCCAGCGCTTCGGCCGCCGGGCGCACTTCGACGGTCGCCGCGCAGCCGGCCGCGAAGGCAAGCGCCAACGCCACGACGAAAGAACGACCTGCCATCCGCAACAACATCGGCTTTCCTTGCCCAAGCCTGAGCGCCAGGCCCGGCGGGGAGAGCCTACGCTGGATAACGCCCTCCGCCGGCTAGAAGACCACCGCGAGCGCGGCGTAGAGCTCGGTCGAGTCGCCCACCGAAATGACCGCCGTCGACCCCGTTCCCCCCGAGAGCGTGGGGGTGTAAAGGCCGAACGCCCGGCGGACGGCCAGCCGCAGGCGGAGCTCGCTCGCCTCTCCGGCCGGCGTCAGCGGGAACTCGATCCGCGCCCCGCTGTAGATCTCCCAGCGGGTGCCGGAGACCACCACCTGGCTGTCACGCTCGAGCCCGAGGCCGAGCTCAGCCCCCATCGTGCGCAGCACGCGAAGCGGATAGCGGTGGTCGTTGCGCCGCACGCGGGCGGCCGGGCGCAGCACCCCGAAGGCGTCGAGCGCCAGCCAATCGACGGGGGCATTCGGGGACTGGTACCGCCCCGACGCCGACGAGGCGAACGCGCCCGAATCGACCCCCAGGAGGCCGTCGCCGAAGCCACCCACCGCGAAGAAGGCGGGAATGAGGTGGGCGCCGTCGGAAAATCCCGTCGCGTCGTGGGTGGCGCCCATCCCGATCGCCAGGCAGAGGCGCGGCCGCGGCGGCGGCTCCAGGAGCCGGTGACCGACTGCTCGACCTCCAGCCTCTCGGGCGGCGCTTCGATGGGCGGCGCCGGCTGGGCGCGGGCGGACGGCGCGAGCGCCATCGCCGCCAGCAGGGACGCCAGCCCCACCAGCCGGGGCGTGCGATGCGCGAGAGGTGCAGATGCCCGGCCCATCGGCCGACCTTTTAACATGCGCGGCGCCCTTCGATATATGCTTGCCGTCTGATGGAAGAAGGAGGCTTGCCCGTGAACGAAACGTCGACTCCCGAAGAGGCGCCGGCGCCCGAAAAAGGCGTGGCCGACATCCTGGGCGAGGCCTTCCAGCTCTACCGGGCGCACGCCAAACCGCTGCTGGTCACCTGCGCGCTGCTGTTCGTTCCGGCCGCCATCATCAATTCGATGGCCCGGGCGGCGATCCTCGGCCCCACGCTGGCGCTGGCGGCATCGCCCGATCCGGCCGGGGCGCTGGCGGGCACCCTCAGCGTCTACATGCTCGGCTTGCTGGGGACGCTGGTGACGGCGTTCTTTCTTTACGGGATCATCGTGCCCCTCACCAACGGCGCGCTCACCATCGCCGCCGCCGATCGCATCCTGGGCGGGCGGGCAGAGTGGCGCGAGGTCTGGATGCTCCTCTTCCGGCGGCTCGGCAAGCTGCTCTCGGCCGTCGTCCCCGCGGCGATCGTCGTCACCATCGGCTGCGTCTTCTTCGTGATCCCTGGCCTCATCCTGGCGCTTCTCTTCGCCTTCGTCTCGCCGGTGGTCCTCATCGAAGGGCTGGGCGGACGGGCGGCGCTGGAACGGAGCACCACGCTGGTCCGCTCCGACTGGCTGCGCGTGGCGCTGGTGCTGATAACCTTCGCCGTCGTCCGCTTCGTCGCGCAGCTGGTGGCGAGCATCTTCGTGGCCCCCACGGCCATCTTCGTCGGCTCGCTGCTGGGCGATCTGTTCACCATGGTGATGCTCCCCATCCCGGTGCTGGGGACGGTGCTCCTCTACTTCGACGTTCGTCGCAAGCGCGAGAACTTCACCAACGACAACCTCCGCGCCGACCTGGAAGCCCTCAAAGGCGCCTAGGAAGGGTCCCCCACCTAGTCGGGACTGTCGATACAGACTTCGCGGTCGCAGCCGGCCAGGAGCGGCGGGGTGAGAGCGAAGCTCGACCCCACGTCCATCCCCCGCAGGGTCACCCCGAACCCGGCCGACTGGATGAGGTGGGTGCAGACGCCGCTGCCGTCGGTGGGGACGCAGGGATCGAGGGCCACGGTGGCGACGTCGAACCCGTTGCCCACCGCCTCGAACATCCCTTCGGCGATCGCTTTGGTGTCGAGATAGACCTTCGTGCCGCTCATCCGCACGATCCCGAGCTGGAGATCGAAGCCCGGCGGCACGGCGAGGGGAAGACTGGTGAAGAGGTTCATCGCGCCGACCGCCACCGCCAGCGACAGACTCGGCTCGCAGTCGATCCCCTGGGTCACGAGGATCGGGTCGGGGGCGGTCACGGTGAAGCTGCCGGCCTGGACGATCGTCTCCGCCGCGCCGGCGGCGAGCGCGACCGTCGAGGAGGGAATGCCCGGTCCCGCCACGGTCACCTGGGTATCTGTCGAGGCCAGCACGCGCCAGATCGATCCGCCGCCCGGACCAAAGAAGGACGTGCAATCGATGCTCGCCTGCGGCGTCAGCGCCGCCGCGACGTAGCTCGTGCTCCAGCTCGAGATCGGCGGCATCTGCTCGTGCGCCATGTCGGCGGAGTTGATCCCGGTGACCGACGATCCGTAGCTGGTGGAGATGTTTCCCGAGAAGACGGCCACCGCAGCGCCCAGGGCGATCACCGACGCGCCGGTCAGATCCTCGCCCGGGGCGCCGCTGTAGATCTGAAACACGTCGCCGTCGTCGAGCGTGAATGTGTAGGGCTGGCCCGCCGCCAGGTCACCGCCCGGAGCGCCGGTCACCGGCCCGGCGGGCGTGAAGGTCACCTGCGTCGCGTCCTGCGTTCCGACGACGATCACCCGCGCCGCTCCGCCCAGGCTGCCGGGGGTCTGCTGGACGTCTCCGGTCGACTCCTGCGGATAGGTCACCGCCAGGTACGACTTCCCCAGCGACTGCAGCGGGAGAATCATCGTGCCGCCGCTGCTGGTGGCCACGCTCTCGACGTCGTCGCTTTCAATCTCGGCGACGGTCACCGGCCGATCGCTCGTAATCCGGAGCGCCGCCTTCAGGCTGACCCCGACCCCCTTCACCGACAGGCCGGAGACGGGCAACCGGGCCGAGGCGCCGGCCAGGATCTGCAGCTCCGTCCCGGCCAGCGTCGACCAGGTGGATCCGCTCGTCGCCGGCTGCGCTGCTTGAAGCGCGACGTTGGCCGCGTCGGGACCGGGATTGGCCACCAGAAAGCTGGTGGTGGCCGCTTCGTCGGCCGTCACGTTGTCGGCTTGCAACGTGTAGAAGAGGCAACCGGCGACGCTCTGAGGGTTGGCCTCGGACTTCAAGCAGGCCATCGACGTGCAACGGTTGAGGCTGCAAGAGAGCCCGCTGGCGGCGCAGTCGTCGGCGCAGCCTGCCGGGGCGTCGCGGGCGCTCGAGTCCTTGGACCCGCCGTCGGGCCGCGCCGCCGCGGCCGCGCAGCCGAGGCCAAGCGCGGCCGCGAAGACGAGGGGCGAGACCTGGCGTGGAAGGCGTGCGATGTGGGGTGAATGATCACGTCGCGCACGTTGCGCCACATCGCTGGCCTGCCTGTTGCGGTGTGGTTGCGCCACAGTCGGTTCACTCATTCGCTGCTCGCCGACGGGAGAGCACGTCGTCAGACATCTTACCCGCACTGCAAAGATCTTCATTTCTCGTCGAGAACCTTTATGACGAACCTTGCCAAGCGCAGTGCGCCAGGGCTACGATTTTCCCGCATTGGTACGTGCGACGGTTGTGATCGCTCTGGCCTACGGGCTCACCAACGGGACCTCGGCGTTGGCCGCGCCCCCGGTGGCGGGCTCCAAGCCGACCGACAACCCGTTCGAGACGGCCGGCAGCCGCACCGGCGGCGGAGCGGGCGACGGCGACAGCAGCGAGGCTGCGCCCGACGACAGCGCGCCTGACGCCGACGCCGCGACGAACGCTCCCGGCGGCGGGGCCGCCGGCGACAACGACAACGATGGGGGCGACGAGGACGATTCAGCCGAGTCGGCCGACTCCGCGCTGCACGGGCTCGCTTGCCTGGAGGGGGACGCGACCGGCGGTCGCCGCAAGGGGGTCCAGCGGCGCGACTTCCTCAAGAAGCACCGCTTCGAGCTCTCCGGACTGGGCGGTTTCTATGCCTCCGACGCGCTGTCGTCGACCTACAGCTACGGCGGGGCGCTGGCGTTCTATCCGTCGGAGGACTTCGGGGTCGAGGTGCTGGTCACCCGAACGCCGATGCAGTTTCGCCTGGAGGAGCCCTTCACCGCGTTCGACCAGCAGACGCACTTCACTCCCAGCGTCGCCTGGCAGGGGATCCTCTCGCTGCTCTGGTCGCCCATCCACGCCAAGTTCAAGTTCAGCGACACGCGGATCATCCACGGCGATCTGTTCGTGGTCGCCGGCGCCGGGCGCACCGCCGACGCCACCGTGCTGGGGCTGACCTGGGAGGCGGGGGTGGGCGCCAAGCTCTACTTCAACCGCTTTTTGGCCTTCCGGCTCGACCTGCGCGACTTCCTCTTGCCCCAGGAGGTTCTGGGTCGCGGGCGGATCACCAACAACGTCACGATCCTGGCGGGGTTCAGCCTATGGTTAGGCTAGGCCTCTCCTGCATGGGCGCCGCGCTGCTGCTGGCGGGAACGGCCGCCATCGCGCGCGCGGACGATGCGGCGACGGCGGAGCCGGCGCCGGAACCGATGTCGAAGCCTCCCGCCGACGAGGCGACACCGCCGGCCGACGGGCAGCCCGGCGGAGACGCCTGCATCGATGAGAACGTGAAGGCCGATCTCTTCGCCAAGCGCAAGCAGCGCACCAGCCGCGAGCGCCTCTTTCAACAGGCCAACCGTCACGAGCTGACGCTGCAGGGCGGGTACTACGTCTCGGATCTCTTCGACGGCACCTACACCTTCGGAGGCGCCTACACCTATCACATGACCGAGGACCTCGGCGTCGAGGCCTCGGCCGCTTACACGCGGCTCACGTCGTCGGGTGGCCCCGAGCTGGAGCGCACCTTTGCGGTGCTGGGCGGAAAGCCCCGGCGCCAGCTCTATTTCGACGCCGATCTGATCTGGGTGCCGGCCCACGCCAAGATGCGCCTCGGCGGATCGATCACCCACTTCGATCTCTACCTGGCGCTGGGCGGCGGCGTGGTCGACTCGGTGGTCTCCGAGGACCTGGCCGGCAACGGCGGCTTCGGGCTCAAGTTCTTCCTGGGGCACGCCTTCGCCATTCGCTTCGACGTGCGCGACCACCTCTTCCGGCAACAGCTGCTTTCTCAGGTGCTGCTGGTCAACGACCTGACCACCACCCTCGGCGTGAGCATGTACGTCCCCTTCACGGAGTGAAAATGATGAAGCTCCCCCGGCTGCCCACCTTGGTGATCGCGTTGCCGCTCTTCTCGCTGACCGCCCTGACCGCGCCTGCGCGCGCGGGCGGCAAGAACGATCCCGCCGCCGAGGCGACGCCCGACGCTGGGCGCGCGGCCGACAAAGCCGCGGCGACACCGCCCGGCGCAGGCGGGGCGAACAGCGGGAACGGCGCGAGCGAGACGGCGCCCCCCACGGCGGCCACCATCGATCTGGCCAAGCTGCGCGCCGAATACGATCGCCTGCGCGACGAGCTGTTCCGCGCCCGCGCCCGGGCCGAGCTGGTCGAAGAGGGGATTTACGCTTCGAAGCTGGGGGCCACGCTGCGCTGGAAGGGGGCGCCCGACTTCGTCCTCCACCGCGCCGAGATCCGTCTCGACGGCAACGCCATCTGGGACTCGGGTGAAAAGCCCCTGGTCGACGAGCTGATCAAGGTGTCCGAGCGGGCGATCAAGCCGGGCCCCCACACCATCACGGTGAAGATCGAGGTGCGCCCCGGAAAGAAAGGCGAGAAGGAGCACGCCGACCTGGGCTACGCGTCCGAGCATACGTTCGTGGTGGAGGTCCCCGACGCCCAGACGACGATCGTCGCCCTCACCGCCGACGACGACGGCGATCTGCCGGGGTACGAACCGGAAGTCGAGCTCGAGCTGAAGACCGAAAAATGATCGCGCTGCTGGTCGCCTTGCTCGCTCAACCCCTGGACGCCGGGTCGCCCGCCCAAAAGGCGAGCCCCGCGGGCGATCCGATGGCCCGGTACCTGACGGATCTGGAAAAAGCGGGCGTGCTCGGCGACGACAAGACGCCCCCGACGTTGGAGAAGCTGCGCGCGGAGCTGGCCGCCGCCGAGGACGACCTCGTGACCGGCAACGCCCAGGTGGCCAGCGTCCGCCTTTACAAGATCGTGGAGTCGCAGCGCTACGCCCAGTTCGAGTACGCGCCCGACTACGCCACCGCCGAGCTCACGCTGGCGCGCGCGCTCATCCGCGCCGGCGGCACCAAGAGCGCCGAGCGCTACCTCCTGCGCGTGCTGGCCCGCGGCCCCAAGGCGCCGCAGTTCGCCCCGGCCTACCGCGCCATGGTCGACATCGCGCTCGAGACCAAGGAGGAGGCCGAGATCCTCGCCGTCCTCGACCACTACGATCAAGCGCGCGGCGAGTCGCTGCCGCGCGACAGCGCCGCCGAGCGCAACTATCTGGCCGGGAAGGTCGCCTACGAGGCCGGCGACGGCGCGCACGCCGAAGCGCTCTTCATGGACGTCGACCGCCAGTCCCGCTTCTTCGCCGCGGCGCTCTACTTCCGCGGCCTCATCCAGGCCCGCCAGAACCACTTCGCCTCTGCGCGCCGCAACCTGTGCGAGATTGTCGAGCAGGCCGATCAGGACCGCTTCACCTTCTTCATCGACGGCCGCTACTTCGCGGTCAAGGATCTGGCCTACTTGGCGCTGGGCCGGATCTCCCACGAGCAAGGGAAGTACGACGACGCCTACTACTTCTACTTCCGCGTGCCGACCGACTCCGATCGCCTCCCCGATGCGCTGTTCGAGGCGTCGTGGTCGATGTTTCAGAAGGGGGAGTACGAGGCGGCCGGGGCTTTTCTCGAAGAGTTCGACCACACCTTCCCGGCCTCGCCGCTGGCGCCCGACGTGATGCTGCTGCACGCGATGATCAACCTCAAGTCGTGCAAGTTCGACGACGTGCGCGCCACGCTGGACAAGTTCGTCCAGGTTTACGGGCCGATCGAGACGCAGGTGGCCACGCTGCTCAAGGATCCGGCCAAGCGGGGGGCGCTCTACCGGCGGCTGCTCAGCAAGGCGTCGATCGCCACCCCGCACGACCCGATCGCCGATTTGCTCAAGGTCGACCCCCGCTTCTACAAGTTCTACGGCGATGTCCAGGCGCTCGACCGCGAGGCGGAAGAGATCCCCAACGAGGTGGCGATCTGGGACGAGCTGACCGCGCAACGGGCCGGCAACACGGAAGGGGCGGACGCGACCGAGGCGGTGCGCCTGGTCCAGGACGTCGAGTCGCTGCGCCCGCTGGCCGCCGGCGATCCCGAGATGGAGGAGCGGGTCAGCCAGCTGGCCGACGAGGCGCACCGGGCGGCGCGG
>CAVRRT010000072.1:0-7662 GCA_963723305.1 uncultured Pseudomonadota bacterium
CGCGACGGCGCCCTCGTTCGCGCCGGCGTTGTTCGGTCTCGGCGAGGCCTACCGCCGGGAGGGGGAGCCGGTGCCGGCGATTGCCGCCTACAAGCGCTATCTCGAGGCGTCGCCGGGCGGCTCGGATGCACCCGCTGCGCGGCGGCAGATCCGGGAGCTCGAGAGCCAGGCGCCGGCGCCGCCGCGTGCCGAGGCGCCGTCGCCGTCGTCCATTTCGGCGCCCGCCCCGACCGAGCCGCCGTAAAGGGTCAGCTCGCCGCCGGCAGCGAGGCTTCGATCAGATCGGCCAGCGTGTCGACGATCGAGACCAGACCGTCGACGGGCACGGCGCCGGAGACCTCGCCCGCGAAGGCCGGTGGCGCCTCGGCGATCGACGAGGGATGGGCCAGCAGATAGCGGGCGGCGTTCCCGGTCCAGAGCGTGAGGACGCCGTCCCCTTGCTGGCGCGCCAGCCGGTGGCGCAGCTCCAGATCGCCCAGCGGCGCGGCGCCGTGCACGCTGAACTTCTGATTGAACGCGGCGTCGCCGGTCTTCATCCGGGTGAGCTTCAAGCGATGCTCGGGGCTGCGCGCCAGCCAGCGGCGATGACGCTCGATGCTGGCGTCGGGGAGCTGGCGTCCCACCGGGCCGACCGAGGCGTCCAGCTCGACCAAGCTGCTGCGCCGGCGCAGCAGCTTGACGGCGATGGGGTAGCCCCGCCGGTGCGTCTGGATCCGACTGACCTCCAGCTCCTCTTCCTCGGCGATCACCGCCTGGGGGGGCGTCCCGTCCGGTTCGGTCCCGTCGCCGAGCGCGGTGGCCAGGCGGCCCACGAAGCCACGCCAGTCGGCCGAGCTGACACGCGTCCGGCTGCGATCGGCGTAGGGGGCGGCGCGCAGCTCGCCCACGGAAACCGCCACCAGCCCGAGCAGCGACAGGGTCAGCTCGACCGGCGATCCGGCGTCGTACCCGCCGAGCGCGAGCAGCGCCAGACCGTAGCCGGAAAGCCGTATCCCGGCTTTGTCGGCGCAGAGCTCGACGGTCGCGTAGGTCCACCCGAAAAAGGCGATCACGTAGGCGATCCCGGCCGGCGTTCCCAGCGGCGCCAGCTCCATCCGCAGGCCGTAGAGGGCGCTCGCCTGCATCAGATCGAAACGAAACAGCAAGCCGGCCACGAACAGCGCCGTCAGCGACGAGGCCACCGCCAGCGGCAGCCGCCAGAGCCGTTCCCGGCGCGGCCGAGGGGAGAGCAGGAAAGGCGCCCCGATGGCCGCCGCGATCAGCGCCGCCTCGCCGGCGCCCGCCAGCACCGTCGCGGAGTCGCTCCCCTGGCCCCACCCCACACCGAGGATCGCGGCCGCGTGCAGGAGGCCGGGCAGGGCGAGCAGCACCACGCCGACCCGCACGCGCGGAAGCGTCCGTGTACAGGCGACGGCGATCGCGGTGAGCAGCGACAGGAACCCGAAGCTGGTCTCGAGGTAGAGGAAGTACCGCGGCGGCAGCTGCGCGCGCAGGAGCGCGTGCGCCGAGAAGACCGCGAAGACCAGCGCGATGACCCCCACCGAAAACCGCATCGCGCGCGGGTAGAGCTCGCCGCGCCGCAAGAGTCCCGCGAACGCCGCGACCAGTACGATCAACCCGAGGACCGCCGTGAGCTGGAATAGAAACGGGCCGGACGCCGCCAGGAAGGTCCCCGCGCGCGATCCCCCCCCGAGCGACAGGGTGGCGCGGGGAAAAAACAGCCGCCCGGCCAGCCGATTGAGCCAGAGCTCGAGCAGTGCGACGACGACCAGCGCCGCCGTCAGGTTCCCCGCGCGTGCACGGGGGATCGCGGTTTCCATTGGGAGCGCGCGATTATACAGGACCGCCGCGGGCGAAGCCCCCAAGCGGGCGGGCGAGGCCCCCAAGCGGCGGGCCAAGCCCCCCAAGCGCGGGACGTCAAGACCAAGGCGCGATCCGTCGAAGGCCAATTATGGAGGTCCGCAGGGGACGCCAGGGGCGGGGGAGACGGCAACGGGAGCGCGTCGATTTTCTACCGATTGTGGTAACCTTCTAACTGGGATCTCTCGTGGTCAGCGTCACCGCCAGAAAAATCCGCGATCACGGTCGAGAGCGGGCGTCTCTCGGCATCGGCCGGACTTACGCCGGCTATCTCATCAGCTATCCCAGCGTCGGACGCGGGATGGTGATTTTCCGCGATCCCAACGGCCACCGCATGGTCACGACGCCGGTGCGGCGCGTCCTCGGCGACGCGGGCGGCGACCAGATTTACGTCGAGACCGAGAACTCGGTCTACCTGCTGACCTTCCGGGCCGAGCCGTTGCGGCAGATGCCGCACGCCTTTGCGGCGGTGACCGGCAGCCGTCACCGCAAGAACTGACGGCTGCGCTGGGAGAGCGCGGCCCAGGCGGTGGGCCGAAAGTGACGTCGGAAGGTGACGCCTGCCTCGCCTCTGACTAAGCTAGCGGACGTGGATCGCGGTTTGCTCTTCCTCAACACATGATCACGCGCGCGCTCATCCTGGCCGCCGGTAAGGGAACTCCCATCGGTGAAGACGGCGTTCCGAACTGCCTGGCGGCGGTCGGAGGGCCGAGCCTCCTCGAGCGGACGCTGATGCTGCTCGACGCGGTCGGCATCCAGAAGATCGGTATCACCGTTGGGTACGGAGGCGCCGCCGTTCGGAGGCACGTCGCGCGTTCGACGCGCCTCGGGGCGGCGCTCGCGCGCCGGGTCAGCTTCTTCGAGAACGCGGAGTGGGACGGGCCGAACGGGCTCTCGGTCCTGGCGGCGCGGGCGTTCGTCACCGAGCGGACGTTGCTGGTCATGGCCGACCAGATCGCTGCGCCGGCCCTGGTGCGCGAGCTCTGCGCGCTTCCAGCCGCCGCGGGCCCGACGGTGCTGGCCGTCGATCGCGATCTGCCGCGGGTGTTCGACATCAGCGACGCCACCAAGGTGAAGCTGACCGGAGACCGCGTCGCGGAGATCGCCAAGGGGCTCGAGACGTATGACGCCGTGAGCGCCGGTCTCTTCGTCATGGCGCCCTCGCTCTGGCAGGCGCTCGAGCGGTTGCCCCGGCCGTCGCTGACCGAGGGGGTGGCGGCCGCCGCGGGCCAAGGGCTGGTCGTCGCGCGCGACGTCGGGACCAAGCTGTGGCAGGACGTCGACTCGGCGCAGATGCGTCTGCACGCCGAGTGGCTGCTGCGCGTCTACGGCGACGAGCTGGCGCGCCCGACCATGCCAGCGGCGCCCGGCCACGCCACCAGCGCCGCCGGGACGCTGGCGCTCATCGAGCGCCTGCTGGCTGAAAAAGACCAGCCGGGCTACGTGCTTTTCAGTCCCGGGCCGGTGATGACCTCGGCGCGGGTCAAGGCGGCGCTGGTCCACCACGACGTCTGCCACCGCGACGACGACTACGCGGCGGTGGTCGAGCGGCTGCAGGAAAAGCTGCGCCCGGTGTTCGGCGCCTCGCCGGCGCACGAGATGCTGCTCCTCACCGGATCGGGGACGGCGGCGATGGAGATGGCCATCTCCTCGGTCGTGCCCCGGGGCAAGAAGCTGCTGGTCATCGCCAACGGGGCGTTCGGAGACCGGCTCGACGAGATCGCGGCGCTGCACGACATCCCGCGCGTCACGCTCCGCTACGCCTGGGGGACGCTCCCCCTGGTCCGCGACGTCGCGCGCGCGCTCGAGAGCGACCCCGACATCGCGGCGGCGGTGATGATCCAGCACGAGACCTCGGTGGGGATCATGAATCCCGTCGGCGAGATCGGCCGGCTCTGCCGCCAGCACGGCGTCACGTCGATCGTCGACGCGGTCTCGGCCCTCGGGGTGGAGGACGTCGACGTCGTGCGCGACGGCGTCGACATCTGCTACTCCTCGGCGAACAAGTGCCTGCACTCGGTGTCGGGCGTCTCGTTTCTCTGCGTCGCGCCCGAGGTCTGGCCGCGCCTGGCCGGCGTCGCGCCACGCGTCTACTACCTCGACCTCGGTCGCCACAGGCGCTACCTCGACGAGCTGAGCCAGACGCCGTTCACGCCCGCCGTGTCGTCGTTCTTCGCGCTCGAGACCGCGCTCGACGAGCTCCGCGAACAGGGCGGCGTCCCGGCGCGCCGCGAGATCTACCGCAAGCGCAGCCTGCGGATCCGCCGGGTGTTCGCCGACCTGGGGTTCGAGTCGCTCACCAACACGGGCCGCGAGTCGCAGACCATTTCGATGCTGCGGCTGCCGGCCGGCCTGACCGTCGACGCGCTCTACGACGGTGCCAAGGCGCGCGGGTTCATCATCTACCGCTCGAAGGGTCAGTTCGCCGAGCGCTACATCCAGATCGCCAACATGGGTGAGCTCTCGGACGCCACCATCGACGCCTTTCTGGCGGCCATCGCTGACGTGGTCGCCGCCGCCCGACGCGCCGAGGCGCCGGCCGCGCGCGCCGCGCTCAAGTCGGTGTAGCGATGCGCGCGGCGCTCTTCCGCCGCCACGGCGGGCCGGAGGTGATGGAGGTGGGTGACGTCCCGGTCCCCCTGCCCGGGCCGGGCGAGGTGCAGATCCGGGTCACCGCCGTGGCGCTCAACCATATTGACCTCTGGCTGCGGCAGGGGCTCCCCGCGCTCAAGGTTGCGCTGCCGCACGTCGCGGGTGGTGATGTCTGTGGCCTGGTCTCCGCGCTGGGCGCGGGCGTCGCACTCCGTCCGGGAGCCGGCGTTGGCGATCGCGTGCTGGTCAACCCGGGGATCTCGTGCGGCCGCTGCGTCGCCTGCCTCGGCGGGCGCGACAACTTCTGCCCCGACTACCGGATGATCGGCGAGCAGACCTGGGGCGGCGAGGCCGAGTACCTGGTGGTGCCCGCCCAGAATCTGGTGCCGGCGCCGCGCGATCGCCTTCCGCTCGACGACGCGCGGCTGGCGGCGCTGCCCATCTCGTTCATGACGGCCTGGCAGATGCTGGTCGAGCGGGCGGTCATTCAACAGGGGGAGACGGTGCTGGTGCTGGCGGCCGGATCGGGCGTCGGCACGGCGGCGATTCAGATCGCCAAGCTCTACGGCGCACGGGTCATCGCGACGGCGTCGACCGACGCCAAGCTCGCTGCGGCCCGCGCGCTCGGGGCCGACGAAACGATCAACCACGCGACGGGGGATCTGGTGGCCGAGGTGAAGCGGCTGACCGGCCGCCGCGGCGCCGACATCGTGGTCGAGCACACCGGCGCAGCGACCTTCCCCCAGGCGGTGGTGGCCTGCGCGCGCGGTGGCCGCATCGTGGTCTGCGGCGCCACGGCCGGGTTCGAGCCGGTGCTGAACCTCCGGCATCTGTTTTGGCGCCAGCTCAGCATCCTGGGCTCGACCTTGGCCAGCAAGGCGCGCCTCTTCGAAATCCTCGATCTCGTCGCCGCCGGCCGGCTGAAACCGGTGGTTCACGCCGTGATGCCGCTGGAAGAGGTTGCCGCAGCGCATCGACTGCTCGAGTCCCGTCAAACGTTTGGAAAGTTGGTCCTTGTCACCTGAGCGAGGTGATATATAACCCATACGTATGGGTCAGGGTTTAACAGAGATCTCGGTGGAGAGCCCCGCTCTCCTCAAGATCGGCGAGCTGTCCAAGCGGACCGGCAAGACGGTCCGGGCGGTCCATCTCTATGAGGAGCTCGGCCTTCTGTCCCCGGCGGTCCGCTCGAAGGGGGGCTTTCGGCTCTATTCGGGCAAGGCGGTCAAGCGGATCGACTGGATTCAGAAGCTCCAGGACCTCGGCTTCTCGCTGACCGAAATCAAAGCCGTCCTGCGTGACTGGGAGGGCTCGGCCACGGCGCCCAAGGCGATGAACCGGGTGCGTGAGATCTTCTCGGACAAGCTGACCGAGACCAAGGAGACGCTGCTGCGCCTCGAACGGCTGGTCGGCGATCTGACCGAGACGCTCGCCTACATGGACAGCTGCCGCGGCTGCGAGCCGACCCACAACCCGGCCGAGTGCGGCACCTGCGACATCCACGGCCACGACGGCCGCGCGCCGCTGCTGGTCGAAGGAATTTCCAAATGACGCTCAAGCTCCCGATCTACATGGACAACCACGCCACCACGCAGGTCGACCCGCGCGTGGTCGAGGCGATGCTGCCGTACTTCACCGAGGTGTTCGGCAACGCCGCCAGCCGCTCGCACAGCTTCGGCTGGTCGGCGGAGAAGGCGGTCGAGCTGGCGCGCGAGCAGGTCGGCGCGCTCATCGGGGCGTCCGGCAAGGAGATCGTCTGGACCTCGGGCGCGACGGAGTCCGACAACCTGGCGATCAAGGGCGCCGCCGAGTTCAACAGGGACCGCGGCAACCACATCATCACGGTTCAGACCGAGCACAAGGCGGTGCTCGACACCTGCAAGCGCCTGGAAAAAGAAGGGTTCGAGGTCACCTATCTGCCGGTCGAGCAGGACGGGCGGGTGAACCCGGCCACGCTGCGGGCGGCGATGACCGACAAGACGATCCTGGTGTCGATCATGCTCGCCAACAACGAGATTGGTTGCGTCAACCCGGTCGAAGAGCTGGGCGCGATCGTCAAGGAGAGGGGCGCTCTTTTTCACGTCGACGCCGTTCAGGGCGTCGGCAAGATTCCCTTCGACGTCAACGCCGCGAAGGTCGACCTGGCCTCGCTGTCGGCGCACAAGATGTACGGACCGAAGGGGGTCGGCGCGCTCTACGTGCGCCGCAAGCCGCGCGTCCGCATCACGGCCCAGATCGACGGCGGCGGGCACGAGCGGGGGATGCGCTCGGGGACGCTCAACGTCCCCGCCATCGTCGGCTTCGGCAAGGCGGCCGAGCTGAGCCGGTTGGAGATGGTCAGCGAAGGAAAACGTCTTCTGGCGCTGCGCGAGCGGCTGCGCGAAGGGATCCAGTCGCAGGTGACCGACACCTTCGTCAACGGGTCGATGGAGCACCGGCTGCCCGGCAACCTCAACATCAGCTTCGCCTACGTCGAGGGCGAGGCGATGCTCATGGGGCTCAAGGACGTGGCGGTGTCGTCGGGCTCGGCCTGCACCTCGGCCTCGCTCGAGCCGTCCTACGTGCTGCGCGCGGTCGGCGTCGAGGAGGAGATGGCGCACACCTCGATCCGCTTCGGCCTCGGCCGCTTCAACACCGAGGAAGAGGTCGACTACGTCACCAAGCTGGTGGTCGGCAAGGTCATCAAGCTTCGGGAGCTGTCTCCTCTCTACGAGATGGCGCAGCAGGGGATCGATCTGAAGAGCATTCAATGGGCGGCGCACTAGGCACCGCTTCGGGCGGCGCAGTAGGCCGCTCTTCGAACGAAGGATAAAAACGTCATGGCGTACAGCGAAAAAGTCATCGAGCACTATGAGAACCCGCGCAACGTGGGGAGCTTCGACAAGGACGACCCCACCGTCGGGACCGGCCTGGTCGGCGCGCCCGCCTGCGGCGACGTGATGAAGCTGCAGCTCAAGATCAGCGACGAGGGGATCATCCAGGACGCGAAGTTCAAGACGTTTGGCTGTGGCTCGGCCATCGCTTCGTCGTCGCTGGCGACCGAGTGGGTCAAGGGGATGACCATCGATCAGGCGATGGGCATCAAGAACACCCAGATCGTCGAGGAGCTGAACCTCCCGCCGGTGAAGATCCACTGCTCGGTCCTGGCCGAGGACGCCATCAAGGGCGCCATCGCCGACTATAAGGCCAAGCGCGAAGCCAAGGCGACGG